>CAYGKO010000003.1:0-166061 GCA_964350735.1 uncultured Candidatus Saccharibacteria bacterium
CCTGGCTCGTGGGCGCGGATTTGTTTATAAGAGACAGGAGGTGGGGGTGGGCAGGAAACGCCAGAAAGAGTTTGTTGAATACCGTACTCTCCAGCGGCACTACGCGCGTGTACCCAAACTGTATATGGTACACCAGGAGTCACATTAATAGTGTATGAAGTGCCCGGAACATTATTGTTCCATAGCGACTGATCATCGTTGCTTGAATCTCCATCGTTAGCGTCGGCTGTCGTCAAGACCCGGAAGTAATAGCCGGATGTGCCGTACCCTGGAGTTGAAGCATTCCAAGTCAATGTCATTTGGGTACCGGCGGCGTTACAGGAAGGAGTCAGCCCCGTGAGTGTCTCTGGAACGATAAAGTAGTACCAAGGGGACACATTGTTAGCCAGATTAGTGTCCCCAGGATAGTACCCAGCAGCACCATTGTACTGCCGAGCCCGAACTTGGTGATACCCCGCTGGAATACTCAGGGTCCGCGTTGAAGAAATAGCTTGAGTCCCCCCAGCTGGAACATTGCTACCGGTATCAACATCATTACCTCCCGGCCCTGGCATATAGGCGTTTAAGCCGCTAGAAATATTATAGTTATAATCGACTTCGAACCGATATCCATACGGACCACTAGCACCGCTGCCTAAGTTGCTCATGACAGTGTTAAACGTCCACGGACGTGAGCCAGTGTAATTCGCTCCACCTACCTTAGTTGGAGTACTCGGAGCAAGGTCTACAGTAGGTGACGGTGGGGGTGCACTGGAGCGAGAAGCACTACAACTTGCGGTACCGCCGGTTCCGGCACACGTCCAAGAATCTGAAGAGCCTGCTGCTGGGAAGGCAAAGCCTGAAGCAGTGCCGGCGCTACAAGCGGTATAGCTTCCGTAACTAGTATCTGTATATGAAAAAGTCCGGCCATTAGCAGTCCCACATGAACCCGGAACTGGAGACGGTGTATTATTGGTAATGCGTACCACATCAGTAGCAGTAAGGTTATAGTAACTACAATTAACTCGGAAGTTTTTAGAACTTGCATCACCTGGCTCGACAACTGGAATATTGGTTTGTGCACGAGTACCATTACTTGTGAAATTTACTCCGTTACATATAACCTTACTCGCATCCCAGTTACCAGTGTACGAACCTCCGTTAGTTCCTATAGCAGCATAATCCAACTGAATCACATCGCCTGTTTGCATACCCCGATCATTCACACTATAGCCTGACCAACTACCACCACTATATTTACGACTTCTCAGCGTCACTGAAATTGAACAGCTGTTTACATACCGTGGGCCAAACCCACTTGGACAACTAAGGTCACCGTCTTTTCCAACAACATACCCATCAATACAATCGCGATGGATAATACTACAGCCACTGGCTGGCATCGCGTACCCACCGGCTTCGCCAAGTGGCGATAGTTCCAACAAACCCAATTCTACTGAAGCACTGGCCGGTTGTACTGCATCAACTTCAGCAGTAGCCGAAGTTACCTGGAAAAACAAAAATGACCCAACAGCAACTACTAGTGAAAATAGTACAACAACAAGATGATTTTTTTGTGAAAGCAAAAATGACATAGGTACGATAATGAGCTTAGTTAGTATATACAGTATGTCATATCTCAGCTCCGGGAGCGTACTTTATGCACAGTAAGCCTTGCCTCATTATCATCAATTCTAAAGTACGGTACACTAAACTTACGTGCCATTATGTCTCAAAGAATTCTTGCCATTGATCAACTACGAGGTCTTTTAATAGTCAGCATGGTGTTTGATCATAGTCTCATATTCTTGGCCGGTGTATCCTTCCTAGAAATTTGGTCCAACCCAATAACTCCCTACACCACCTACGCAAGCGCTCTCCCTCGAGTTTTTTCACATCTTGTAGCCCCGGGGTTTTTCCTCCTACTTGGAATTGGAGTTGCATTTTTAATAGCAAACCGAAGCAATCGTGGCTGGTCAAATAGAAAGATTAAGGCGTTACTCTTCCGCCGGGGTGTACTACTGATTCTACTGCAATTTTTACTGATTAACCTAACCTGGAGCGCTAGTAATTCAGAATCATTATTCACAGCACTATATCAGTACTACACTGCCTTGCTCCACCTCCAGTTACCTTCTTATTATATTGGTGTGTTCGTCTCGCTGGGTTTCAGTCTCAGTATCGCCGCACTCTGTATCGACTATAAAAACCGCACATTATTTGTTGCGGCAATACTTTCCTTCCTGATTTCAGCTGGTAGCATTTATTTTATAAGCTCCACCCCGAATACCTGGCCGATCTTACTGGGCTTACTTGCTATCCCAGGCGCCGCTGAGCCGTTCTATGTTTTGTACCCTGTATTTCCTTGGCTTGGTTTCACCTTTATCGGTATTATCTGTGGTCGATGGCTCCTGAAAAACCCCATCATCGCCTGTAAAAATTTTATCACCTTTGGACTTTTACTCTGTCTAGCCGGAGTAAGTCTACGCACACTAGGGGTCGGAAATTTTCCTTATAATGAGTACAGCGACCTGCTCACTTATTTGACACTGACCAAATATCCACCAAGTATCGTCTTCATTCTACTGACACTGGGTCTTAACCTGCTACTGCTGACTTTTTTTGTGAAACTAAAATCGTCGTACTGGATAAGCAGAATCCTTGCCACCTTTGGTACCGTTCCCTTGTTCGTGTACATAGCCCATCTATACCTACTATTAGCTGCTGCGCACTTATTCTCGAACACTAATTCCTTGTCTGACTCTGTATTGATTTGGATTTTAACATTACTGCTCTTATATCCACTGTGTCGCTACCGAGTGAAGCCTAAAACTACCTAATATCCCCGCCACGCTTGTAAAATGTCTTCATCTTTCGCCTTATTCTCAGATAATCCTTGTGTTACAAACGGTAGAAACAAATTACGCAAAGTGGCGCCACTGACTGCTCGGTCTAAAACATACAATGTCTCTAGCCGAGGACGATCGATTGTATTAAGAGGCTGATCAGACATCAAGCTCATGTCGAACTTAAATAGTAACGTATATAAAAATTCTTCTGGTGGCATTACGGCAAAATAACGATGCAGTAACGCTTCAAAATAACCACCAGGGGCATCTAACTGACTCCTAAATACTAAGGTGTCATTTCCACACGCAAATGCGTAATAACCATCATCGAGATACACGTACCAACATTCGGCAAAGACATCGTCAAGTGTCGCGAACATTATTTGCAACCCTTCAAGTCCCAAGCGATTATCGATCCAGCCAACAAATACCCCTTCTGGTTCCAGTCGATCACTTACTGCTTGAAACACATCCTTCGTCCACAGCTTGTTGGCTGAAAAATATGCCGGGGTGGTGACGGTATTAACAATCAAGTCATACGTATCATTAGATGTTAGTAGTGTTACCAATGCATCTTGAATAACCAGATCAACATGTGATTTTTGCAGCAACCTGTCATTAAGTGGCTCAAAATATCTTGCCGCTTCTTGCATGACCGGATTGATCTCTGCCACAGTCACCTGATCGTAATGCCCTGCAACCGCAGCTGCCGTCACCCCGGTACCCAACCCAAATACGAGAGCTGACTCATGTTCTGCTGTGAGCCAAGCTCCCACTTCACCAACCGTCGCTTCGAGGAGGGGTGTCCGTGAATACTGATTAAAACGCAGTGACCGATACCCATTAAACAACAGCGTCGTTTCGTTACCTTCAGATACAATCGTTACATCATTGCCAAACTGGCGGTACTCAGTCACTGTCCTGACTGCATTATGATTTACTCCGGCTGCTACATATTCCGGCAACTCATGATACGCTACATTACCTAGATATGTAGGCCATGCATGTACGGTCAAGATTGAAATCAAAACTAACAAACCACCTAAAAAAACTTCTTGGAATCCATGTCGCTTGTTGTACCAAATAGCTACGATATACACCACTCCCACAGCCACCAAACATACCACTGGAATAGCTACCCAAGAAAAAAGCCCGTAGGTGAACAGCAGAAACCCGAGCGCATTACCGAGTGCTGCTATCGCTAAACATTTTTCGAGAGAAATCTTTTGATTCTGTGCAACCAAAGCAGGTACCGTAGCCCCAAATAAACTCATGACCGGGAGAATGACTAATGCGACAAGTAGAAATTTTAACAATACCACTACAGCGAGGCTGAGCGGGACTGATTCATACCCTAACGCAAACACTTGCACATATGACGCATACAGTACAGTTGTCAGAGCAAGCACAATTGGAAGCAGTGTAAGGAGCCGTGTAAGGGTCAACCGGAAACAGGAAACTACGGCCGTTCCCACCGCCACACTCAATAGCATCACTGATAAAATCAGGGCAAAATTTTCTTGCAGCGGTCCAATTGTCCGTTCCAGGGTCGCGATAATTGCTAGCTGGACTACCCCACTTGCTACACTTAAGATCCCGAGCACTGCATAATCCACGCGACATTTTCTATCAACCGGTTCAAGAACAGTTCGCTGTGCTTCCAAAGGAGAATCTATCCACGACAGTAGTCCGGCGATACAAAAGTTGACACCAGCAAAGACCAGTAGGCTAGTTGAGATACCAAGCGATCTAATCAGTAAATACTCAACCACCAACACTGCCAGAGCTGCCCCAATGTTATATAATATATAGGTAAGAGTAAAACCCTCCTTCTTCAGACAATAAAACTGGATGTACTTAGTAAATAACGGTGTTGTAAAGCCGATTAAAAACGCTGGCAAAATCAGCGTAAGCATCGTAAAAAGGAGAAGGTTAATGGACTCAGTAAATGGAAGGGCTGCGGCCAACTGCGTGATCGTTAACCCCAGCCACTGCACTATAAAAAATACCAGGACTGCGTACAAACCAATTCCCAATTCAATATACTGCAACCGAGCTGTCTGATGACTAGAACGATACGCTCCGACCGCCATACCGACAAAAAAGACAGTCAGCATGGCGCTCGCTACATAAAAAACACTCCCTATATACGATGTAAGGAGTCTAAAATATAACAACTCGTAAGCGATACCGCTGACTCCCGAGAGGAGCGCCAGGGCTGGTAAAAAGCGATACATGTACAAAGTATACCCTGAATAATCAGACGGAACTGTGTAAATCTACTGCACAGAACCTTCTGCCAAAGCCCAATTTTTTTCAATTGCTACTCGAAATTCAGCCAATCCCTGCTCCCAACTAGCTGGATCATTTCCTGGATAGGAATCCCCCCATTGCTGCGGTGTGAGTGATGATGCTAGCGTACGAGCAAAATCAAAGTGCATCCTCGCCGATTCAGCATCACCGGTATTTAACATCGCCAGACCATACATATTATGCAACCAGGCATTATCAGAATCATACAACAGACCTTCTCCTAAAACCGGTATCATTTCTTGAAATTTACCTTGAGCAAAATATATCCAGGCTAAATCTACTCGCGGCCACGGTGCTTCGGGCTCATACTCAATAAAATCCTTAAACGCCTCTTCCGCGGCGGTCCAATCATCATCGCTGCCGGTCTTACGAGCACGATATCCATACACCAATCCCAACATATAGTTTGGATTAATTTCAGCTTCAGGAAATTCTTTTACTTGTGATTCAAAGTTTTCAGTTGCTTCGCTAAACCTGCCCAAGATAAAATTGACTCGCCCTAGCTGGTACCAAAGTGCCGGGTTAGCTTTCGAATCTTTTTCTACTGCCGCTTCATAATAGTCTTTTGCTTTAAAAATGTCATAGGGCCCAGCCGGATCATCGTCATGATTAAAGTAGTACTCTCCTTTTTCAAACAATTCTACAGCTGAAAGTTCTATCACATCTTCTGAAAAACTGGTTTCTTTTAGGGTAGTTTCAGCCAAATTATTTGTAGTCAAATAGACTAAGAGTAACCCGACTATAATAGAACCCATCACCATCGTGACATAATCTTTTTGAGCTTTGAAAGCAGTAAAATACTTATTCATGACTCATAGTATAACTACGTAACCTCATTAGTCCACATTAGAATATTTCGGAAAATATTCTTCAACCAGAGCTTGAATTTCTGATCGATCTAGGTCCCATCCGAGAACAGTATTAAGTCGATCTTTGTAGACTGGATCAAATAATGACAGCGCCACCTGACTACGTAAGAAAATCAAATCCAAGTTAGTGTATGATCCGCTCACAAAGTTCGTATACGCTTTATTTTGTCGCTCTAAGAAAATAACAAAATCTGCGTCACTGAGATATAACAATGAGTCTTCAGTAGAAAGCGGCAGTAAAGTTTCCGCAATCTCCGAACGTTCTGAAGCATCTGAGAACGACAAAGCCAGGAAAATTGCGTACTCAAGCACTGCCTGCTGGGCACGTTCAGTTTCAACAAACTGCGAATGCTCAAGGAGTGACTGATTAACTGAGCGAACCAGAGCTTCGTCAGTAAAGCCGTAATACAAAGCCTTGTGTGTGAGCTGTGCCAAAGACATGTATGCTCTAAACAAAGAGTCATCATTAATAGCAAGTGCTTCAATTTGTCCATCTTCATACTGTGCAACTACTGCTAAGACTTGGCTTTGTAAATTTTGATATACCGCCTCAGCCTCAGCTGTGGTTAAAATACTAAGAATATCTGGTGTACAAGCACCTGTTTCCGAATCAAATGCATCACGACAACTTTTAAAGAAGGCGTCGTAGATAACAAAGTCACGAGTCAAAGCAGTATTTACATGCGTCATGTCGTACTCAATCGGTGCATCATACGGACCTCGAGCCGATAATTCTAGCAAATCAGCATAGGCCTTTTCATGGTCTGCCAATGACATGCTGGTAAAATCGTCAAATTCAATATCAATAATCTTTGGTTCCTCAGTAAAAATAACCGAAAAAACATCCTGACTATAGTTGCTGTCGGCGTATACGACAGCAAGCATCCGGACGTAATTCGACTTGAAGAATGTTCCTTCGTCGGAATATCGTTCATTAGCGACAGCATTTTTGTAATCACGAGCGGCATTTAGGTAGTCTTTCATTTCGTAGGCAGACACAGCTGCTCTACCTTCAACCATAAGGGCAGCGTCTTCATTCAGATTTGAATCTTGTGCGGCTTGCAAAAACAACTTACGAGCTCGAGAGTAGTCTCCTTCAGCAAAGGCGAAGGATGCCTCGACGTAAGCTTCATTAGCGCCAAGATCTGGATAGAAGCCCACGTACTGCACGATCCGTGGATCATACTCAGAAACTTGAGTCTCACTATCACTCAGTAAGGTCGTACTAAATAGTGAATACCCGTAATACAACACAACTACCAAGAGCACCAAAACGATGATTCCTAAAAGCGTATTTTGGAGCGATTTGTTCATATTACAACAAAAATAATTAACAACTTCCTTCTGGATCAGCGCCAGGTGGTATAGGCGGAGGGTCGCCAGGCTTATAGTCTGCATGCGCAGACTCAGGACCAAACGACCATACGTCATGATCAGATTGACTAAAACCAAACAGAGCTAAGGCGGATAAACTTGCAACTAGTACTTTTTTAGAAAAATTCTTCATTACTAAAACTATATCACGCCAACCTTACTTACTAGGACCAGTGTGTGGATTGTTTTTTAAGGAAAGGGGTGGGGATCAGAATTCAAAACACTTGACTGTCGCAGTCGTTTTGACTGAGTCGGCAGCTTCGCTTCATTAAAGTACATCGGCAGTAACTCTGGTACCATCACTCGAACTGAATGGTACCCCAGCGTCTGTAAAACCGGCTGCTCAAACATCGCTACGTATACATCAGACACTTCAAATGACTGTTGGATATTTTTAATCACGAGCGTTCGCAATTCCAACTCATTCAGATCACTGATTGCTTCGTGCTTTGCCGCTACAGTGGCCAGGTCCAACTTTGGACCGGAAAGTAACCAATCGATGTTATGCACATTACATACATTGCTCCAGATCCGCATACGATCCACCACCGTGGCTGGAGACTTGAACGAATCAGCCGCGATTGGGACCACTTCGCGGTAGGAGCCAATTGTTTCGAGTTGCCATAGCCTGATACCTAAAAATTCTTTGATGGACTGAGTCATCGCAGCGTTAATTGTGCTGCCAGTGCCCGCAGTGACCGTAATAGCCGGACCATCGCCACTCACATCTACCGCCATCAATGCGATCGTCGGTAGCTGCGACTGATTCGTAATATCAAGCAGCTGTAGCGTAACTCCCTTTTTTTTATAATGCTCAATCACTGCCGTTGTCTCTGCGTCCACAATCGTATCAGTCGCAATCTGTTCTGGCACTGTCTTAGTCAACCAGGTATGTAAAAAGGCGTCTCGTTCCAATAACTCAAATAAGCCTCTCGTAATAGCTCCCGACTGAGTAAAGTACCCGGCGCTCCCAGCGGTATTAACGTCACGCAACACCGGCTCGTTCGTCAAAAAACGATAATTCCACCGTGTGAGCTGAGCTGGCATGTAAACCGACTGATTACCAAGGAGCGACTTGACCCGCTCCCAACGAAACACTGACTCTGCAAGATCTGCCGGACCATCAAGTGTCATGCACTCCCGCGGCAAAACGTGATTAATACCCTGCGCCTGCAATTGAACACTGCTCGCTTTAATAAATTGCTCATCTTGATACGCCGATTGCGGCTGCCGCTCCAACAATTCCCCCACGCTCTTTGACAATGCCTCTTCTAAATCAAAACTCACCCCTCTACTATAACCACCTAAAAAATTAACCTTCCCGGCCGTCTCTTGTGCATCGGCCTTGGCGAACAATCGTATTGGCCAAAACGTAAACTCTCCGGCAGGTACCTGCTCAAACACAAAACGGGGCACCTTCAGGAGCCTTTTTTTATACAGATACTGCACCACTGACTGCCACAAATACGGCACTGGGTAATCTTCATTATGTGAAGCAAACATTGTCTTTGACCGTAACTCATCACCACTCAATAGCCGTATACTGATCCCGTACAGTATTTTTGTTATCACTGAAATGGGCGCTTTAAATTTCATAGTTTTTCATAGTGCGAATCGCTCCAATAATCACGTGCGCAGCGGCATCAATAGCACACACTCGACTAGTAGCTGATTCCCGAATACCGCCACGGAACTGTGCTCGCACAGACTCGCGCATGTGATACATATTAGTGTCATTGTATTGCATCATCAGTAACCATGACACCAATTGCGGACACAGCGCCGGATATTCTGCACCCCGGCTCGCGAACACTTCATACAACTTCGCCACCCCGCGAGCATAGCGCACCGGTTGATCTATCGCCTCTACACCTACTCCCATCCAGTCAGACTGTACTTCAGCCAGCACCTGCGCTGCTCCCGCTTCAAAATCAATGGTTACGGCATCTGCCCACACCACACTGGCATAGGGTATATCTCCATAGGTTTTGTTCGTTGTCTGTAATTTTTGCACAAAACGATCCCAGATCTGAGTAGTAGCTTCCTTGCCGGCAGTAATTCTCAGGTACTGCAACATCGTAATAACATCATGATCAACTGACCAGTCAACGCTCGCCATCAGCAACTGATAGAATACGTTATCGTTGAGTGCGTGAGCTAACTCTGCCAGATACAACACGGCCACAGGGTTGTCCTTAATCCGATCAGGCTGCCTCTTATAGATAGCTGCGAGATATTCTGCAACTGCCCCCGCCGCCCGCAGTGAATCATCATCATTAAAGACTTTCCCATACTGTGCTAACGCCACTCCCGCTAAGGTGAGCTTGGTTGGGTCAAAGTGTGTTACCACACCCTGCCGGGGACACATCACTGCCGGAATATTACCGTCTGACTCCTGCAGTCGACATAACCACCCCGCCGTTTGTTCGAGTAATGCTTTGACTGACTCCTTAGTCTGTTCCGTCAACTCTCGCTGTACCAGTGGCCCAACCCCTTGCTGCACCGCTTCTGTATCTACCGTATACGATCGCACTGGTGATACCGACAAATCATACGTTTCATCGTCTTCGATCCCTGCTTTTTCAAGCAAAGCTTGCCTGTACTCCGCGGCTGTTGCGAACGTCGCAATGTTAAAAATCTCTGGCAAAAACACCCCCCGCCGGCCACTGGCTCCGACTACAAACACCGCCTGATCAATCACCTCAGATAGGCCAAAATTTTTTCTTAGCGGCGTGCGTAGTTTTGAAATACATACCAGCTCCAGCGTCGCGATGACCGCATCTGCTTGACTAAGTGGTTTGAAACGTTGATCATGTTGCACCGCTTTGCACACAAGTGGCAACGCCTCTGCTACAGACAAGCCACACTGAACCGCTGAACCACGCAACTCTCCATCTACCCACACCGCTACACCAACATCTCCTTGCAACATAAAATCCGAAGGAAAAGCTTCGGTACTAACCACATCAACTTCTTGTGTATCCATAGACTGCTGCTGCCAGAAGCACTCCTTCACCAACCAGACTTCCGCTGCAGTAAGCTCTCGATCAAAATACACTGGGTCTTGTATATCCTGCGCATTTGTTACTTCTATATTAAAATGACTGGTATGTAGCGATGACTGATTAACAAAGTCGCCCCGCCGCGCAGACACTACAACACTCGGTTCACCACCTTCACAAACAACAAAACATGCGGTCGGAGCTAGCCCTTGAACTACTGTTAGTTGCAGACATACTCGCTTTGCCGCAACAGTGACCGCAACCACTGCCCCTAGCGACAGCTGCTGCGTATAATGCCGCAAGATTGCCTCCAGCTCTCCTTGGTCAGACCTCGGTAGGCTTGGCCATACCCTATGTATCATATCTAAAACCTCCTGTTCTGAGCTTTTAGTGGCTTGTGCCCACTTCATACTGATCGAGTGATTACCATTCTGTTTGTTGCAAATCTTCTAGTTCAGCTCTAAACACTTCATCCTGGAGTAAAAATTCCCAGTACCCTTGGGCTAGTGCCACTCCGGCCATCGTGTCACTTGGATAATGTACCCCGGCAACTTCCCGATTAGTAGCGATACGTAGCGCATCAGCCGTATATACCTCAGCCTGGTCTGGATCCAAATATCCCAAAACAAAAGCTACAAAATGCGCCTGACTTGAGTGGCGACTTGGATACGCCGGATGGTCCGGCACCGGAATACTGCTCTCAAGCTGGTCGTCAAGCAGACTGGGTCGAATGCGGTCGAACGTCGTCTTATAATGAAAGATCGCATAATCAAACCGAAACAAATGCTTTTTTAATAACGCCCCGGTCAGCGGTTT
This sequence comes from uncultured Candidatus Saccharibacteria bacterium, assembly GCA_964350735.1. GTDB lineage: Bacteria > Patescibacteriota > Minisyncoccia > Phycocordibacterales > UBA918 > OLB19. The sequence continues at coordinate 11,203 of CAYGKO010000003.1, forward strand.
GTCACGCATCACTACTCCGATTGATGACGATCCTAGTCGAAAATCTTCTAATGCGACCTCCGCCACAATTTCCGCTTCTTGCGTCTCAGTTCGATCGGTTTGTAATTGATGTAAATAAACTAGTTCTTCAGTGACGACCGCTCCAACTGGTGGTGGTAGCAAATCGAATTGTGATAAAAATGTCACCATTGACGCGGGTGGCTGGAATGTAAATGTCACGTACTGATCACCCAATACTTGGGTACCCGAAAAAGTATCAGCCGCAACTTCTGGTGAGGCTGATTCTTCAGTCGTATTCTCTGTGTGCAAACCTTGCATCACCAACAGCCCCATAAATAAAACTACTGTCAGCCCCACGATCTGTAAGCATTCAAAGCCTTTCATCACACCAGTATACTGCAAAATATAGCAAATACACTCCCACAGTCCCAACATAGGAAAAAATAAAAAAATCCCCCTTCGAACCGCAGTTCGAAGGGAGAGTCATACTTTTGCTGCAGATCAGCTGATCGGGCCGGAATAGTCGCCGTCACAGTTTGTCCCGCAGGCGCCGCCAGTCCGGGCTTTCGCCTTGACCGTATTTCCGTCAACCCGACCATCGAGCGAGCCGGGAAAGCGGCCAAAGCGGCCGAGATTGAATTCCAGCCCACTGATCGAGAAGGTGCCATCTGAATTGATCCGCGCACTGCCGCCCCGCTTGACGAGGTCGCCCGGCTTAACCGTCACAACGCCGTCAACCACGACAAGATTGATCGGCTTTCCGTGATCCCAATTCGTATTTTTCAGGGTACCGGAGCCGCCAGTCACCCCAGCTGCTGGCGTCGGCGTCGGATCATCTGCGATTGCCACAGTCGTTACCGATCCTACCGCAGCTGGTTCAGCAGGTGCTGCCGCAGCAGGCGCCTGATTCGCAGCAGATGCTGGGGCTTCAGTTTTGACAGTTTTGCCGCAAGCGGCAAGAGCGAGTGCAACGACTGCACAAGCGATCAGGCTTGGTGTTTTGATCGACATGATCAATCTCCTTGTTAGCACCATGAGGTGCGTGTGATGTCCCACGTAGGACGACAGCCCAACGTGGGCTAAGAACACCTCATCTCCCCTTAAATAATTTGGAAATCTGGGTGAGGTATAGCACCTTTATACACCAATATAAAAAAAAGTCAACACTTGTACCGGTGTTTTGATCTCAAAAATTTGACATGAAAAAAGACCGTATAACCTGATCTTCGTCGTAGCACCGGTGTGCTGAAGTAGTTATTCGGTCTTCGCGACCGACACGACAAATGTCGTGTCGGTCCGTTTAGATACCCGTCAGCCTAATTTCCTCTACGAAGAGGGTGAGATCCAGACTTCAAGGTGCTGTGCATAGGTTTCGAGGGAAACCAAGAGCGGTCCCCCTTCTTCAAGGAGGAGCCGTTAGAGGAATGATAACACAGACAAATATGATCGTCTAGTATAAGGGCGACAACTTGCCGCCCTTACCTTTCTCAGATCCAGACTTCCGTCTTGGGTTTAACGACCTTCATCGGTCGAACTGCCGTCGGCCTTTTGGGCTCAGTGGACTGTTCAACTCTTGGTGCCGCCTTTGACCCCAGATCAGGTGTCACAGCTCCTTGCGGAACTGCGCATCCGGCTACCCAGAGGGCGCCTAGACATAACATAAGAACTCTCACGGTTCTCTCCTTGTATGCACAGAATGCGACGTTTCCAGGGATCTCACTCTCCTTCCACGCCACGCAAAATCATACTTTAAATTTAAAATATGTCAATGTACCGCTAAAAAATCCAAATCCCCTACCGCTTCTGGCGTTTTCTGGTATTCTTACGCACATGAGTAATGACAAACTATCAACCCAGCCTTATAAGGGCGTGCGGGACTTTTATCCGGATGATATGGCGGTGCAGCGCTATATGTTTGATGTCTGGAGTCACACCGCTGAAAGCTTTGGCTTTGAGCGCTATGATGCGTCGGTGCTGGAGCCAAGTAGCCTCTATAAAGCAAAAGGGGCGGAGAACGCAGAGATGGTGAATGAACAGACCTACACCTTTACTGACCGCGGTGAGCGTGAGGTAACGCTCCGCCCTGAGATGACCCCAACGGTGGCGCGTATGATCGCCGGCAAGCGGCGCGAACTCTCCTTCCCAGTCCGCTGGTACTCCATCCCCAACCTCTTTCGCTACGAACGCGCGCAGCGAGGTCGCCTACGCGAACATTGGCAGCTGAACTGCGACATCTTTGGCAGCGATGACTACACCGCTGACGTTGAAATAATTGCACTCGCGCACCAAATCTTTATGAACTTCGGGGCTGACGAGAGCATGTTTGAAATCTTGGTGAACAATCGCCAGACGATGAAAAAAGCCTATGAGTTGCTCGGGATCACCGATGAAGACACTGTGACCGCTATTACCCGACTGAATGACCGCAAAGACAAAATTGAAGCCGCCGAATATATCTCGTCGTTAACAACGATAGTTGGTGACAGTGCGTTAGCGGCAGAAATCAAAACCATGATCGAATCAGCTGATCCTGGTGACAATGCCGTCGTAGCTGGACTGCAAGAACTGGGTATCTCTAATTTACGCATCGACCGCTCACTAGCGCGCGGCTTCGACTACTACACTGGCACGATTTTTGAAATTAAAGACACCAACCCTGAGAACAATCGTTCGATGATGGGTGGCGGGCGCTACGATAACCTCACCGGCCTCTTTGGTGGTGACCCCGTCTCCGGGATCGGCTTTGGCTTTGGTGATGTGACCTTAAAGAACTTCCTCGAGAGCCACGACCTCATGACTGCCAATCTCACCTCTCCTGCCCTCACCATTCTTCCAATGGACCCAGCGTACAATCTAGCTGCACAAAAGCTGGCTGCTGCCTTCCGCGCGGCAGATATCTCAGTCTCGACTGACATCAGTGACCGCAAAGTCGGAAAGAAGCTTGATGCTGCCAACAAAGCTTTTGTTGATTACGCGATTATTCTCGGTGAAGATGAAATCGCATCCAGCACCTACACCATGAAAAACCTCACCACTAATGAAGAGACTGCTGGGAATACGAACATCCTAAGCGACACTGTACATAATCAGTAATCACATAATATCGGTTTGGTGTATTTCTGTCTAAGATTAGTAGATATGGTAAAATGCCTATCACTATGCGTTATATTGTTTTTGATCTTGAGACTCAAAATATCTTCCAAGAAGTAGGGAGTAGTGACGCCACGGCGCTTGATATCTCAGTGGGGACTGTCTACGACAGTGAAACTGACACCTATACTACCGCCACTATCGATAACCTGGAGATCCTGTGGCCCATTATCGAAAAAGCGGATGCGCTCGTCGGGTACAACAGCAACCACTTTGATATTCCCCTCTTGAATAAGTACTACCCCGGTGACCTGACGCAAATAAAAAGTATTGATATCCTCGAAGACATCCGCGCCTCGCTAGGCCGCCGACTGCGACTTGATTCGGTCGCTCAAGCTACGATTGGAGCCAAGAAAAGTGCTGACGGACTGCAAGCTGTCCGCTGGTGGCGTGAAGGCAAGATTAAGGAGATTATGAAGTACTGCGAGCAAGATGTAAAAGTGACCAAGAAAGTATTTGAATACGCGCTCGAGCATGGCCACGTGAAGTTCAAAGATGGCGCCCGCAAGCGCGAGATCCCAATCGATACCTCAGCCTGGACCACCAAAGAAGATGCGGCCATGACGCACAGCTTGCCGTTCTAAATAAACCACTCAAATCCGTCCGGATTTGAGTGGTTTATTTTTGAGTCAAAGGCGGGCATCCTCTTCTTACAGAAGCTGTACACTCTTTGGATACTTTCTTCCTTGCAGTCAGAAACTATCTCAAACGGTCTTGCGAAAGTACTGTTGTACTTTCTCACTCTCGCTCGAAACACGTAAAAAGTGACGAGGGTCACTTTTTACCCAAAGGCATAGAGAAACACCACTAAGCCAGCCAGGATAAATCGGTACCAGATAAACGGCCAGAGAGTGTGATTACGAACAAAGCCGATCATGAAGTGAATAGCGGCAAGCCCGGTCAAAAATGCGACCACGGCTCCGACTGACACTGCAGTCCACGCCACGCTCCCATCAGAGGTAATGAGTTCGAGCATTTTTTTTGACCCCGCTCCCAGCATAATCGGCACCGCCAGCAAAAAGGCAAAACGTGCCGCCTCACTCCGTGACAGACCTAAGATCATACCGCCGGCAATACTAGCGCCCGAGCGCGACATGCCCGGAATCAAAGCTAATGACTGAAACAGCCCAATCTTCACTCCCCGTCTGACATCCATCTCATTATCCTGATGCTGGTGCTGATAACGCCACTCGGCATATATAAATAGAAACGATCCAGCTACTAACACCCCAGCCACCAAGAGTGGCGAACGAAACGCACTTTCCATTAAAGACTCGAGGGACAAACCAAGGATCACAGCAGGCACGGTACCAGCTAATAGTGCATAAAGCAGTGTCAGATCACGAGGATTAACTGGCAGTCGACTTAATCGCCGAAGTGCGGCTTGGATTAGTGTCCAGATATCTTTATGGAAATACACTATCACTGCCGAAGCAGTCGCCAGATGCAAAATAGCGTCAAACGCTAAGGCGTACTCCCCCTCAACACCAAATAACGACCGGGCAAGAATCAAATGTCCCGAAGATGAAACTGGCAAAAACTCCGTTAGTCCTTGCACCACCCCGAGACCAATAGCTTCAAAGATACTCATGTACCTCAAGTATACCAGTCAAAACTAGCTATGCTATACTTTTTGCACTGTTAGATAATGTTTAAATATGGAACCACACACTACCGCCCCCAAGCAATCACTCGCTATTCCGCTCGCTATCTTAGTGGGATTTGGCATGATCGCTGGTGCAATTTATTTCTCTGGCCAGCAAACTGCCCCGGTGGCAGTAGCGCCAACCCCAGCAGCTGAAAACCAAGGTCCAGCTGCCAACCTAGACGCACTTAATCCGGTGACCGAGGACGATCACATTCGCGGCAACCCAAACGCAAAAATCATGTTAGTTGAGTATTCTGACTATGACTGTCCATTTTGTAAAAACTTCCACGAAACGATGAATCAAATCATGGAAGAATACGGTCTGTCTGGTGAAGTGGCTTGGGTTTACCGACATTTTCCGCTTGAGCAATTACACCCGAACGCTCCGCGCGTGGCCCTTGCTTCAGAATGTGTAGCAGAACTTGGTGGTAACGATGCCTTCTGGGACTTTAGTGACCTGGTATTTGGCGAACGCGGCACCAATGAACCTACTAACCTAGATCGACTCGGAGAATTTGCGGTTGCTGCCGGTGTATCAGAAGCAGCCTTCAACACCTGCCTCACTGAAGAACGACACCGTGATGCGGTAGCGGAAGACTTCAACAATGCGATTGAAATTGGTGGCCGTGGTACACCCCACACCATTCTCTTAGTTGGTGATCAAAAAGACGTCATCAATGGTGCCCAACCATATGGCGTTGTCCGACAAATGGTCGAGAATCTTTTGACTCAGCTTGAAGGTAAGCCAGTAGGAAGCTAGGCTGCCCTATATATAAAAACAGCGCACCCAACTGGTGCGCTGTTTTTATTTAACTTCCTAACTGTAAAAGCTGATTAGCGAGGACACAATAATCACTCTCAGCTGGATCACATGGCTGCTGTAAAAAATCTCCCGCTACAATCGCCTGTACCGCCGATCGGATCTCGTCTTTTAAAGCTGAAATCTCAGCCTCGGTAATTGTAAACAATTCTTCTTTTATGGTGCCGTTAGCGGCTGGCTCCACGAACGATAACACCCCATCTCGAGTCTTATATCGATCATCATCATGCAGTTCGAGTAGCAACGCGTAGAATACTAACTGCCGCTTGTACCCGCCGTCACTACTGGCAGTATTCCCCTCAATCACATTTCTCGATTTAGGTTTGCCGGTTTTGTAGTCGACTACTCGGAGGGCCGTGCCATCATCACCCAAATCAATCCGGTCAAGTTTCCCTGTCAGTGGAACAATTGGCAGCTCTGGAATACCCGTCTCAAAGGAAACCCGGACTGATAATTCTTCTTTAGTAGTTTTTGGTAGCTGTCCTTTGAGATGCTCAAGGTAACCCGTCAATATATCAAGTCCTTTTTCGTGTAGTCGGGCATATTCTTCGGTCGAGACCGGCAACTTAGTAAGTTCGTTCTCCAATAACTTTTTGATAGTAGTCACGTCCGGTAATACTCCGTTTGTAGTATGAGCCCGCGTAGCAGATTCCAGCACATTGTGTACCGCCGTACCAAACTGCATATGCGCCGGCTGCACTTCGGGGATTCGTAAGACATTGCGGTAGACATAGTCCCACGGGCTCCGCAGATAATTATTTAAAGACGTCGCGGAGAAGCCACGTTCAGCCAGGATGTGGGTGAGGATGGCTGGGTCGAGGGCCGGCGCCGACGGCGCCGGCTGCAGCCCAACAGCGGGGTCAAACGCCTCTTCTTCTGCTGCGGTCGACACTTCAGGTAAAAGCGCGTCGGCAATCTCACTCAGTAACCGGCTCGGTAGTAATTCTTTCCCGTCAGTATTGGTACCAGCAGAAGACAGCAGAAGCTTTCGCTTCGCGCGCGTCATTGCTACATACAACAGTCGCCGCTCATCATCAATCACATCCACCGCTGCTTCACCCGCTAGTTTCGACAACGGGATATCGAAGTAGGTTCGCTTCACCGAACCACCCCACACACTATCCACCAAGTGAGGGACGATCACAGTAGTGAACTCTAATCCCTTCGACTTATGGGCCGTCATTACCTGGACTGATTCAGTGTTGGTAGAAATATACGGTGCGTTGAGTGGCAATCCGTACGACTGTCGGATAGAGAACTGCTCAGACACTTCAACCAAGGTCCGACCATTATCTTCTGCCACCAGCGCTTCGATCTCATCGTAGATGCGTCGTACTACTCGCCCGCCTTCGATCGGATCAGTCTGCAAAATATATTCCAAGTACCCACTCTCAGTCAGCATATATTCAAGGACGCGATGTGGTGGTTCAGCTGTTTGCTTTGCTCGCGCTTTGGTAAGCACTTCAGACACCCGCAACACGGCTGTGGTATTTTGAACCCCCACCTCTCCCAGCACCACTTCATCCGTCACCACCGCACTCAACGGCCGGTCATAGCGCTTAGCTTGCAACGTCCGTACCAAATCTGCAGGCGTGATTTGCCAGTACGCACCATGCAGCAGCGTAAAGAGCGCTGCTTCATTGCCGGGCGACACCACCGCTGCGATCATATCTTGAATGGTCTTCGTAATCGGATGCGACAAAATATCCCCATCGGCTGAAGCGGTGACCGGGATCCCTTGTTTCCGCAGCTCGGCGGTTACGCGCTCCACTTCTCGATTCGTCCGCACGATCACCGCCACGTCCGCTGCTGGTACCCCCGCCTTGAGCTCCGCCTGCACAGCATCAATCACCCAGGTATCTTCGACCGCCTGGTGCGAGAACTCACGCTGCTCGATAGTAGCACTCTCCACCGCTGCTGCGGTCAGTGGCACACGCAAGTCTTTCAGGGGGCCGTCTTCTACCGCCACTAAGTCATGGGCCGCATCAAGCACTGCTTGTCCGGAACGATAATTCTCAGTTAGTGAGATAGTGGTTGTGCCCTTGAAGACGTCTTCAAAGTAAAGAAAGTTTTCCAGTGACGCTCCCTGGAAGCGATAAATTGCCTGCTTCTCATCCCCCACCACAAAAATATTTGGGCTGTCATGGTAGCTGCAGAGTGACTCCAGGATGGCGTTCTGAGCCCCGTTCACATCTTGATGCTCGTCTGCGAGCACATACTGGTACGTCTCCTGGAGATCAAGTCGCATGTCTTCTTGTTCTTTCAGCGCGGTGACGGTTTCGACAATCATGTCATCAAAGTCAAATCGCTGCTGTTCTTGCAAGAGCGCTTCGTATTGTCGATACACCGTTAGTAGCTCCCGGTTCTTTTCGATCACTTTGGCTTTCTTCGTATACTCACCACGCACCTTGCCTTTATGAGCGCCTTTTTCATGAATCTTTTCTATTCCTTGTAGTTCAGTTTCTTGTCGCTCAATCAAGGCCACGAACTTATCCGGTGTAATATACTCCTGTTTCAGCTGACTGATCATCCGCAGGATATGTGGGACGTAATACGTCGGGTTACCCATTGGGCGTAACACTTTGCAAGCGCCACTATCGATAATCGATTCGATCATTTTTATTTTCTCTAAGTCACTGGCTGGCTTGCCGCCAATGACGCGCGGGTAGGCGTCGGGGTAGTCCCGGATCAAACGCTGCGCAAAGCCATGGAAGGTGTAGATCGGTACCCGGTATGCGACCGCCCCCACATAGCGCTCCAGGCGTTGTCGCATCGCTTTGGCGCCACTTTCGGTAAAGGTAAGGGCCAGGATGTTTTCTGGCTTGACGTCAGTCTGCAGGAGAATATTCGCGATCCGCAGCGTAAGGATCTGAGTTTTCCCGGTACCAGGTCCAGCAATCACCATCACCGGGCCTTCGATGGTGTCGACCGCTTGTTTTTGGGCAGCGTTTAAGGCGGCGTACGCCGCCTTAAACGCTGCTCCACCAGTCATTTCCTTTATTTCTTTCATGTCCACTAGTATATCATTTTCACAACCTATATATTGACATATACATAATTTATGATACTATTTTTTCGCTCCTCGCCAAAATTTGGATGGAGTGATAATCAACCGCGGTGTTTACCGCTACACAGCCCCTCTACTCGAGCAGGTAGAGATAGGCTAGGGATCCTTAGGAGGATACATGTTCTATAAAGGTAAAAAAGTTGCACTGTTTGTCGATGGCAGTAACTTGTACGCTGCTGCCAAAGCCCTCGGCTTTGACATCGACTACAAGATACTTCACACAGAATTTGCCCGTCGAGGGATCTTCTATCGCGCCTTTTACTACACAGCGCTTCTTGACAGCCAAGATTACTCAGCTATCCGGCCACTGGTCGATTGGCTGGACTACAATGGCTGGCAAATGGAGACAAAGCCCGCGAAGGAATTTGTAGACTCAATGGGCCGCCGAAAGGTAAAAGGCAATATGGACATTGAATTGGTCTGTGACGCAATTGAGCAGGCAGCCCACTACGACCATGCTGTCATATTTTCCGGCGACGGTGATTTCGTTCCACTGGTCAAACTGCTCAAGCGCATGGGCAAGTATGTCTCGGTTGTCTCGACAATACGCTCGCAACCCCCGATGATCGCAGATGAGCTGCGTCGTCAGGCAGATAACTTTATTGAGCTCGAAGAGCTCAAAGACGTTATTGGTCGCCCGCCACGCCCGGACCATGGCGAAGGCGCGTCAGGCTGATGTCCTCGCGCAACTGATACGAAACGCGGTGGCGCCCAAAGGCGCCGCCGCAAATAATTGTTCTTTATTTCAGCAACACTGAAATCCGAACCGCTCGAGAATTGCTCTGGCGGTTTTCTTGTTTTGACAATCCTCCTCCCCTATTTCACCCTGCATAACTCCCCTATACAAATGAAATGAGAGGAGTATGATAGCCGCCGTATGGAAGTACAAGATATCATCAAAGACGCCGTTACCATCGGCGAAGACGCTTCATTCAAAGAAGCGATCGAGACTATGATCACTGGCCAGAGCAACACGCTATTAGTAACCAACCAAGCCGGTGAACTCGTAGGTGAAGTAAGTGTTTCAGAATTATTAGACGCGATTGTCCCTGAATACCTTGACGGTGACAGTATTGCAGCGCACTTTGCTACCAAGGAGATGTTCACTGAGGCTGTGACCGATGCTACTGAGCAGCAGGTGAAGTTTTTCATGAACAAAGAGCTCGCAACGGTAAAAGTGTCTGACGGCCTAATGGCTATCGCCACCACCGCCCTTAGTCAGCGACAGCTCCGCATCCCGGTCGTAGACGACGCTAATAAACCAGTCGGGATCATCTCTCGTCGTGGCTTGAAGCATATTATTGCAGAGACTCTTGGCGTCGTAGACCCAAGCTAATTATTCACTAGCCTGATTAGTGTAATCAGGTGTATTTATTGACTGTATGGAAACAATTGAATTAGTAGCCCTGGTGATCTTTGCGGTCACATTCTTCTTCATCCTCACGGAGCGGATTCACCGAACGGTGATCGGCCTGTTTGGAGCGATGACGATGCTTTTGGCTGGAATGTACTTCGACTTCTACCACCCTGGCGACCTACTACACGTCGTCGACTTTAATACGCTTGGACTATTGTTCGGTATGATGCTGCTCGTCGGTATGCTCGAACACACCGGAGTATTTCAATACCTCGGTATTTGGACCGCTAAAAAGACCAAAGGAAATCCGTGGCTCTTGATGGTAGCCCTCTCAGGGATTACGGCTGGTCTATCGATGATCCTTGATAACGTGACGACGATCATTCTGATCGTACCGATCACCATCATCATCGCTGACATGCTAAAGCTCAATCCGGTACCAATCCTGATGGCTGAAGCCCTCCTTTCAAACGTCGGTGGTACCGCCACCCTCGTTGGAGACCCACCAAACATCATGATCGGTTCGGCGGCTGGGTTCTCATTCAACGACTTCCTCGTGCACTCTTTGCCAGTAGTGCTCATCACCTGGGTACTTACCTTACTCTTCTTCCGCTTCCTCTTCCGTAAAGATCTAGCTGCTAAACCGCAAAATGTCGAGGCGTTGATGGCCATGAATGAAAAAGAAGCCATCAAAGACCCCAAGACGCTCAAGAAACTTCTAGCGATCTTTGGTTTGGTAGTGATTCTATTCTTCCTCCACTCTGCGTTGCACCTTGAGGCTGCTATGGTGGCGCTCATTGGTGCGGCGATCGCCCTCCTCGTGATCTCACCAACTAAAGACCCCCAACAGATTATTGAAAAAACTGAACTTTCAGTACTACTCTTCTTCGGTTCACTCTTTGTGATTGTCGGTGGGCTGGAGAACGCAGGCGTCCTCGAACACGCCGCAAAATACCTGACTTCAGGCGCTAATGACAATCTCCTACTCACTGCAATCATTATTTTGTGGTCCAGTGCGATTCTTTCAGCGATTGTTGATAATATTCCCCTAACGGTAGCAATGATCCCAATCATTGGATACTTGGGCACGCAAGGGGTACCGGTAGACCTGTTGTGGTGGGCCCTCGCCTTCGGGGTTGGGTTTGGTGGTAATGGTTCTCCAATCGGTTCGACTGCTGGAGTGATCGTGGTAGCCAAGTCTGAAAAGACCGACAACCCAATCTCCTTCATCGACTGGATGAAACAAGGAGTACCGACCATGATCCTTGGTCTCGTGGTTGCTACCGGTGCCTTAGTATTCTTTACTGACTTCTTCTCAACTCATAACGGCGTACCCCACGTAGAAGCTGGTGAAGCAATCATGATTGATGGTGAACACGGACCAATGAAGCATAATTAAACCAGAGACCCTGATGACACAAACCGGGCAGATCGCTACGCGATCTGCCCGGGTTGTTAGTTGTGTTTTTCTTGTTTTGTTGTATAGTTTAAAAAGCAACGGGAGGAATCAATGGCTATAAGAACGGATTGTACAATTTTCGGGAAAGCTGCTGCTTTCTTGGAACTTGATCGAGGAGATACTCTCGATAGTATCCGCGGCGCATTTGGGCAATTCACCAAACTCGTCTGTTGGATGCCCGGTGTCGGCAACGGTTGCGTGTACGGAGACCCAGAAACAGTCTTCAGACATCTTGACCTCAGAAGAAGTTAACCGCTAACGCGAGCATACGGATTTCCAAAACCGTTGTGCTTGTCTCAGCGGTTTTGTTTTGTCTGCAGATACACTTCTCTTCCCATTTCTTACTACTTGTCTTGGTATCATGCGTGATACCAAGACACTTTTTGGATTTTACTGGCGGTTACTCCCCGTCATCCAAATACAACTCGTAGATCGTCGCTAGCCAAAATGGTACGAGCCAAATGAAGAATAGTTCTTCGAGCGGCAAGGGCTGCCCCAAGATTTCAAAATACCAGAGGTAGTCATTGGTATTGGCAAAAAACCGTAGGTTGTTACTAAGCGCCACATATTCATACACCAGCGAGATCGGATACATCAAGGTCGCGAAGAGTGTTGTCTTGCCAAGGACCCGCCACCACTGCCCGGTCACCAATGCAATCAGCGCCACCATGCCAATAGTCCCAAAGAGCAAGAGCCAGGCAAAGCTATATGTCACCACAAACCCTGAGAACAAATACAAGTACCCGAGACCAAGCCCTAAGAGCACACTCATACCAGCTGTCAGCCACGCAAATGAGCGGCTTTTGATCTCGCCATTACTCTTCCCATCATCAATAAAAAACTCATACGCCACCACAAAGTACAGCAGATGCATAAACGCCGCTGCAAAAGCTTCAATCGGGATCAAATCAAACAACCGATACTCACTCGGCGACAACGAGTACCATATGCCATTGACGTACGCCGACGCTTCGAACAAAGCCGCTCCCGCTAACGCCATCAGGAGCACAATCGGCAGGATACGGGTATGTAAGTGCTCCAAGCGCCACAGTACAACGATCGGCAGTACGGTCAGTATCGCCATCACCCATAGTACATTCGCCTCGAAATACACCAGCAAAATACTCGACAACGCGGTGTACAGAAACAACACTGCCAGTAACATCAATTTTTCAAAATCAAGCCAACGCCAAAACATACCGACATTGTATCACCCCGAAAGAAGCTCGTGCTATAGTGCTGCCATATGGAGTTTGCACTTTTCGCCACCATCGGACTCATCGCGCTGGCGGCTGCAGTCGATGTCTTTTTCCTGACAGGGATGTGGTTTTCTGGAACCTTTCTTCTGGTAGTTATCGGCACTATCTATACCCGCGGGGACGCAACTTTCTGGCTGATTGTGCCGGTTATTTTTATTTTTACCGTCCTCACAAACTACGGAAACTTCCTACTTGGGCGCCATGGCAGTCACCTGCCACTTATCGCGAAACAACTACAAAAGCCTCGGGCGCAAGCAGTCCGAGACAAACTCCAATCCCTCACTCCCCGTTCGCTTTTTGTCACGATGTTCATTGGGCGGTTTGTCGGCGTTATCCGCCCACTCTACGGACTTGTGTTGGGCGCTTCCCATGTCTCACCGCTGCGATTTTTCATCAATGAAGTCATCCTCTCAGCCGCCTGGACTATCGGCTGGTCAACCTTTGTCTACCTAGTCACCAACGGAATCCTCGCCGTTACTTAGCTCACGAATCCTCCCTTTTGATGCTCCCATAAGCTTTTGAATACGCTTTCTTCTTTTTGTAATAGCTCGGTTGGATTTCCGTCTTCCACAATCTGACCATCCTCAATTACCACTATCCGATCCATTTCACGCAATGTCGATAATCTATGAGCAACGGCAACTACTGTTCGTTCTGAAAATAATTCACGTAAGCCTTGCTGGACAATCTCTTCGCTTTCACTATCAAGCGCAGATGTTGCTTCATCTAGTACCAGTATCGGGGAATCTTTTAACATCGCCCTTGCAATCGCAATGCGTTGACGTTGACCCCCTGACAACCTGATCCCACGCTCACCTACCAAAGTCTCGTATTGTTCTGGTAATGACATTATGAAATCATGAGTATGAGCCCGCTTACTCGCCACAATCACCTCTTCCTTACTGGCATTAGGTCGAGCATAGAGAATATTTTCATACAACGACCGATGAAACAAGGTTGTATCTTGCGGAACAAACGCAACCACTTCGCGTAACGAGGCAACAGTTGCTTTAGTGATATCCTGATCGTCGATTTTAATATGCCCTGACTGAGGATCATAATGTCTCAACAATAATTTAACTAAGGTACTCTTGCCCGCACCTGATGGTCCGACTACGCCAACTTTAGTTCCTGACACAATAGATATGCTGAAATTACTGAAAATATCGCCCTTTGCTTTTGGATATGCAAAACTCACATCATTAAATGATATGGTTGCGTTTTTAGATGGCGAAAGATCCTCGGTTCCTTGTGGCAAAATCTCAATGTCAGTTTGGAGATCGAAAATAGCATCGCTTAAGTTGCCATAGTTGCGCACTGTATTAAGCACCATGTCACCCAATGACCAAATGACTGCTGTAAGGGTTGGGATAGTACTGGCTACTAAAACAAAATCCCCTACTGTAATCGCCGCTTGTGCAAACAAGTAAATACTAAGATAAATCAAGATGAGACCAAGGAGTACAACGCTCATCCCTTGATGCAGCTTGTTACCTAAGAACCACCACCCTTCTCCCATAAACACCTTTGAGATATGGGCCAGTTGATTTCCTAAACGCTTATTCTCATGTTTTTCTGCTGAAAATGAGTGAATCAGAGGGACATTTGAAATCGCATCCACAACACCCCCATCAAGTTTAGCCCCTTCATCTGCCACCTCCTTAGACCAACGAAACAAACGACGGAGCAGCGGGATAGAGCTGACAATAAACACAATCATCCACCCAAGGAAACCTAGGAATAAAACTGGATGAGCTATATACAGTAATGCTCCTGAAACCAGAACTGCAGGTGTTGCCCAGCCAAACTCCCATAAAAATGATTCTAAGAAGTATTTTGTACTAGTGCCAATCTGCTCAATGCGGCGACTTAGTTTTCCTGAGAAAGTGTCTTCAAAATATGAGCTGGGGCGAAATATTAAATTACTAAAATAATATGCAGTAACTTTCGCAAATATCTTAATATTCAGTACGATCTCTAAATAATGTGCAGTTCGAAAAGCAATCTCTTGTACCAAAAAAACTATGGCCACAGCGATGATAATCCCAGTCAAATCACTGACCACAAACTGATCTCCCGGATTCGCCAGCACATAATCAGTAATTAATTTAAGAAAATATGGAATTGAGAACGAAAAAAAGTTTCCTAAAAGAATCAGGAATAAAATCAACCCTACCTGGAATCTGACAGGTTTAATTGATAGCCATAGTGACTGCAAGGCTGTTTTCGGCATTATCAAGATACTACCGCAAAAGCCCTAAAATGCGAAGCATTTTAGGGCTTTTGCGGTTTTCTTACAAGTCTTTAATATGATTTGAGGCGACGGGCTTTTTCGTGTTGTCGGATTTTTTCTAAAGCCTTGGCTTCGATCTGACGGATACGCTCTCGCGTTACCCCGAATTCTTTACCAACCTCTTCCAGCGTGTGATACGTCCCATCGAGGAGTCCGTGTCGCATCTCTAGGATCTTTCGTTCTTTCTCAGACAAAGTGTCAAGAATTTCCATGATTTGATCGGTCAGAATACTATGTGACACTTCTTGGTCAGGCGAGACGATCTTATCATCAGAGATAAAGTCTGACAGTCGTGAACGATCGTCATCATCACCAATTGGAAGCTCGAGTGAGATAGTATCTTGTGAAATCTTTTCGATCTGATAGATCTTTTCTACTTCGACATTCATTTCGGTTGCGATCTCTTCTGGCATTGGGTCGCGTCCCAGGTCTTGGGCGAGGCGTCGTGATACTTGCTTGTACTTCGCCATCGTTTCCACCATATGGACCGGGATACGGATCGTTCGTGACTGGTCAGCTAGCGCTCGCGTGATCGCTTGGCGAATCCACCACGTAGCGTAGGTTGAGAATTTGAAGCCTTTAGTATGGTCGAACTTATCTACCGCCTTAAAGAGTCCGAGGTTCCCCTCTTGGATCAAGTCGAGCAGAGTGAGATCAGGTGATCGTCCAACGTACTTCTTCGCGATGGATACCACGAGACGCAAGTTAGCTCGAGCGAGCAAGTTGCGCGCCTCTTCGTCTTCAGCCAGAATTCGCTTGGCCAGATCTTTTTCTTCTTGAGCGGTCAACAGTGGATACTGTCCGATCTCACGCAAGTACATTTGAATTGAATCATACCCACTGTCATTTCGGCGGTATGAATTCTTTTGAGCCAATAGCTCAGCACTTTGGTCACCACCAAGCATTCCGCCACTCTGCAGCACGTCGACATTAGCAGTGGCTAAACGATCGTACAGGGTTTCTAAAAAAGGAATATCTCGTTCAATACTCGGGAACGATTTTAGAATATCGTCGTAAGTGACGTATCCACGATCACGTCCGAGCTGCAGGATCGCTCCCGCTTTTGACTCTTGCTCCTTTTGCGCCTTGGTCAGCTTAGCTGGTTTTTTGATACTAAGCTTCTTTTTTGGAGCAGCTGTAACAGCCGTTTTTGAGGCGGCTTTAGTGGCTACTTTTTTTACTACCTTCTTCACGGTTTTCTTTACCGTAGTTTTTTTGGCCGGTGTTTTTTTAGCTGGAGCCTTTTTGGTGGCTGTCTTAGCTACTGTTTTGGTGGCCTTTTTGGTGACTTTTTTGGTCACTTTTTTGGTGCTTACTTTTTTAGTTGTAAGTTTTTTTGGCATTAAAATATGATCATTATTGCGAACTAATTGTTGTATATAACAAATCCTCCACGCAATAAGGTGCGCCTACTATACTAGAATATGGTGAAAAAGCTAGCCTGGGTTTTCTACTGGTTCAGTACTGAAGTAGTCTGTTTGCGTACTAGCTGCAGCTAGCTTTTTTTGCAACACCGTTACCTCAGTCAGTAATGTCTCCGTATCTACATCCTCCCGCTCGGCTTTATACAAAGCATCTTTTTTATCACTAATAGCCATCCGGAGCGCTAGCAGTGTAATCTCTTGTAATTTATCGTTGAGTTCAGCACGCACATGCTTATCCTCCATCTGAGCCAGAGAATCTTCTAGAGTAAACGTTACCTTACTTACTAACTCTGGTGTAACCGATTCGGTTGATTCATTTTCAGGAAGGGCTGAAATAGCTGCCCTTAGTGGCGCTTTGATACTTTCTGAGACAACACTCTGGGCTGCTTCGAGGTATATTCTAAGTTCGGTTTGGCGGGACATAAGGGATTCTGATTTTTCGACCACCTTCTCGACCGGTGCGGTGCGTGCTGGTGCAACAGGCTTCTTTTCTTCTTGTAAGCGACTCACTTCTAGATGGACTGCGTCTTTAGTAGTTGAGAGCGCATCAGCAATGATTTGTTCAAAGTGATCGCGATCAATATGGTTTTGGATCCGGAGCAAGAATGGAACAATCTCATCTCGTGCCCGCAGTTTGAAAGTGCGGTCGTCTGAGCATTCTGCCTTCAATACATCAAGTAAAAATTCGATTACGTGAGTTGAATGCCCAATCAATTCCTTGAACTGCTTCGGGTCGGCCTGAATAATATCAGCCGGATCTTGTCCATCCGGAATCCGGGCTACTTTTATATCCGCCCCCCGAGCCAAGAGCACATCAGCCGCTCGCTTAATCGCTGCAATCCCCGCTCGGTCAGCATCAAGGGCCAGCACCACTCGGTTCGACAAGCGCTGCAAGAGACCAACGTGGTAATCAGTCATGGCGGTGCCTGATACCGCGACGGTGTTCGTGTAGCCAGCCTGATGCGCCAGCACCACATCAAACTGCCCTTCTACTATCAAGCTGAAATCAAACTTCCGAATCCCCTGCTTGGCTTTATCGTAGCCATAGAGTGCCTCAGATTTATTGAAAAGTTCAGTCTCAGGTGAATTCACGTACTTTGGTGCTTCGCTATCTTTACTTAAAATACGGCCAGAGAAGGCAATGATTCGCCCTGACGGATCACTGATCGGAAACATCACTCGATCACGAAATACATCGTACGGTTCTTTTCCCTGCTCACTTCGTTTCAATAAGCCAGCTTTTATCGCCGCTTGGTCAGTATATTTCTTGGCAGCTAATTCAGTACCCAACTCTCGCCAACCGCCGTGTGGTGGACCAGGCGCATACCCTAGTCGCCAGGCGGCAATCGTTTCACTTTTCACTCCCCGCTGCTCTAGGTATGACCGTGCTTCGTCATTGGTCTGCAACTTTGACTGGTAGAATAGCGTCGCACTCTCGATCATCGCGTACAGGGCATCACGCTCGCTCCGCTTCTGCGGATCTTCTGGCACTAGCTCAATCCCCGCTTTATCCGCCAAAATCTTCAACGCCCCCTTAAAGTCCACCCCTTCCATTTCTTGCACAAAGGTAAAGATATCACCGCCTTTACTGGTCGAGAAGCAGTAGTACATCCCTCGATCAGGCGACACAAAAAACGACGGGGTTTTCTCAGCGGTAAACGGACTCTTCCCCTTATAACTCTTCCCGGCTTTATGCAGCTCCACGTACGGCGCCACCACATCAACAATACTGACTCGTTCTTTTATTCGGTCTACCGCATCTGAAGCCATAAGTAGCTGCATTATACGCGACTTTCTGTCTCAGGGCGAAAATTGACAATTTTAAATAATTGTGTATAATAAAAAAATAAGATCATTCGGGAAAATGGGAGAAAAAGATGTCTTCTTCATGGACAATGGGATACGGGTTCTGGAAAAATCAAGCGGGGCTTTTTGTCTACTCATCGATGATGATGAAAGCGTCAGATTTCGGTACGACCGAAAAAGGCGTAACTTACGTCAGCTCACTTTCGGAAGTCCCCTCGGGGGCCAAAGAACAAACGGACGCTGACCAGAAAGAGCGTGACCTCAAAACTGGTTCTTGGTAACCCACATCTTAAAATCAAAGACCTTGCAGGATCTTGTCCTGCGAGGTCTACTTTTTTATAGTATGATGCTGCCACATGAAGTGGTTTCTCCTTTTATTTACTATCAGTGCTCTTGGTACCTATGCATGGCTATCTGGCAGTATTGGTAACATTTTCGCTGAGACAACTACCTACATCAATACGCAATTGGGAGTACGGCAACAACTACTATATGGCCCCATCACGGGTGGCTACGAGCCAGATGAAGCCGCCCTTCTGGCCTTTCAAGCCGGGGCCGATATGATCCTCATGGCCGCCCGCCCCAACGACACCATCCCCGCCATCAAACGCTTCCAAACCGCCCTTCAAGACGAAGAAATCACCGAACAACAGCTCGATCAATCACTCGAACGCATCCTCCGCATGAAACAGATCTACGCTCACTAATATTGACTTTTTGTATTTTCGGTGTATTATTTTTTGAGCGCACATTTTGAAAAAAGAGGAGATTCTCATGATTGTCATCGCCGCCTTCCCTGGCGCAGGGAAATCATGGCTTTCGAAGTCTGATCAAGACGTTGGGACTATCGCAGACCTGGAGCCATCGCCGTTTAAATATGGTGACGATGCTCCAAATTGGCCAGAGAACTATCTAGCTGCTATCGACGCGGCACAAGAAGCTGATATCATTTTGATTGCCACCTTCCCTGAAGTGGTCGAGGTGCTACTTGCGAAGGACTGGAGCGTTCACATCGTCTATCCTGACGAGTCGCAGAAAGATGAGTATCACCGCCGCTACATCGAGCGGAGAAACACAGCGCCTGTGGTCAAAGCCTTGACTGATGGCTTCTGGCAAAACGTCCAGAACCTGCGACAAATCGCTGGCGGCACGCACCATGTGCTCGACGAAGGCCAATACCTGGCAGACATCATTGGCAGGATCATCTAATCCCCCGACGAACCCGGCGGACACCTTGTGTCCATCCACGGTTCGCCGGGGTTTCGTTTTTATAGCAAAATAATTTACGAAAACAGGCTATGTATCATACATGATACATAGCCTGTTTTCAGTTGTTGTCACAAAATCAGGACTCAAATATTGAAATGAGTATGATGCGAGACAGGCCTTGCGGAGGGAGGCACGAAAAAACACGCCATGGGCGTGTTTTTTCGTGCCTCGTGAGCAAAGCGGCAAAATTTTCCGGCCTAGAAAATTTTGAACGTGTGCCTGGCGAGTACTTTCGTTGGTCTAGTCCTGCGCGATCGTCTTCATTAGATCGTGCTTGTTTGAACCAGCAAATCCAGTTCCAGCGGGGATCAATCGTCCGATGATTACGTTCTCCATCAAGCCAGCCAAATTGTCTTCACTGCCCTTCACTGCTGCATTGATGAGCACGCGAGTCGTGTTTTGGAATGAAGCGGCTGAGAGGAATGACTTACGTGAGAGTGAGGTCTCTGTGATACCCATGATGAGTCGATCGGCTTTCGCGATCTGCCCACCATTTTCCTTCGCCTTAGCGTTCGCCTCTTCAAAGATCCATTCTTCTACCACGTCACTCACGGTGAAGTGAGTGTCACCTGGATCAATCACCTTCACGCGACTCATCATCTGCTTCACGATAAGTTCGATGTGTTTTCGGGAGATCGTCACACCCTGCAGTTCGTAAATCTTGTTAATTTCCGAAATGATGTAGTCTTGCGTTGGTACTTGCCCACCAAACTTGAAGAGGTCTGGCAAGTAAGCAGAACCGTCGGTCATAAGCTGCCCCTGCTTCACCGTTTCACCCTTTGATACTTTCACGGTACGACGGTAGTGTACTTCGTACTCGACATTATCTTTCTTCTTCGGCGCGCCTGGAGCTGCCATATCAGGAGCGATCACGATTACTTGCTCTTTTCCTTCCTTACGGATTTCAGCTACCAATCCTTCGTGCTTGGCAATCAAAGCAGGAATCTTCGGTAGTCGCTTCTCAAATACTTCTTCTACTCGTGGTAGACCTTGGGTTACGTCTCCTCCAGCAGTCGCTGTACCACCGGCATGCTTCGTGTTCATCGTGAGCTGCGTACCTGGTTCACCAATCGCTTGCGCGGCTACGGTTCCCACAGCTTCTCCAATATCGACGAGCGCGTTAGTAGTCAGGTCAATTCCGTAACACTTCTGACACACTCCCCGCATAGTCTTACAGGTCATTGGTGAACGTACGATCACCGACTCACATGTCGTTCCTTCAACCGCGATCGCGTCGCGTCGCGAGAGGAGATGACCTTTCTTAAAGATCACTTCACCCTTACTGTCGACAGCGTCTTCAGCCAAGATACGACCCTTGATCGCCTTCGAGAAGGCAATCTCGATACCAGAAGCAGAGACGCGTCCAATCGTTGTACCTACCTTCGTCTTACAATCAGCCTCAGTCACAATCGCGTCTTGCGCTACTACGAAGAGTCGCCGCGTTAGATATCCAGCCTTGGCAGTCTGAAGCGCTGTGTCAGCTAGACCTTTACGTGATCCGTGAGTCGTAATGAAGTACTCAATCGGTGTCATACCTTCTTTCATCGAAGATAGAACTGGGAATTCAAGTGTTTCACCTCGAGTGTTCACGATCAACCCCTTCATACCAACCATCTGAGAGATCTGGCGCATCGAACCTCGCGCACCAGACTTCCACATATTGAAGGCTGAACCGTACTGATCCATTTTTTCAGGAATCACTTCTTCAAGATCAGACTTGGCTTTGTGCCACACCTCAATAATCATTCGACGTCGCTCTTCTCGTGAGATCAAACCTTCGTCGTAGTGAGCTCGAATACCAAGTTCTGCTGCTCGAGCAACATCAAGGATGGCTTCTTTTTCTTCTGGAATCACCACATCATCAATTCCCCAGGTTGTTCCTGAAACAGTCGCATACTTGAAGCCAAACTTCTTAATCTTATCTACTACTTCTGGCACGATTTCGGTTCCTTGTTCATCAATCAGATCAATCACGATAGTAAGCAAGTCACGCTGACCAACTTGTTCATTAATGAACGTGTGGTCACTCGGTAGTACTGAGTTGAAAAGCAGTCGTCCTACTGTTGTCTCAAATAACTGCCCTTCAAACTGAGCGTACTTTGGGGTGTCGGTAGCGAGCACTTTAATCTTCGCCCGGAAATCTACCACTCCGTAATCGTACGCTCCGATCGCATCATTAGGTGATGAGAAGAATTTACCTTCACCCTTAGAACCTTCCACGATAGTCGTCATCCAGAATGCACCCAGAGCAATATCCATCAAACCTTCTGATACTACTGGTTCTGATGAACCTGGCTTTAGAATGTTCTTGTTCGCTGAGATGATTTCTTTTGCTTCCAGCTGTGCTTCGTCAGATAGTGGTACGTGAACCGCCATCTGGTCACCGTCGAAGTCCGCGTTAAAGGCCTTACAAACCAGTGGGTGCACCTGGATCGCATTACCCTCAATCAGTACCGGACGGAACGCCTGAATACCCTGACGGTGAAGCGTTGGCGCACGGTTCAAGAGAACGTGCTTTTCAGAAATTACATCTTCCAAGATCGCCCATACTTCTGGCACCCCATCTTCAATCAGACGACCAGCACCACGGATGTTATATGCAAGCTCTTGAGATAAGAGTTGTGCAATCACAAATGGTCGGAACAACTCCAGTGCCATATGCTTTGGCAGACCACACTGGTCTAGCTTCAGCTCAGGACCGATAACAATCACTGAACGACCTGAGTAGTCTACTCGCTTACCAAGCAAGTTTTGTCGAAAATACCCCTGCTTGCTCTTGAGGTAGTCAGAAAGTGACTTAAGAGGTCGTCGTTGCGCTTGACTCATGGCTGAGTAGGCAGTGTTACCGTGTCGAATTGAGTTGTCGATCAAAGCATCTACCGCTTCCTGCAGAATACGCTTCTCGTTTCGCAAAATCACGTCTGGAGCCATGATGTCAATCAGTTTCTTCAGACGGTTGTTTCGGTTGATCACACGTCGGTAAAGGTCGTTGAGGTCAGATGACGCATGTCGCCCGCCTTCAAGAGCTACCATTGGTCGCAAGGCTGGTGGGATCACAGGGATTCGGTTGAGGAACATCCATTCTGGACGTACACCAGCGTTCAGCATACCGCGCACGAGTGACAATCGCTTGTCGAGCTTCACGCGCTCAGCGGCACCAGCGGTAGTTCGTTCTTCTTCCAGTCGGTCACGGAGCTCAGTGAGCTCAATATTTTTAAATAGTTCAAAGACACTTTCTGCCCCAATCTTTGCCTCAAAGAGTGTTCCGTATTTGATTGAGAACTTATGGAAGGTATTTTCATCCAGCACGATTCCTTGCTTGATTGAGTCAATTTCTTTTCGAGTATCATCAGCTCGAGTCTTCAGCTCAGCCTTAGCATCATCGTTTTGTAGTTCTTTAACTTTTGCTTTGTACTCAGTCGCAAGATCGTTTTGGAGTCGCGCTCGTTCACTTTCAGACACCTTAGTTACGATATACCCAGCGAAGTAGATTACTTTTTCAATATCACTAGCGGTGATACCAAGAATCAAAGCGATTCGACTTGGCACTCCACGCAAAAACCAGATGTGTGACACAGGGACACAAAGTTCGATGTGACCCATTCGTTCTCGACGAACGATTGAGCGTGTGACTTCTACGCCACATTTTTCACATTCAATACCTTTATATCGAATACCGCGATACTTCTTACACGAACACTCAAAGTCTTCCACTGGACCAAAGATTCGTTCATCAAAGAGACCGTGCTTTTCTGGACGCTGGGTTCGGTAGTTGATGGTTTCTGGCTTGGTGACTTCGCCGAATGACCATTCGAGAACCTGATCTGGTGAAGCGAGCTTAAGGCCGACTTCCTTCAACTGCTGTGGGGCCACTTTTGGTCGTGGCGTTTGTTTGCTGTTTATTTCCATAGAGATGAATTATTACGACGATTAATCACGCGGCTGAAATACCCGCTCTTCCTTTTCTAATCTCACATCAAGTGACAATCCGCGAAGCTGATTCACAAGCACATTGAAGGCGGCTGGAGTGTACGGATGACTGATTCGTTCTCCGCGTACAATCGCATCGAAGGCAGCTGATCGTCCAACGATATCGTCAGACTTAATGGTAAGCATTTCCCGAAGCGTGTAGGCAGCTCCATATCCAAGGAGTGCCCATACCTCCATTTCTCCAAATCGCTGCCCACCAATCTGAGCTTTACCGCCAAGTGGCTGCTGCGTAATAAGACTGTATGGTCCAATTGAACGCATGTGGATCTTGTCTTCCACCATGTGGTGAAGCTTCAAGATATACATGTACCCAACCGCGGTTCGGTCAGCAAACTCTTCACCCGTTCGTCCGTCGCGCAGTTGCATCTTGCCGTCTTCTGGCAGACCAGCTTCTTTGAGCTCTGCTTTAATGTCATTTTCGTTAGCACCAGCAAATGGTGGCACCACCGCTTGATACCCAAGCGTGTTTGCAGCCATACCAAGGTGGAGCTCAAGAATCTGACCTAAGTTCATACGTGATGGTACACCAAGTGGTGTAAGCAAGATGTCGACAGGTCGACCATCTTCCATATACGGCATGTCTTCTTCCGGTAGGATTCGTGAAATCACACCCTTGTTACCGTGACGTCCAGCGAGCTTGTCACCAACAGAGATATTACGCACTTGAGCTACTGTAATATGAATTCGTTTGATAACACCACTTTCGAGGTTGTCACCATTTTCACGTGAGAACACTTTCACTCCAATAATACGTCCGCGCTTTCCAGCTTCAAGCCGTAATGACGTGTCTTTTACATCTTTCGCTTTTTCACCAAAGATAGATCGCAGCAATCGTTCTTCTGGAGTTAGTTGTGTTTCACCTTTTGGAGTTACTTTACCAACTAAGATATCACCTGGTCGAACTTCAGCACCAATCCGGATCACACCGTTTTCATCAAGGTTCCGCAGCTTCATTTCTGATACGTTCGGGATGTCTGGCGTCGTTACTTCTGGTCCCAGCTTAGTATCCCGCACTGCCACATCGAGTTCTTCGAGGTGCACAGATGAGAACTTGCTATCCTTCACCATTCGTTCAGAAATAATGATCGCATCTTCATAGTTCGCTCCACTCCATGACATAAAGGCCACGAGTGCATTCTGTCCGACTGCGATCTGACCCTTATCAGTTGAAGTTGTATCCGCCAACAAGTCTCCTCGCTTCACTTTGTCACCAACAGTTACGGCTGGACGGTGGTAAAATGCTGAGAAGTCGTTGGTTCGTTGGATTGTGATGAGCGGATATTCATCTTTCTTTCCGTTCTTGTTCTTGATCACGATATGCTTTGCGTCGCATTCAATCACTTCTCCAGCTTCGATAGCAGCCACTACTCGACCAGTGTCGAGTGCCGCCATCTTTTCAACACCAGTCGCTACCAGTGGTGCCTCAGGGATCACACACGGGGTCGACTGCTTCTGCATATTTGAACCCATAAGTGTACGGTTCGCATCGTCATGGTTCAAGAATGGAATCATTGATGTTGCTACTGAGAAAGCTTGGTTAGTGGCAATATCCATGTAGTCAACATCTTTCTTGGCTACCAGTCGTGGTTCACCTCCTAATCGAGCTTCCACCATGTCTTCTTTAATCTTTCCATTGTCGTCTACCTCAATCGCAGCGTGAGCAATCGTAAACTTCTCTTCTTCGTGTGCATTGAGGTATACCACTTCGTCAGTTACGTTTCCTTTTTCTACCTTTACGTATGGCGTCTCAATAATACCGAAGCGGTTTACGCGAGCGTACATCGCTAGACGAAGGATCAAACCAATGTTTGGACCTTCTGGTGTATGAATCGGACACAGTCGCCCGTAGTGAGACGTGTGCACGTCACGCACTTCAAAACCAGCTCGTTCTCGCGTTAGTCCACCGGGACCAAGCGCTGACATAGTCCGAAGACCTTCGAGCTCACCAAGAATGTTCTGCTGTGGCATAAACTGCGACAGCTGGTTAGTGGTGAAGAATTCCTTGATCGCAGCCTGTAGTGGTCGTGGGTTGAGGATTTGGATTGGGAGAGATGTTTCGGCTTCGATCGTACTCATTCGATCTTGAATGTTTCGCTTCATCCGCGTCATACCAACGCGAGCCCGTTGAGCAAGCATTTCACCAAAGTACCGCACTCGACGGAAACCGAGGTGGTCGATATCGTCAGCTAATGCACCCGGGGTATGGTTCTTAACCATGATCTCAGACAAAATGATCCGAAGATCTTCTAGCGATACTGTTCGTTCAGCCAGAGCCTTGTCAGTCAGAGGACGTTCGTAGCGTTCGTTCCAGTGGTGACGACCGATTTCTGAAAGGTCGTATCGTTCGGGAGCAAAGATAGACTTCACGAAGTCACGTGCATTATCTACAGTCGCCAGATCACCATCTCGCAATCGTTTGTAGATTTCGACGTACGCATCATCGTCTGTCTTAGCTGGATCTTTCGCTAGCGTAGCCTTGATGTATTCCTCACCGCGCTCTACATCCTTGAAGAGCTTGATCATGTCTTCTGGGTCACTGACACCAAAGACACGTAGAAGTGAAGTAATTGGGAATTTCTTCTTTCGGTCGATCTTACAGTAGATCACTCCGTCGTGTTCTGATTCGATCTCAACCCATGCACCACGGCCTGGGATAAGTTTTGCGCCAAAGTACGTGCGGCCTTTTTGTTCTTGCGTCGTGTAGAAAATACCGTATGAACGCGCTAGCTGTGGTACTACCACTCGCTCCACACCGTTAATGATGAACGTTCCGTTTTCGGTCATCACCGGGATGTCAGCCAAGAAGATTTCTTGATCTTTCTCACTTTCAAAGGTTTTGTTCTTCAAAATCACCTGCGCACGTAGCGGTGCGTCGTACGTTAACTTGTTTTCCTTAGCGAATTGCGGCGTACACTTTGGTGCGCCCATTTCATACTTCTTAAAGACTAATTCAAATTTCTTATCTGAGTAGTCAGCAATCGGAGAAAACTCCTTGAATACATCCTTGAGTCCGTTCTCAACAAACCACTTGAAAGATTCAAGCTGTGGTTCGATCAGGTTCGGTAGCTCTACTCGTGGGCCTCGGTTGTGTGCAAATGTCTTCGCTGGCAGTGAGCCAACTGAAGGAGCATTTCGCAAAGCATCGCCTTTGGTATCCATAACGCTTACATGAATTATGTGACAAACAAACAGACGTAAAAATCGCCGCTGACGCGGTGTTATATTCGTTTATTTATTTATGCACGGTTACTAATTTGCATCACAATTGTGATAACGTTCTCCCAAACGTTTTATCCCCAACTTTCCTACCTAGCACCCGTGACTCACTCAGATAGTTGTGTTAGTGGCAGAGATTGTAACAAACATCACTGATTTTGCAAGTAAATGTGACGGGGTTTGTTGACAAATAATTAATTTTGTAGCATTTTAATCTACGAACAGTCCTTAGTGGCCCTGCCACGTTATTACGGAGTATTAGCCAATGCTACTACAAGCATACGAATCCTCACGAGTTTTCTACGGTCAGATGGCAGATCTTGAATTGCTGTCGGTCCTTTTCGACCGAGAAATCCGCGGCGTTCATTGCGACATTGAGGGTCACACCCTGGTCTACCAGACCATCGATCAGGTTCGGGGCTTCATGCACCCGATTCTACTTGCCAAATGGGGCCCGAACTTCAGGAGTTGGGGGATCACCCATCGTCAAGATCAAGCAGTTCCAGCCATTCTGGTATGCGGCCTAACTCCGCAAGACCTCTTCGTCTATCGTGATTGGGAAGGGATTGATATCGACAATCCAGCAGAGGGTTGGTTCGTCGAAAAGATCATCGGGATCCAAATGCGCGACAGTATCTGGGCAACAACCGAAACCTTCCAGCCTGAACATGAGTGGCACGAGCCAGAGGCTGCCCATTTCGATGAGCACGGCATGTCTCGCTTCTGGCTTCCTCGTGATGAAGTACTCGATCATGCCCGGAAAATCGGCGCAGAAAAACGGCTTGAGTTCTTGCAAAGCTACAGCTAAATCTCAAACGCAGCTCCGGCCGCGCGGACATCACCGCGCGGTCGTATTTTATTTTCCTCGTCGTTTATCTATCTCCGCGTGATTCCCTCCCACAAATACTTCCGGGACCTTGTATTGCTTCTTTTTGTATTCTAAAGTTTCGGGTCGAGTGTAACACTCACCGGTGGTGGGACGTTGATCTTCGAGCGACTCGTAGCTACCGAGTACGCCTGGGATTTCGCGCGCCACGGCGTCGATGATAGTCAGCGCCGGTAGCTCGCCACCGGTCAGGATGTAATCTCCCACACTCACCTCTTCAGCCTTAGTGATTGTATTTACCCGGTGATCAATTCCCTCGTACCGGCCAGCAATCAATACTACGTGATCGTATTGCTTCGCCAGCTGTTTAGCCATCTTTTGATCAAACTGTTTCCCCCGCGGTGACATGATCAGCGTCTTCACTTTCTTTTCTTTCAGTGCCTTAGTCTTGCGACCCACCGCTTTATCCCACGCCTTCAGAACTGGCTCGGCTGTCATCACCATACCGGGCCCGCCACCATATGGCTTGTTATCTACTTTCCGATGTTTATCGGTCGTAAACTCTCGTGGATCATAATACGCAACCGTCATTTTCTTCCCTCGCACCTTAGCCCCCTTCCCCTTATCAGTCTTCTGCGCTCGTCCTAAAACACTCGCATCAGTGTATGCGCGGCAAACCTCTGGAAAGATAGTGATAACGTGAAAATTCATAGTATAGCTACTGTAACTCAGATCGTAGTTTCATCCAAAGCTTTCCCTCCTGGTTTTCAATAAAATTAATGTCTCGCGTATTCATATCTTAGCCTAAATATAATTATTCGATTGTTTACTCATTGTATGCTCATAACACAAAGTCCAAACAGTATAAAGATTAAAGAAACGACACTATTAAGAAATGATTTTGCCTGCTGTAACTCATATTTATGATTTATATTTTTCCATTGCCAGTATGTAGCTGCAAGAAACAGTACATACATACCAATCAATAATATGGGCAAAAAAGTAACCGGTATTGGCTCATTCGCAGCTGGGTTGAGTAAAACTAATACTATTACAGATAATCCGATCCTGAGTACACTCTGACCATAAGTCCAGTACATTGATAACTTTTTTTGCTCTAAATTCAATTCCCAGTTAGAAACCAATATCCCAGCGATACTAAAAGATGACAGCGCTAAAATCGAAGCTAGCAAGACAATATGATCATCGACTGAAACGTTGGCGATATACAAGCAGTAGCGGAAAAAATACAATTAATGAGAAAAAGCGTAACAGCTTATTGTGACGTACTTTTTGATTGAACACGAAGTGAACTACAGTGCATTGCCAAAAAACCCCTAGCAAATAGTACGCAATCACACTAATCAACTCTGGTTTGAGGGTCGTGAAAAATGATGTTACAAGATAGCAAATTATATAAACTTCAATAGCAGTATTGCTTATCAAAGAAGTTAATCGTCTATCAGAATACTCAATTTTCATAAAAATATAAATTTTCTATAATCAGCAATGATACTAATGACAAAATCCTAGCATAGAAAAAGAGCAGCACCGATAGGTGCTGCTCTTTTTCTATCAAGCTAATCGATGTAATTTGAAATTTACACATTAAATGAAGAGTGAGATGAAATGCATTACCTCAAGATCTAGACTGAGTAGAGTTCGAGGAAGGTAAGAAAAAAGACCCGAGTGGGACGAAAGTCCAGTGAGGGTCTTTTTTCGCAGTCTGGTCCAGGAATTTGCTCTAGGAACAGAGTAAATTCGGACATAAATTCAGAATAGTCGCTTGCGCTCCTTTCTTCATTTAACAAAGAAATCTGCCAGTCTAGATCTTGAGGTCGTCGATAGCTTCGTCGAGGGATTTGGGAGCTGTAACCTCCTCCGGTGTCGGCTCCATTGAATTCTCAACATCGCTATTCATAGTCATACCTTTACCACCCTCTGGCTCGTTGATCTTCAGATTCACCCGGGCATCGTGCTTCATCCCCACCACGCGCAAAAGAGTTCGGATCGCTTTTGCGGTATTTCCACTGCGGCCGATAATCTTTCCCATATCTTCAGCGTGCACGTCAAGCGTGAGCAGGACTCCCATTTCATCAACCGTGCGATTTACCGCTACCGCGTCCGGATTATCTACCAAGGCCTTTACTAGTGTCTCTAGAAATTGCTGATCTTCATGCATATCCATACGTAAGGTGTATTAGTTTGTTAAGCGATACTAAAAAGTATACTGCTATCTAAATAGTACGAGACACTCAGACACACGTCAACAGCCGCCCGGGCAAAAGCCGGGCGGCTGTAACCTCTTGGTATCATGTATGATACCAAGAGCATTTATGTCGGCAGCTTCTTAGCCACGCCTCTAAAGAAAAAATCTTATCATATATGTATGATAAGATTTTTTCTTTTGTGAAGTAGGAAACACTAGTCTTTCTTTTCTTCTTCAGCTTCCTCGGCGACAACTTCTTCGGCCGGAGCCTCTGCAGTTACCTCCTCAGCAGGAGTTTCGTCAGTAGACGGTTCTGCTTCAGTTTCAGCTGGGGCTTCAGCAGCTACTTTTTCAGCTTCTGCTTTCGCCGCCGCTTCTTCTTCAGCCCGCTTCACAGCTTCTTCGTCTACAATCGGTGACTTTTTAGGGAGAGCATTTATTTTTTTACCCTCTATCACCTTTTGACCGACGAGAATATTGTGCACGGTATCTGAAGGCTGCACACCCTTTGACAGCCAGTCCTTGGCCTTATCAGCATCAATTTGAATATGATTTAGCTTTGGATTGTATGAACCCAAGATATCAATATTCTTGTTGCTTTTTGGACCAGTCCGCTTATCGACAACCACAACCCGATAACTAGGATCGTTTTTGCGGCCGACTCGTTGTAATCTCATCATTAACATAACGGCGCAACAATACTATATAGATAGAGATTTAGCAAGGAGTGGTTTGGCAAAAAAAGACCGCGCCGGGGCGCGGTCAGTTCGACAGGGAGGGGGTGGACATCTCCCTCCAAAACACTTTTGTTAGAAAATGTCCTAAGGAATTGTTTATTAAGAAGAAAGATGATGGCGACACTCCGTCGATACTTTAATAACAGAGAATTCTAATAATTTGAATTCGACAAGTGCGCAACTAGTCGCCATCACTTCTACTACAAGGTACGTGCGCTAAAATCAATATACCGTTTCTTTTATATTTTTTTATCTTATAGCTAGAATAGTAATAAAATTATTCCATTGTCAACACAGCCCTAAAAAGGTAGAGTTAGGCACTTTATGACAGAAACAAAAACCTATACGGGGACCATCCTCGTTCGTGGCAAAGGCACTGGCTTTGTCGCCGTCGAAAACTTTTTAGAAGATATTGTAATCAATCGAGACAACCTCTCGTTTGGACTTGATGGTGACCAGGTGGAAATTGAGTTACTACCCGAAAAACCTGGCGATCGCCGCGAAGGAAAAGTAGTCAAAGTAGTCGAGTCTGCCCGTACTGAGTTCATCGGTACTATCAAGAAACGAGACGACCGCGACTCACTGTACCTCTCCCCTGACAACCACCGGATTCACGTTCGTCCACTCCTACCTGACGCTACGGCGGCTGATCTTGGTATGAAAGTAGTGGCACAGATCAAAAACTGGCAATCACCCCACATCGACCCGGTTGGTGAAGTGATCGAAACCCTTGGCAAAGCTGGTGATCACGAAACTGAAATGCAAGCCATCATTCGCGGTGGTGGATTTTCTGAAAACTTCGCTGAACCTATCTCAGCAGCTGCGCACGAGCTATACAAGAACCAGGAGCAAATCTTCGCTGATGCTTTGAAAGACCCCAAGCGAAAAGACCTGCGTGGCATTACCACCATGACCATCGACCCGCATGACGCTAAAGACTTTGACGATGCGTTGTCACTAGAAAAACTTGAGAATGGTAACTACTCAGTCGGTATCCATATCGCAGACGTCTCTCATTATGTTGAAGACGGTGGACACATTGACATGGAAGCGCGTGACCGTGGTACTTCTATCTACTTAGTCGACCGGGTTATCCCAATGCTCCCGGAAGTGCTTAGTAACGACCTCTGTTCCCTTCGCCCCGACGAAGACCGCCTGGCTTTCTCAGCTGTATTCGAACTTACTATAAAAGGTGAGATCAAAGACGCTTGGTACGGCCAGACCATCATTCACTCTGACAAGCGCTTCTCCTACGAAGATGCGCAGCAAGTCCTCGACGACCAGGCTGGTGAATATCTTGATGAATTGAACACCATGATGACTATTGGTCGAGAGCTGCGCCAGAAGCGGTACAAGAATGGTGCCATTGCCTTTGAGCAACCCGAAGTAAAATTTGAGCTCGACGAAAATGGTACTCCGATCCGCGCCTACACCAAAGTCCGCACCGAGACCATGATGATGATTGAGGACTTCATGCTGCTCGCCAACCGCGAGGTGGCCACCTTCATCCATAAACTATGCAAGGAAAAGAACAAAGACGCCGCGTTTATTTACCGGATTCATGATGTGCCCAATCCAGACAAGATCGAAGAGCTCGCGCTCTTTGTGCATGCACTTGGATATGAATTTAAAACCGAAAAAGGTCTCGTAACTGCGACCGCTATCAATCAACTGCTCAAAGATATCGAAGGCAAGCCTGAAGAAGACCTGTTGAAGGTAGCGACGATCCGCAGCATGGCCAAAGCGGTCTACTCAACTAAGAACATCGGTCACTTTGGTCTCGCCTTCAAGTTCTATACCCACTTCACCTCACCAATCCGGCGCTACCCTGACCTCATGGCCCACCGCCTACTACGTCGCCATCTTGATGGTTCGAATATTAGCGGTCAAGAAATCGCTAAGAACGAACGCCTCGCTACCCAATCATCAGAACGCGAAATGGAAGCAGTGAAAGCCGAGCGCGACAGCATCAAGTACAAACAAGTTGAGTATATGATGGACAAAGTCGGGCAAGAATTCACTGGTGTGATCACTGGGGTATCTGACTGGGGTATTTATGTCGCTGAGAAAAACTCAATGAGTGAAGGAATGGTCAAACTCGCCAGTATCAAGGGCGACTACTTCGTACACGAATCAGCCAAGTACCGCGTCAAAGGTGAACGTTCTGGCAAGATCTACCGCCTTGGCGACGAAGTGCAAGTAAAGCTCACCCGCGCTGACATGGAAGAACGCCAGATTGATTTTGAGTTAATCTCCTAAAATCAGCAATCTGCTTTTAAAAATTTCCTTTAACTAACCATAGTAACCAAAACCGGCCGGAAGCTCCGCTTCCGGCCGGTTTTGTTATATATACAAATTTACCCAGACAAAACAAAGGGCCACATTTCAAGCAGCCCAATGCTGCGAAACGTGACCCCGAAAGATCTATTTCTTTTTATTTCCGTGGAGCCGTCGAGCTTCCGCAGGAGTCAGAGGAACATCCTCCTCATCTCCAGCTGAAGAGAAGAATCTCAACCACTCACGTGCCAGGCCGACAGCACAGGCAAGCTTCCAGTACGTGAGAAGTGTCGGTTGACGCCCCTCATCAAATAAGAAGCCGAGGACTGTGCTTTTGTGTAAATTTGCTTTTCCGGAAAATTCACGCCAATCGCCACTTACACCCGGGGAACGAAATACTCTCGAGCGTATGACACCCAAGAAATTATTCCAGTCCTGGAGAGAGTACCCTTCCGGCATATTCTCATCTGTCAGAATCCGTTTACGCTTCTTTTTCTTAGTACTTTCGACCACAATGGCCCCCTTTTCTGCTCTACTCAAAGATTCAGTTCGCAAGTATTATAAACACATTTTTGACATAATGTCAATAATGTTTCTTTTGTGAAAGATTTTTCGACTTGATTCGTCATCAACAGTATATGGAAAACCATACCTATCAATTTGCTAAGCGAAACTTTGCCACTGCCGATATTAAGGGCGGCGCTTCTTTTGTAATGCGTATTGCACAGAAGCTAGCCTCCCCTATCGCGAAGCTACCACTGTTTCGATCTAGCCGCGGGTATGGTTCACATCGTAAATCTTATTATCTCCAAGAGTTTTAAATAGATTTCCCTTCTCACCTCCCTTTCACAAATCCTCGGCTGGATCAAAGCCGAGTTTTTATATACTCGTTTTGAACCGCCAGCACCGAACCACTAACCAAAAGGGACACATACTATGAACATGTATCGACAAATTTGGCTCCTTGGTGCCATCAGAGCCATCCGGATGTTTATGATCACTATGCCGATCATTGCCCTCTATTGGCAATCGCACGGCCTGCTGATCAAAGACATATTCATTTTGCAGGTCATCTTCTCGATTGCAGTCATTGTGTTCGAGATACCAAGTGGCTATCTAGCCGATCGCTTTGGCCACAAAACCTCTCTCATCTGGGGCAGCACTACTGGAGCACTTGGCTTCTTCATTTTGTGGGCAGTTCCAAGCTATGCCGGCTTTATAGCAGCCGAGCTCATTCTCGCTGTTTCTGCCGGATTCATGTCTGGTGCCCGGGATGCTCTGTTGTTTGACACGCTTGAAGCTCATGATCAAACAAGCACCTACACCAAATGGCAGGGTCGACTGATGAGTATCGGTAACTTTTCTGAAGCTGTGGCAGCTGTCGCAGCGGGTGTAATCGCAAGTATTAGTAGTATCTCAACGGTGCTACTGGTGCAATGGGTGATCATGCTGTTCGCTATCCCCCTTTCGTTCTTTCTCACTGAAGTGCGCGTCCGCATCGCTGGTCAAACACCAACGCTGCTGAAAATCATTCGTGGAAGTATTAAAGAAAATCCGCAGCTGCGTAACCTCAATCTCTTCGCTGGTTTCTTGGGAGCCTCAACGCTTACCATGGTGTGGTTTACCCAACCGCACTGGAATCAGCTTGGGATTGACGTGCTGTACTTTGGCTACATTTGGGCCGGACTCAATGTGGTCGTTGGTATCGGCTCAGCCATTGCCCACCACTTGGAGGCTTGGCTGCGATTCCGAACTCTCTTTGGACTGATTGCCTGTGGACCCCTGCTTCTGTATGCCGCTATGGCTCTAGGTGCTAATTCAGTTTGGGTTCTGTTGGTACTGCCATTCTTTTGGCTCCAACGAGGGATCTCGAATCCAATCATTCAGGACTACGTGCAACGAGAAGCAGCGCCAGAAGAACGAGCGACCGTACTGTCGATCAATGCGCTCGCTACCCGGTTGGTATTCTCGATCTTCTCACCCTTCTTGGGCTGGATTGCTGACATCTGGAACCTACAGACAGCCTTTACAGCATCTGCTTTGATCTTTGGAGTCTGTACCCTGATTGCATTTGCAGTCTGGTACCGCTCACGCGTGACATAAACTCAACCACGGCAGCGTACTGCCGTGGTTGCTTTTTTTACATAAATTGATATGGTTTGTGAGTTCTTTAACTACAATTGTCCAGCCCGAAAGGAGGACACTATGCTCTACCGTTACACAGTCCTGATTAAATTCGGGACAAGAAAAGATGCATTTGAGGCAATCACAAAACTTAGCAAAAATGCAGCCATAGACGTTAACGAAACGCAGACAGCTGATAGCAAATTGCGAAAAGTTGCGAAAGCCCTTCGTTTGGGTTCAGTTGAAATAAGTTCAACTTATTCTCCTGAGGAAATTTTTCCGGCCCTATGTTTACTTATGGGTACAGACTTTATTAACAGGATTGAAGGTATTTACTCCTCTCAAAACCATAGCGGGAGTCATAACTTTTTGATTGCAGGAGAAAACTAAAGCCTGTCGAGCAGTTTACCCCAAAGACCAACATAAGGTCAGGACGCGCCCCGTGTACCCGGGGCTTTTATGTACCTATTTTGCCACCGCTGCTGCTTCATCAAACTTCACTGAGAGGAGCTTGGAGACGCCGTCGCCGGCCATAGTGACGCCGTAGAGCACACCAGCGCGACTCATTGTCTCACGATTGTGGGTGATCAGGATCAATTGTGAACGTTCGGAAAGAGCCTGGATCATGTCACCATAGCGACGACTGTTAGCCTCATCAAGCGCCGCGTCAGTCTCGTCAAGAATAATGAAGAGGGGTGGATTCACCTGGCTCATCGCGAAGATCAGGGCGATTGAGGTCAAAGCTCGTTCTCCCCCGGAAAGTACTTCCAGCCCCTGTACGCGCTTGTTTGGTAGCTTCACTTCAAGCTCAATCCCCTCCTGTGCCGCTTCGTCTTCCACTTCCTCATCAACTTCTACCATTTCTCCCATTTCGTCTTCCACCTCTTTCTTCTGCTTCATCTTTGGCTTTACGCGTTTGAGCTCCGCACTTCCACCACCAAACATCAGCATGAAGAAACGATTAAATTCACTGCCAATCTTATCGATACCAGCTACAAACCGCTCGTTGAGCTGCTCAGTCAAATCAGCGATCAGCTCCTCTAACTTCTCCACCGATGCCGTTAAATCCGCAATCTCATGTACTAAAAACTCATCGCGCTCTTTAACTTCTTTGTATTCTTTTTCAATATCTTCGTTCGCTCCACCAAGCTCTTCGAGACGAATCTTCATCTTTTCTAATTCCCGTCGTCGTTCACGCTGCTCACTGCGCGCTTCAGCGGCGATTTCTTTGGCTGGAACCTCTTTTCCATCCACTATAATCTGATGCGTAAAGTACTCCGAAGCTGCTCGCCCAATTAAGGCTACCGCTTCCTGTAGTTCACGCTTGAATTCATTACGGTCACGATCCAGCACCCCAAGCTCGCCATCGATTCGCTGTAGTTCATGCTCGCATTCACGCTGCTCGTTCACAATCCTAAAGACTTCCCGCTCAGCTTCCCGGCTCTCGCTGGCATCCGCTTCGATCTCAGCCTGCACAGCGTTGTATGCCTGCTGAGCAGTCTCTTCAGCAGCCGCCTTGGTCTCAAGCTCGGCTGTTACTGAAGTCATTTGCGTCTGTAGTTCTGTCAATTCGCGTTCTTCTGCTTCAGTCGTGACCACTTCCCCTTCAGCGGCTTTTTGCAAGAATCGTTTGAGGGTATGCACTATGTCAGTCAGCGACCGCTGCAAGAATCCTGAGTCTTCTTGTTTCAAGGCTTTTTCAACCCCACCTTCAACTTCCGCAATAATGGCTTCGACTTCTTTGTACGCGATTGGTCGTTCTGATTTTTTACTCGCTCGTTCTTTCTCACTTTGGATCCGTCGCTCCAAAAATCCAATCTGCCCTTCAAGCTGTCCACTGAGGCGCAACGCATTCTGACGATCGTGACGAGCCTGAGTGAGTCCTTCTTCAGCTTCCACCAGTGCATCGCGCTTTACATCCTGCTCAGCTGCAGCCAAGGTCTCCTTAGCGGCCTTGAGTTCGTTTTGGAGTACCTCAAGCTTTCCAGCTGGCTGTCGGCGCTCAGCCGTTAATCGATCAAAGTGATGGGCAATATATGAATCTTCTCGCCGTAAGTACGCTTTATAAAAATCTCCGAGTTCTTCGCGCAGTGCGATTGAACGCGCAATCTTTTGCACCTGTCGTTCTAAAAACTTTAAATGTGGCGCCACTTCTCGACGCAGACTTTCTACCTTCTCAATATTTTCTCGCGTCTTTTTCAGCTTCTTTTCTGATTCCTGCTTCTTGAATTGATAGACCTTGAGCCCAAGCGCGTCCTCGATCATCTCCCGCCGCTCTTTACCGTTTGATGACAAAATCCGGTCGGCTTCACCCTGCGAAATAATATGATGTCCAGTTGGGCCAATATTGGCGGCGGCGAGTGTTTCCTGTACATCTTTGAGACGTACCTTCGAGCCATTAATTAGATATTCATTTTGACCATCACGGTGCACCACTCGCTCTAAGATCACTTCATCAAAATCAACTGGAAACACCCGCTTACTATTGTCGAGTGTCACCGCAACTGACGCCCGGTTACCCCGCGAGACGCCGTCAGTGCCGCCCCAGATTAAGTCTCCACCCTTTTTACCGCGCAGTGACTTCACCGATTGCTCACCAAGTACAAAGCGAAATGATTCAGCTACATTACTCTTGCCTGAGCCATTAGGTCCCACGATCGCCGTCACTGCACTCGAAAATTCTAACTCGCTTTTTTTCGCGAAAGACTTGAAGCCATTAATTGAGAGGTGTTTAAGGTGCATAGGCTACGTTCCGTCAAAAGTTTGCTTGGCCGGCAAGAGGATTACGTGTGTATCTTCATCGGCTGGTAAGGCGCCCGTTGCTGTTGGCTCAGTGTCAGTTCGTATGCAGGTATCAGTTCGGTTTTTATGCCTATCAGTCTCCATTTGTCGCGCATAAATGGCCACATTATAGGGAGGAGTAAGTTCTGTACAACCATGATACCCATCGTAATAGTAGTAGTAATTAATACCGTCATGAAATGGATCTTTTGGTATATTCGGTAAATATGGTGCCAGCATGGTATCAATCGGATTTCCGACTCCTAAAAATCCCTGATCTGTCCCGACTTCACTTTCAGTAGGATATCCATCATTTGCTTCTGCGTATAGGCGCAGCGCTAGACGAATCTGATTTAAATCATTTACTCTCTGCTCGTCTCGCGCCTTTTCGGTGGAACCCCATAATGATCGCACGCCCGCGAATAACAAAAGGACTATCACACTGACAACCACCAGCATCTCAACTAGAGTAAATCCTTTTTGTGCCTTAATAAAATACATACAAGTTTATATTATAGTAGCATGTTGCTCGGAACCGCTAACTTTACAAAAACTGTAAATCTTTTGTTTTTCTGACACACTACACACAATCGAATCATACAACTACTTACTAAAAACATTCTGATCCGTCCTTATTACCAGGTACGCTGTCTCGGTATAATGCGTACGTACGGAAAAAGGCCTCATCCTCACAGCGATTTCCCCAACCACCAGTTCCTCCATTTGAAGGGTTCCCTGGATGCAGTAAACAGCTACTATCACAGCGAGAAAACTCATCTTCTTGATCAAAAACAGTATTACTTTCAACACTGTCGTACACCATAACTTTATACTCATCGCCGATCACTCGGTACGCAAATCCTGAATTTCTTTCATCTTCTGATTTTGGATCTTGAGGCAATTCTGTTAAATAATTTGGAACCAAACCTACTATATACTCTTCACAAGGTGAAAAAGAACCCGCCGCATCACCGGGAGTAACCCAGTTCTCACCAGCACCACATCCAGCTTCGGGATACTGACCGTTGTCTTCATAATACAACTGCACTGCCTGATCAAGATCAACTAAAAGTTTTTTTCGTTCTACATCGCGCGCTTTTCCAGACGCACTACTCAAGCTACCGTATACAATCAAAGCTAAAAAACCTATGATCATCAATACAATCATAATTTCTATCAGGGTAAAACCGCGAGTCTGTTTCATTTCTTGTAATGGTAGCACGACAAAGGGGCACAAAAACTTCGTTTTTATGCCCCTTTGTGAGTACCTACTAATCTACTACCAACCCTTCTTCTCTATTGCTGCTTCTGCTGCTGCCTGTTCAGCCTCTTGTTTAGAGCGGCCCTTACCTTCGGCAATCTGGGCTTTCTTTAGAAACACACCAATCGTAAATACTCGGTCATGATCAGGTCCGTCCTGACTCACTAACTGATAGGTTGGCGTGGTAGATTCCATTTCTTGCGACAACTCCTGGAAACGACTCTTTGGGTCTTGCC
The DNA here is from genome assembly GCA_964350735.1 of uncultured Candidatus Saccharibacteria bacterium. Lineage (GTDB taxonomy): Bacteria > Patescibacteriota > Minisyncoccia > Phycocordibacterales > UBA918 > OLB19. The sequence continues at coordinate 50,412 of CAYGKO010000003.1, forward strand.
ATAGTTGTTTATCGACAATTTCCTCAGTCTTTGGGAAGAGCTGTCCTGCAATAAAGTCTCGCGCCACATCGTAGCCTTTATCCATGTAGATTGCACCGATAAATGCCTCAAACGCATTAGCGAGAATATACTGTCGGGCCCGGCCAGTATCTTTGGCCTCACCCTTTGACATCAACATATAGTCATCTACCCCAAGCGCTGAACTAGCCGCCGAGAGTGAGACGGTATTTACTAATGCAGCTCGTACAGCAGTCAGTTCCCCCTCCGGCTTCTCCGGGTATTTCTCAAACAGGAAGTGCGTAACCACCAGCTCAAGAACAGCATCACCCAAGAACTCCAGACGTTCATTATGATCCCAGGTTGCTTCTTTGTGTTCGTTTAGATACGAACGATGAGTAATAGCCGAGAGTAAGTGCGATTTATCATCAAATACCACTCCTAATATCTGTTCCACCTTCGCTACATCAGAATCAATAGTTCGTTCTTCTGCCATAAATACGTTTTATACTTTTAGAATGACTCAAAAGACATGACAAGCGACGTTGGAATAAACGCTTACTGTAATGTATCGGAGTCTATTGGCACTATACGTGCTTTTTAGTAAATTCTCAACAGGACTCTCTATTTACTGGTATCAAAGAAATAGGATGAAATACCAGGCGAGCGAAGAATTTTGTGCGAATGCGGCTTTAGCCGAGTGAGCATAAAATTACTGAAGCTCAACGCAGTAGTTCGCCTATTTCTTCGACACCAGCATGGTGATGGCTTTGGTCACGATCGGTAGAATATCCTCATAAAAGTTTAAATCCAAGATATCAGCCACCTTAAACCACTGTGCATCATCAAGCCCTCCTTTTTTTGCTAGAGCAATCTCGGTATACTCCGCCTCAGCTAAGAAATACGTCACCTGCTTTCGCACTTTTCCGATCTCAGGCTGACTGGCTACGTACTCATTTTGACCAAGTTGTTCCGCAATAGTTACTTTCAGACCAATCTCTTCCTTCAGGGCGCGCGCCGCACCGGCTTCTAGCTCTTCATTTTCAGCGATCTTGCTCTTGCTGAGCGTCCAGTGTCCAAAAATATCGTGTACAAGAGCCAAGTACATTACTCCCTCATGTTCAGCGTAAACCACTGCACCAGCCAGGCGCTGGATTGGCATCTCATCAAAGGGCACTTCCTTTTTCTTGCGCTTACTTTGCTCTTCTTTCCCTGGTTCACCAATCTCTTTGTAGACAGCACCAAGTACCCCGTTTACAAACCGACTGCTGTTATCACCACCAAACTGCTTGGCTAGCTCAATCGCTTCATTGATAGCCACCTTGGCTGGTACTTCAGCTCGATCAGCAAATAATAACTCGTACAGTCCGAGACGGAGAATATTTCGATCGACTGGTGAGATACGATCAATCGGCCAGTCCGGCGCTGCCTTCTCGATCACCTGATCCAGCTCGCTTTGCTTCTGCAAAATCCCGTCCAGGAGCTTCTCCATGAAGGGTAAATCAGTTTTATTCGGTGCAAATTCTTCTACGTTACGCAGCAGCGTCTCTGGGACGTTCTTCTTCTCGATAGCATTTAAATCCCACTCAAAGAGTGATTGCAGAACGATTGATCTTGAAAGGTGCCGATTCGCCATAAAATAATGTACTAACTACTACTGCCTATATACTACACTGCTTACTCCTACAAAAAACCGGCCGAAGCCGGGATCTTGGGGACAATTAGTCCTTCTTCGCTTCCTTTTCGTCGATTGCCTCAGCTGGAGCTGCTTCGGCTACTGAATCTGACTCAGTCGGATCGATCTGCTCACCTTGAGCTTTGATCGCTTCTTTCTTAGCTTGGATCCGAGCGGCACGCGCTTCGTTCTTAGCTTTAAGGTCAACTACTTGTCGGCCTTTGTAAAATCCACATTCTAGACACATATGATGTGGCTTGTGGGTAGCACCACAGTTCGCACAGGTCGCCAAAGTTGGCGCTGAGAGAGCGTGGTGGCTTCGGCGGTTCTTTGTATGAGCCCGCGTGTGTCGCATTCGAATTACCATATAGAATATTGCTTAGTGGCCGCAAATATACCAGAAAGGGCTGAAAATAGCAACACCGTTCGGGCTTACCGCCAATAAACACACAGCAAAGTCCCAGCGGACTTTGTGTTATGCTCGCTGCCAGATTCTGCCGATGCGCTCCGCGCCTAAAGAGTCGGCAGAAACCGGCTCTGTCAGCTCCGCAATGTTTACTGGCGGTAAGCCCTCACTTTAGTGGTGAAGTATAAAAATGAAGAGCCGGACGAACGCGTTGCGTTGCCGGCCCCAAATGGACTACTCGAGCCCTTTTGTTTTTATATATGTCGCGACTATTGCACGACTTGCTTAGTCAGAAGCTGGGTTGTTACAGCCTGTAGCGCGTCCGGGCAAGAAGTTCTCATCTCGCGAGCCTTCCTGGCTAGCTCTGCGAGAAGTGGCCCCGAAAGCTCACCTTCAACAGGAATCTTTCCTTTGACAAGCAAAGAATCTGTCTGTCGATATGAACAATCTTCAAAGCGCATCCCTACTTCAAACCTTATCGCTTCCACGATAAGTTCGTCAGCCGATGCACAAACCACTTCTGCAGCTATTTGCTCCAAGCTGACACACCGATAACAACCTTCACACAAGTACTGTCTTGACATTAAACCCTCGTGTATTTTGTCGCGTTTTGTGGAACAAATTCGATCGGTAGCGACTTCACCGATCTTATAGCCACACACTCTACAACACCTTTATATTTTTGCAATAGCTGCGGCGGTGTAGTGGTGAAAAACCGTGTTTGGCAATAGCTGCGCGGTGGGCTTTGGTGCCGTAACCTTTGTGAATATGAAAATTATATGGCTTGTAAGCGGCAAGCTTAGACTGTCGCACCATGTAGCGGTCACGCGTCACTTTGGCCATCACTGACGCCAACCCAATCACGCGCTCCTTACTATCCCCTTTGATAATCGTCTCCTGATTAACAAACTCAACCGGCGCCTTCAGACCACCATCCAGCAATACCTTAGTACGATATATCGTACTATTAGTTGTGATTTTTTTGAGGGCGCGGCGCATCGCGAGCCTGATCGCTGCTGAAATCCCAATCCGGTCAATTACTTTGGCTGACACCATTGCTACCGCGTACTCTAGCTTCCCGGCTTGCTGCAGCTCTTTCGCCCGGACAAACAACTCCTCCCGCTTCTGTTCGCTCAACTGCTTACTATCATTTACACCAGGAATCAACTTCCAGTCAAAATTTACTGGGATTTTAAGTACCCCTACCGACACCGGACCAGCGAGAGGGCCTCGGCCGGCTTCATCAATACCAATGAGATATTTCATAGTCTGATTGTACCCCACCTCACTACTTGTGTAGTGAGAAGCCGATGGCAGGTATTTTGGGTAAGACCGGCCGAGCGGCCTCGGAGCGCCCAAAAATACGCACCATCGGCTTTGAACGGATTTTTGGTATACTACTCTCACTATGTCTGACACGCCGAAACTGACTACTGACTTTGTGCATTTGCACGTGCATTCGCATTACTCCCTCCTTAATGCTGTTCCCACCCCAAAAGAGCTCGCTGCTACAGCCAAAGCCGACGGCCAAGACGCGCTGGCGATCACCGACGCTGGTGCGCTGTACGGAGCGATTGATTTCTATCAAGCCTGTCAAAAAGAAGGTATCAAGCCGATCATCGGCCTCGATGCTTTTATGGCACCCCGCACACGCCACGACCGCGACCCTATGGACAAGCCGCGGAGTCGCCTCGTCCTGCTGGCTAAAACCTTTAAAGGCTACCAAAACCTCATTATGTTGGTTACCCGTGCCAACACTGAAGGGTTTTACTATCGCCCCCGACTTGATCGTGAACTGCTCACCGAACTGCATGAAGACCTGATTTGTATCGTACCCTCTTTTGCTGGTGAACCAGCCCAAGCACTCAAGCACGGTGACACCGAAGCCGCCGGTGCTGCCCTTGATTTCTACAAACAACTCTTTAAAGACGATTGCTACCTCGAGATCAGCCACCACCCCGAGATGCTCGATCACCAAGAAAATCAAGAGCGCCTCAAGAAGCTGGCGGCGGACACCAACACTCCGCTCGTAGCGGCTCAAGATATTTATTACCTCACCAAAGACGACGCCATTGCTCGAGAAGCGATGATTAAGATCCAAAGTGGCGGCGTTGTAGACACCTCAGCCGAACGCTCCGAAGACTTCTCATTCACGACCCAGGAGCAAATGAAAGAACGGTTCGCCGATACACCAGAAGCACTTACCAATACGGTAAAAATCGCAGAGCAGTGTAACGTCGAGATTACCCTCGGCATGGAAGCGTGGAAGTTCCCGAATTACATCATTGAAAGTGGTAAAGAACCTGATGAAGAACTGCGAGATACTGCCTACGCCGGCGTGAAGTGGCGCGGACACGACATCAATGATGAGGTGGTAAAAAAGCGCCTCGACTATGAACTCGAGGTGATCAAAACTAAAGGCTACGCCAAGTATTTCTTGGTGGTAGGTGACTTGCTGCGTGAAGCTCGTGAGCGTGGCATCCTCACGACCATTCGAGGTTCGGTGGCTGGTTCGTACGCGACGTACGTGCTTGGAATTACCAACGTGGACCCCCTTGAATACAAACTCCCTTTTGAACGATTCTTGAACCCGGAACGTCCATCAGCGCCTGATATCGATATGGACTTTGCCGATAACCGGCGTGACGAAATCATTGAGTACGCCAAAAATAAATACGGTGAAGACAAAGTGGCTCAAATCGGCACCTTCGGAACCATGATGGCCCGCGCGGCCGTGCGTGACGTAGCGCGAGCACTCGGCCACTCATACAGTACTGGAGACACGATCGCAAAACTCATCCCGATGGGTAGCCAAGGTTTTGCCATGACTATCGATCGAGCGCTTGAAATGGAACCTGATCTCAAAAAACTCTACAAAGCTGACAGCGAGTCGCGCGAAGTGATCGATCTCGCTAAGCGGATTGAAGGTCGGGTCCGGCACGTCGGTGTTCATGCGGCTGGTGTAGTAATAGCGCCAGAGCCACTCAATCAATACGTCCCCATCCAACTCGACTCCAAAACTGGCAAGTTCATCACTCAGTACGAAATGCATTCTGTTGGCGAAGATGGGGTTGGTCTCCTGAAGTTCGACTTTTTGGGTATTAAAAACCTCGCCATCTTAGCTGACGCGGTGAAGCGGGTGAAAGTTACGAGAAATGTTGATGTCGATATTGAAAACATTCCGCTTGATGACGCCAAGACATTCAAGATGCTGGCTGAAGGTCAGACCATGGGACTCTTCCAGCTCAATGGCTCCGGGATGACCTCGTTCTTAAAGCAGCTCCAACCAAGCAGCATTCACGACATCAATGCGATGGTGGCCTTGTATCGACCGGGACCAATGGAAATGATTCCAACGTATATTGAGCGCAAACACAACCAATCCTTAATCACCTACCTTGACCCCCGCCTCGAGAAAATTCTCGATCGTTCCTACGGCGTGATCACCTACCAGGACGATGTGATGATGACCGCGATTGAACTCGCTGGCTATTCCTGGCTCGATGCCGACAAGCTGCGTAAAGCGATGGGAAAGAAAATTCCGGCAGTGATGGAAGCCGAAAAAGAAAAACTCATGCAAGGTTTCGCTGAGTACGGCAAACTCACTCCGGCACTGGCAGATAAACTCTGGAAGCTAATCGAGCCCTTTGCGGCGTACGGTTTTAATAAAGCCCACGCGGCGAGTTATGGCCGCGTCGCTTACCAAACCGCCTACATGAAGGCGAACTTCCCCGTCGAATATATGAGCGCGGTACTGACGGCAGACTCTGGTGACACCGAAAAAATCTCAGAAATTATTCACGAGTGTGACCGGATGGGTATCGAGGTATTACCCCCAGACGTCAACGAATCTTTCTCAGACTTCACGGTGATTCCTGGTACCCAAACCATCCGCTTTGGACTCACGACGATTAAAAACTTCGGTTCTGGCATTGCTGACGCAATTATTGCTGAACGCAAAAAAGGTGGACCATTTGGTACACTGGCTGACTTCCTGACTCGTGTGCACGATAAAAATCTCAACAAGAAATCCCTCGAAGCGCTTGTCATGACTGGTGCGCTGAATAGCTTCGCTGAGCGTGGTCTGTTATACGCCAACATCGATACTATGCTTGCCTTCAACCGTGAACACGTCGCCGGCAAAGAGGCTGGTCAAGACTCGCTCTTTGGTGGTATGGAAACTACTATCAACGACCTTGTCCTTGAGAGCGCTCCTGAAGCCGACCAATCCCAAAAGCTCACTTGGGAACGAGAACTCTTGGGCGTGTATGTGTCAGGCCACCCGCTCGATGATCACCGCGAAGAATTGCAAAAAGGCGAACGGCGGATGATTGGCGACATTGTGAGTGCGGTCACAGATGGTCGTGAGATGGAGGTGGTGCAGATGAAGGGTAAGGTCGACACCGCTGGGATGATTGAAACCGTGAAAGAGCTTCTCACTAAAAAAGGCGATCGTATGGCCTTTGTCCAACTCTCCAATCACACCAGCACCATCGAAATGGTCGCCTTCCCCGAAGTCTTCCAAACCTACCGAGATCTCCTGGTGCCCGGTACCTGTGTGGCGCTCCGCGGCAAGCTCAATATTCGCAATGACGAACCAAGTATTCTCATTGATAAAATTAAAGTCCTGTCTCCAGCGCCAGAAACCAATTCAGTTGACGAACCGCCAACAATTAGCTAGTTTAGCTGACAGGAGGTGACACCATGTACGACTTGCTTGGGATAATACCAATAATTGATTGGAGGCTCGCTCTGTTCCATTTCTGGACATGGTTTGATTCACTTCCGTCCGACCCCGTTGATGCGGGCTCTTGCCGTGGAATTCGGTAAGAGCCTCATCGGCTTTTTTTAGACAAAGTAGACCAGCATTGTTGTATTCAATAATTTATTTTGAATTTGTTTCTAAACAAGATATTCTATACGTGCAAGTACGCAACCTTACGGAGGACGATATGCGACTTAAAGTCAGTTTTGCTTCAAATGTACCAGACGTGAAAGTCTGCTGGTACTTAATCCAAATCTGCGACGATGAGGGTGAGCTCTGCAACATCAAGGAGGGAGATGAAGAGAAGCTTCGTGTGCTCATCCCCGGCATCGGGGAGATGTGTCGTAAAGTTCTTGGCGATGACTTCGTCAAACTCGACGATACCACCGACGACACGTCAGACATCGGTCTATGTGTCAAAGTGGGCACCTCACGTGGAAACAATAGATTTTCCTTTCGATCTCTACTCGGCTGGATCGAATTGCACGACCTCACCTGAAGCTTGCTGCGCCCCGACATTCGGGGCGCACTTTTTTTGACAAAACAGAATCTAGGTGTAAGATTTTATGTATCAGAGATTGCCTCGGCTACCAACCGAGGGCCGCACCGGTGCGCAAGCCTAATCTGAACCAATGAAGTGCTCTTCTGCATACAGAAGAGAAGCCCGGTGGAACCGCGATTACATTTGATCGTCCGAGCAAACATGCGACCCTGTCGTATGATTGCTCGGGCGTTTTATTATTTAACCTCTCAAAACTTCCGGTGCCTGCCTCAGCGGCTTCGCCTACAGAAGTCGGCTGCAGATGCTTCGGCACACACCGGAAGTCTCTGGATCTTAAAATTTTAAGCACTGTAGTGAAACATCTGCAGCGCGACAGCGCGAAGCCGTTGAATCTCAGTGCTTAAGATTTTAAGATCCAACAAACCCCATAATTATGAACACAAACCTAGAACACAAACGACACACCCTCGCTCACTTACTCGCTGCTGCGACCTTGGTCGAGTATCCTCATGCGAAACTCACCCTGGGGCCAGCCATCGACAACGGCTTCTACTACGACATCGACTTTTCTGCTGGTGAAGCGCCAGGTGACGGCGATCTAAAAAAGATCCAGAAACACATGAAGAAAATGCTCGGACAATGGACTAGTTTTGAACACAAGGAAGTCTCCGCTGATGAAGCTCGGGCTGTATTTGCAGACAATCAATTCAAGCTTGAACTTGTTAATGAAATTACCGAGAAAGGTGAAACTATCACTCTTTATACCGCCGGCGCTGGCACTAAAGCTGAGTTTACTGATCTGTGCCGTGGTGGACACTCTGAGAATCCAGCTGAGGAAATAGCTACTGATGCCTTCAAGCTCGACAAAGTTGCCGGCGCCTACTGGCGCGGGAGCGAGGAGAACCCGATGCTGACCCGTATCTATGGCCTCGCCTTCGACACCAAAGAAGAGCTCGAGGTGTATGAAACGCAACTGGCCGAAGCCAAGAAGCGCGATCATCGCAAGCTTGGTAAAGAGCTTGGTTTGTTTACGTTCTCAGAATTAGTGGGACCAGGTCTCCCGCTATGGACTCCCAAAGGCACCACCATGCGTCGTCTCATTGATGAATTTGTCACTGGTTTGCGCCGAGAGAAAGGCTATGAAGTAGTAACCATTCCCCACATCGCCAAAAAATCACTCTATGAAACGAGCGGTCACTGGAATAAATACAGTGAGGACTTATTTAAAGTCCGGGCTAAAGAAGATGACGATGCTGAAGAGTACGTACTTAAGCCAATGAACTGTCCGCATCATACTCAAATTTTTGATGCTGAGCCGCGGTCATATCGCGATCTGCCCCAGCGCTACGCTGAAACCACTATGGTGTACCGGGCCGAGCAATCAGGTGAGCTCGCTGGATTGACCCGCGTCCTGTCTATTACGCAAGATGACGCGCACGTATTTTGTCGAGAATCACAACTGCGTGATGAGATCGAATCAATCTGGGACATCGTCAATGATTTCTACGGTGCCTTTGGTTTTGAACTCAAGGTTAGACTATCCTTCCACGATCCAGAACAAAAAGATAAATACCTCGGTGACAGCAGTATTTGGGAATCAACTGAAGGTCTTATGAAAGCAATCGCCGAGGATCGAAAAGCTGAATATTTCATCGGTATTGGCGAAGCTGCCTTTTATGCTCCCAAGCTCGATTTTATGGCGCTGGACTCGATTGGGCGCACCCATCAAGTTGCCACCATTCAACTTGACCGACTGATGCCAGAACGGTTCGGCCTTACGTGCACTAATGAACAGGGCGAGAAAGAAGGGATTGTAATGATCCACGCAGCGATTGCTGGTTCTCTGGAGCGCTTCTCAGCCGTCTTGATTGAACACCTTGGTGGCCACTTCCCGCTCTGGCTCTCGCCCGTGCAGGTCGCGGTGGTACCAGTAGCGGAGGCTCACAATGAGTTTGCTGCCGATGTGAATCGCCAACTTAAAGCGGCTGGTATCCGAACTGACTTTGACGACAGCAAAGAATCAATGGGTAAGAAAATCCGCAATGCCAAAAACGCCAAGCTCCCCTACTTCCTCGTAATCGGTGACAAAGAAGTGGAGCGCGGTGGAGTAACCCTCGAAGCACGTGATGGCAACTCCGTAGAACTCACCATTGAAGACATGATGAGTCGTCTACAAGAAGAAATTGAAACTAAGAAGCTGTAGCAATTATGTTATTATTTTCTATATGAAACATACACATTTAGCGATCCTAGGTATCCTACTCGCCAGTATCGTTATTGGACTCAGTTATTGCACTCAATACTACAAAAGTTCTGCCTCTAATCTGTCGCAAGAGGTTAACACTCTAGAAAAACGTAATATCGTACTAACCTCTGAGCTTGATACGGCGGTGACCTTGAACACTAAATTACAAAACAAACTTGATTTAATGACCACAAACGATAGTGCTAATCGTAAATTCTATGAACTGACCGACGGATCGGAAAGATTTGGATCTTCATTCGACATTTACACATTCAAAACTGCTGACCACATAGGTACTGTCGAGCACATATGTGAAAACCCCGAAGCGATCATTGAAAAAAATAGTAACAAATATTGTCAAGCTGATAGCTTTTTCTTACTTAATGTAGATGAGAAAATGAGCATTATCGACTCCTTTACATACACTGAACAAGGGGACGAGATCGGGCTATCAATACCCACGTTTAACGAAGGGACAGAGCTGATTGCCACTAGCACCGATCGGTCTTCAGGAAAATTATTGGTAAGTACAAACCCACACTACTGTCTTTGGGAAGATGGCATGTGTTTCAGCCCTAATACGTTATCCTATATAATAGATATACCAGATGGAAATATAATAAAAGTTCAATTTCAAACTGAACTCTACTCTCAAGCTCGTTTACACTGGAATGAAGCTGGGACTAAAGCATTTTATCCAATTAGTTGTCCGGCAGGTTGTCCGACGTACTTATTATATGCCTTAGATATCAACAAAAATCGAGGTGAAGCACTCATAGATAGAGAAGATTTTGGTGATATATTCTATAAAACGGCCACTTGGATAGACAATGACACAATTGAAGTCATAAACGACTCAGGTGAGTCGACCGAACTATCGTTCTAACGACACAAAAAAGCCCTGGCATTTGCCAGGGCTTTTTTGTGCTGCAGGGAGACAGCTTTATGCCAGCGCTTTAATCGCTTTCATAATCGCTACCTTCACAGCCGCTTCTTCTGATGGATAGGTACCATCGATCGTTTGGGTTAGAGCCTCAATCGCAGCTTGTACTTTACCGTGTGGAGTTTGATCAGCTACTTCTTTCAACATGTCTGAAAGAATGACTGATTCTCCATTTTGATGTCGGTACAACGCATCAAAGTCGGCTGAAGCACCAGCGAGGGCAATCATTGGACGCTGTCCAATAAGTTGATACGCTGCTACCACATTTCCTTCAATGATCGCTTCAGCGAGTGAGTTAGTTACTGGAGCCAGTTCAAACTCAGACCGCACAGCCTCTTTCTTAGCTTCAGAAACTACAATTGTTTCTTCGACTACAAGTGGTTGTGCCTTGAGCTCTTCTCGCTTTGCTGTCAGCTCTTCCATTCGATCACAGTTGAGGACTACCCAACCGTCTTCAGTTGGATAGGTCACCTTAGCTTCAGTAATCACCTTTTCCAAGAATGTCCGTCGGTTTAGATCCTTATGACATACATTAATGAAGTGCTGCATCGCATCACCTGAGATAAGCACTCGGTGTGTATGTGCTAAGTTTTCAAGTTCTTGCATTTCCTGACTTAATTCAGTCACTTCAGGATCAACTAATTCTGGCACTTCAGTAGCTACTACCGCTGCGTAGCCAACAGCTGGATTACCCGTTGGTAAGTTACTCGGTGCAACCGCAGATGCGATTGTATTAGTAACAGTTTCCACTGTTTCTACCACCGGTGATTCTGTCCGCTGTACTTCTGGCTCAGCATCTGTAGTTTTTTTTTGTAGATCTCATCTTCAGTTGTTACTACACCAGCTACTACAGAAGTACGATTCTTGTAGATGAATACGTATGCTACGAAGAGTGCCCAGAGCGTAAGAAGTGCGTAGAAGATGAATGTCAGAATTGGACCAGCTTCAAATCCAGTGTATGGCACTTGTGTCAGTGCAATACCAGCCACCCGTGGTTCTTGTGATCGGTTCTCGAGCACAACCACATCTTCGTCTTCCACTTCAATATTTACTGTACATTCTCGGTCTCGACTACCTCGTTCAACTACTAAAGTGTATTCAGTATCTTCAGTTGGTCGAACTCGGATACTTCCATCATCTACATCATCATCGTCATCAGTAGAGAAGATTTCTCGATCACCCTTATCTCCTTCGAAGATAGTAAGTTCTCGTCCTCGACTCGTTTCCCATGAGAGTGTGATTTGTTCACCTGCCTTGATCGTTCGATCAGATGCGGTGAATTCACAACGTGGTCGACTTGATCCTCCACCACCTCCACCACCTCGATTTTCTACTGTAATTGTTTCAGTACATGTCACTGGAGTTTCTCCAGCTGCGATAGCAGTAAGTGTGTAGGTGATGTCACCAATTGTAGAAGGAGCATTTACAGTGATATCACTATCAGCTGGGAGATTACTTCCGACTCCTTGGTCAATTGACACGCTCTCTGCATTTGTCGTATCCCACCGGAGGGTGAATGAACCATTTTCAAGTACGGTAGATGGAGTAGCTTGGAAGCTTTCACACACGATGTTGCTACCACTTACTCCTGGCACCACCACGTTAGTTGGGTCAGTGTCCGTTACTGTCGCACCATCTACAGCTGAATCTCCCGTCACATTTGCCACATTAGTGAATGAAGCTTGTACGTTAGACGTGGCACACGTATAGGTATCTGAAGCCCCTTGCGCAAGGCTACCAATTGTCTTGTTACACGCTGCTTCAAGTGGGTCGGTTACTACTACGTTTACCAAATTTTCATTACCAGTGTTCGTCACTACGATCTCAAAGTTAGCAATGCCACCAGCTGATACTGTCTGTGTATCATCCTTATCAATAGCATCACGCTTGATGATTTCAATTGCTGGATTAGTTTGTGTAACAACCGGTGTTACCACAACCGGTGTCGTACATACTGCGTCTGCCTGACCATCTTTACGAGCAGTTAGTGTATAGGTCGTATCGCCAAGCGCTGGTGTCTCAACAAGCGTAGTTTTATTAGCGTCTGTGCTAATAACCGTAGCTCCTTTAGCAAAGGTAACTGAATCAGCGTTAGTCGTTGTCCAGTTAAAATTTACCGTTCCTCCTAGAGTAAGTGACTGTGAACCTTTTGGATTCAAATCACAAGTCGGCGCATTAACTGCAACTGCTGTAGTCGTAAGTGTCGCCGGACACGTAGCAGTCTTTCCAGCCCCATTGTTTACGGTTACGGTGTAGGTTTTGCTGCCAAGATCAGACTGACTTACTGCCTTACTGCCAGCGTTGTTCGCAACTGTAATCACACCCACACCATTGTTAGCAGAAGCTGATGCAATATTTGATCCACTAACAGTCAGTGTTGATGCCGTATTTACAGTGACTGAACTTGGAGAGAATGAAGCAGTACAGATTGGATCTGGCACTACTACTGGTGCCGCTGTCGTCGTGAGGGTTGCTGTACAAGACCCAGGCTTACCTTGGTTGTTAAGTACTGCAATGGTGTAGGTTTTAGTTCCAACTGTTGTCTGGGTTACAGACTTACTACCAGCGTTGTTCGCAATTGTTACCGCTCCAACACTATTATTCACTGAAGCCGAAGCTAGGTTTGAACCATTGATTTGGAGTGTAGCCGGTGTATTTACCTGAACTGAAGCCGGATTAAATAGCGCCGTACATACTGGATCAGGATCTGGTGCTGGTGTAGGTTTTGCATTTACTGTAATTTTCACATTACAAGTCCGCTCCACACCATCAGCGTTTTTCACTGTACCAGTGAATACACGATTTGTACCAGTTACGGTCACAGTAGTACTAAGGGGCTGGTTATTTATACCAATCGCTCCCTTACCACGATCCAATTTCGCAGAAACAGCATTGGTTCCCTTAAGCGTAAACGTAACTTGGTCACCCGCAGTGATAGTCAAGTTAGACTGACCATTCACTTTAAGGACACAAGATGGAATTGGGGCTGATACAACTCCAGGGTCATCACGATCAGGCTCTGGGTTAGTCGGAGTACTTGGCTCGTCATCACGACCGCTGCCGCTACCACAACCACCGCAACCATTTCCACCTCCAGAGTTACCAGAGCCACCATTTGATGTACCCCCGGTACCAAAACCGCCGTCTCCACCAGCACCTTCGCCACCGCCAGAACCAGAACCTCCTCCAGAGCCGCCAGAGCCACCGTCAGAGTCTCCGCCAGAACCAAAAGCTTCAGCTTGAATTTCTTCGCTTGAGAACTCAAAAAATGATTGTACTTGTGGGAGTGCAATATAAGAAACCACTACCGCAACTGCGATTGGGAAAATTAATTTTTTGAATGGAATATTTTTTTTCATAATAAATTTGATAAGTAAGTAATGTGTTACCTCTGTATATTCCCACCTACACCAGTACGCGAGAATATAAAAGGTGAGAAGCCGATCACAAAGTGACCGCCTTCCCAAATCTTGAATCAGGAGCGCGGGTATGCATCACGACCCGGGTCGCAGACGCACGCCAAGGCGCTGTCGAGCGGCACCAAGGTGATGTTGTTACATACCGCCGGGACATAAACTTCCCAACGGTGATTAACATTATCCCCTTGTGGGACCGTGACCCACCATTTCCGACAGATGAACAGCTTGCGCGTCCATTCGTCGGTGACGACAGTCGGATTGATGGAAATGAACCCATCACCCGAAATCATTGCACCTGGCAGTATCTTTCCGCGATACTGTGTATCCAGGTTGATGAGCTCGTCGCCGTCAGGTCGAGTCAGCAGAGCGTTTCGGATCATGATCCGCTCTCGCTGAGAAAGGTTCAGTCGCCCAATTGCCAGAGCTTCTCTGAAACCATCCTTAACGAAACGCTCTTGCAAGGATGCTCCACCCCCGTCTGACCAACGAAGAGTTCCGTCAGCCATGAGGGTTCCGTTCTGGAAGACCGGACCCTTAGGAGAATCTGCACCAACAGGAAGCGGAGCAATAAAGCTCGCAGCCATACCAGCACAGAATGAACGCCTGTTCATTGGCTATCCTTTCGGTTTGACCATCCAAATGGCCGCTGCGTTATCCTTCGAGTTAGCGAAGGCTGGATCATCATGCCTCGTCTCGATTGAGCCATGACAGTTGACCGTTGGCCCTCCATTTGCTGGAAAAGCTTTCTGGAGACCGATCGCTGGCCAAGAAGACGGTGCTTTGACACAGATGTCGCGACCCGGCGCCTTCATGCTGTCGGGCGCCTCGAAGTACCAGGTGCCGTTGTGCTCAAGCTCGAGCGTAACGACGTGTGTTTCGCCAGTCGGGTTGCCGCTGAGGTAGCCGAGAAAAGTGAACGTACCGGTAGCCGGCTTGATCTCACCCTTCTTCAGAGCTTTCTCGAACGCGACAATCATTTGGCCGTCATCGAAGTTATATGCGCGGGCGATTTCCCACACCTTCTCAGATTCTTCAACGGCGACCAAACCGGTCCACCATTTCCCGTCAGCCAAAGCTGGGGTAACAAAGCAAAGCGCCATAACAGCGCTCAAAAGAATGCGAAGCATGTCGCTCTCCAATTCTGATTCAATTTCAAAGTTCAATTACTCCCTCTACCATCCACGGCGATAAGGTTGAACTTACTCGTGCGATGGCAGCGAGCTTGGTTGCAAGAAACGGACGACGCTCATAGGAGCGCGTTTCTTAGGACCAAGCTTGCTAGGAATATGTTGTGAGATACTGCGACTTCCTCAATATGATGAGGACTCGCTTCGTTCATCTGTGAACTACTTTACTCTACTATTGTAGCATATCTATTGACTTTTGTCAATATAATTGTCTAGTTATTTATTGGTCCAGCAATTTCTTCTAAAGAGGTAGAAAATTGGTAACTTGTACCCTGTGGGTATAAATTCAATATAGTCGTTGCACTCCTTATTTCATTCAACTTTTGTCAATACTATGGTGCAACTGAATAATGGATCCGAGCGATCCTCAGAGCCATTATTACTTATAGTTGTACGGTCTTTACTAATGTCGCTTCAAGGATAAACCGGTCATCTGTCGAGCCGAAGCTATCGCACGTTGCGAGCGTAAGCTTAGCCTTATCATCGCTCATTGGCACCGTCACTTCAGAGGCTTTGGCTTCGTAGACGCGATCTACGCGGTAGATATATTCAGTATCGATAGACTGCACGCGCACGGTATCACCCCACGAGAGCTTCTGGATACCGTTAAAGGCCTGAAAATTCTTATTGAGTACGTTCGGCAAGTAACTAGAATGGCCTAGAATAAGGATGTTTCCGGTATTTTTGAAGTCGGCTGAATCAGGATGACGTACTACTCCACCTAAAAGCGCCGCATCAAGGTCGGCAACAGCTCGAGAAGTTGGGTTTTTTACCACTACTTCCCGGCCACCAAGGGAGTCAAAAATGATCTTGGTCGGCAAGGCAGCCGCATCTAGTACCTCAGCTTTTGACTCAGGTTCAATCACTGCTAGTGGCGCCCGCTCTCGCACTTCTGCAACTGCTTCGACTACAGTGTCTGACACCCCAGCTACCAGCTCATCTACTATTGTCACCGCCGAATCAGAGGATTTTTCTACCGGCTCTGGAATGAAATCTACTACAAACAGAACGAAATACGTGAACAGTACCGTACCAAAAAAGACCCCAAAAAAAGCGAGCTTTTGGCGCTTGATTTGCTCATATACGTCCCAAAAGGTGTCGGATAGGTTCATAACAATAAGGATATTAGTGATCGATATAATACACTATATTTTTATAAAGTCAATACTGATGCTTGACATTACTAAGTAATATGATATGATATTGGAGTCAAATTACTCGAGCGTTCGAGTTTGGTTCTCACTTGCATATCCTGTTCTCCCCCACTCATTAGTGAGTGGTGATTTCTCGGTATGTAGTGATAGCTGACATTTAAATGTAACTATCCTTTATTGTATGAATAATGTAACTCAAGAATCAAAAGATTCAGTCATGAAGACCATGGCAGTAGTGGGATTTGTTGCAGTCATCATCTTTGCAGTATGGCTCGCAGTCCAAATCGTACAGCTCATCCCTGGCGCCTTCACCTCACTCGCCTCTATTGCAGATGGTGTCTACGGCAATCGTCCGGTCGCTGAATTTACAGTCGCTTCAAATGAAAGTGTGGTAAACACTGGCGAAGACTTCACACTTTCGTGGACAAACGTAAACCAAAACGGTACGTACTCATTTATGTACAAATGTACTGATGGTGTATCAGTTGATATCCGAAACAATGCTGGGGAAATCGTCAGCATTGCTTGCGACACACCACTTGGTCTTGGTACTGAGGTAACATCACTAGAAATTGCAGCTGCTTCCGAAAAGAAGCGGTTTACAGACGTGGGTTATACCGTCGCCTTCCGCCCAAATGGAGCGGCAGATGTAGCCGCTTCACAAAGTGGTAAGTTCACAGTAGTGAACCCCAGTATTCCACAAAGTGTCGCTGTAGCAGATGATACAGACGAATCAGAAGGTGAAGTAGCTGGTGAAACAACCTCTACTGAATCAGAAGAAGATACTGTTGATCCGGCTCCAGTCGTATCTACTCCAGCTCCCACAGTGATCGAAACACCCATCATTGCTATCCCAACTTCAGATCCCAACGGATTTACTGACTTGGAAGTGCGATTCCTCGGCGTTGGTACCATGGACAATAATAACCGTTTCACCCAAACCGCAACTATCGACAACGATCGTCGGGGAGCGTATCAGTTTGAAGTGAAGAACACTGGTACTAAAACTTCTACTGCTTGGGAGTATGCTGCCATTCTTACATCAGGGACTGAATACGAATCAGGGCGACAAGATCCACTCAAGCCAAACGAACGATCAGTAATCACTCTTGGTTTTGATGCAGTTGGTGAAACTGGCGTCCAATTCTTCGGAGCTACCGTTTCAGGCGGAAGTGACCGAAACCGAAACAACAACAGCTTCACCTGGGCAGTTGAAGTAACGAACTAACGTAGAAACTAAAATCTCGAACGCTACATTAAAAACCAGCCGGCGCCCTAGGGCGCCGGCTGGTTTTTTTATCTATAGCTAACGTTAGATATCTAAGTTTGCGTGCTGGGCGTTGGATTGAATAAAACTTTTTCGTGAAGCTACATCAGTGCCCATTAAGATATCAAATACCTTGTCAGCTTCTTGGGCGTCATCAATGGTCACCTGCTTCAGCAACCGCTTATCTGCCTGCATGGTAGTCTCGCCGAGCTCTTCTGCATTCATTTCTCCCAGACCCTTATACCGCTGGATCCGGAATTTACCAGCTGCTTTTTTGGTTTCCTCAACTTCATCTTCACCATCATCTCCTTCTTCGATCACCTCATCAGGTTCGTCTTCACCGACAATGGCAAACTTCTCTTGGTCAGTGTAGGCATACCACGTCTCTTTCCCTTTCTGGATTTTATAGAGTGGCGGCTGCGCAATGTATACATACCCTTCTTCTACCAAGGTCTTGAAGTACCGGTAGAAGAGTGTGAGTAAAAGCGTTCGAATGTGCGCCCCATCAACGTCCGCGTCAGTCGCGATAATGATTTTGTGGTACCGTAGTTTTGAGACATCAAACACATCACCGATGGCAGTTCCGAGTGCTATCACTAAGTTCTTGATTTGTTCTGATGCAAGCATCTTGTCAATCCGGGCTCGCTCTACGTTTAGGATCTTTCCTCGTAGCGGCAGGATAGCCTGTGTCTTTCGGTCACGACCCATCTTGGCTGATCCACCAGCTGAGTCTCCCTCTACAATAAATATCTCTGAATCCTCAGCTCGTTTACTCTGGCAGTCGGCCAATTTACCTGGTAGCGACATTCCCTCAAGGGCACCTTTACGTAACACTGAGTCTTTGGCCGCCTTAGCTGCTTTACGGGCCTTCACCGCAATCACCACCTTATTGATAATGGCTTTCGCATCGTCCGGATTCTCTTCGAGATACGCATTGAACGCCTCTCCAAAGACTGATTCCACCGCCCCTCGGGCCTCAACTGATCCTAGCTTACCTTTGGTCTGTCCTTCAAACTGAATCTCTGGCATCTTCACCGACACTACGGCTGTAATGCCTTCAAGTACGTCATCGCCAGTAAAGCCTGCGTCTTTGTCTTTGACACTAAAGAAGTTGTTTTTCTTGGCGTAGTTATTGAGCGTGCGGGTCAGGGCTGTCTTAAAGCCAGTGATATGGGTTCCGTGCTCTGGGTTGTAGATATTGTTCGCAAAGGCCGAAATCCGAGAAGAAATATCATCAACGTACTGTAACGACACTTCAACCGACAGTACATTCTCATCAATATCGTTTTTCTCAATGTAGAAAATATTTTTGTGAACAGGCTTCTGGTACTGGTTATTGAAGGCCACCAGTGAACGAAGACCCCCTTCAAAGTAAAACGTCTGGTGTGGTACTTCGAGCTTCTCGTCGGCCAAATACACCACTGACTCCAGCGACTTTGGATCAAGCTTCGCATCGCTTTCGCGCGCATCAATCACGGTCATGCGCATTCCTTTTACCAAGTAGGCTTGCTGTCGCAAGTGAGTGACTACTCGCTTCCAGTCGTATTTTACCTCTGGGAAAATAGTGGGATCCGCCTGGAAGATCACAATCGAACCATTGTGCTTAGTCTTACCTAATTTCTTCACCCGTGCTTTGGCTTTACCAATGGCATACTCTTGCATGTACTGATCGCCATCTTTATGGACATCAACTCGAGTATGGGTCGATAGCGCATTCACCACCGATACACCTACACCATGGAGTCCACCTGATACCTTATACCCAGACTCATCACCACCGAACTTACCTCCCGCGTGCAGCGTCGTCATAATCGTCTCTAGCGCCGAGACCTTGGTCTGCTTGTGCATATCAACCGGGATACCTCGTCCGTTGTCGACCACCCGAATGTAGTTGTCGGGCAGTAGTGCCACCTCAACTCGGTCTGCAAAACCACCCATCGCTTCATCGCGCGAGTTGTCGAAGATCTCCCAGATCATGTGATGGAGACCATCGGGTCCAGTCGTACCAATGTACATCCCAGGGCGTTTTCGTACCGGTTCTAATCCTTCCAGGACCGAGATGGAAGAGGCGTCATAGCCTTTTGCTTTCTTGGGGGCAGCAGGTTTTTTAGCAGGCATAGTGGATAAGCAGAATAAAAATAATCAATGAATATGCCGGTATTATAGCAAATATACTGCTTGATTGCCCGCTACACTCGTGGCAAAAATACTTGACAAAAAGCAGAAAAATTACAATTCACCCCTACCTGTGGTTCACCTCTCTAAACCGGCGTATTCTAAATTTTAGGAGGATACACGATGACCGACGTTCAGAAGGAACTTGTTGGTCGTGGCCAGCAAGTGCAGCCGCGCGCAGCGTTACTGCAAAGACACGAAAACGAGCCCCGCTGGCTTGCCTGGGCTCGTACACAAGGTTACGACCTAAGAAATCAGAGTGTTTGTAAACTTGCATATGCAGCGTACAAAAACACTAGGCGAGGTGGATGACTGTCTAAAAACTACTCATCCCCCTCGCTTTCGCTAACTCTACCTACCGCGTCTCCCACTTTTCTGCTGCTACTGCTTTATAGACAGTATCCATTACTGCATTCACTTCCTCATCAGTGAGGGTTTTTTCGTTTGATTGAAACACTAAACGGAAGGCTAGGCTGGTCCGGCCGTCTTTGGTGAACTCATCGACGAAGGTAGTACGGACTCGCAAATCTCCAGCTGCTTCATTGAGGACTTTTTCGACATCCCCTTTCGTCAAATCTTCCTCTGGAGAATTTGACACCCACATCGCGATGTCACGACTCATATGCTGGTAGAGTGAAAACGGCTCGTAGACAATCTCGTCAGCTGCTGCAACTGGCTCGTACGCGGTCGGTGCCGGTAGCGCACTAAAGAGCTTCGTGAAGTTAATTTCAGCCACTCCTTTCTCAATAGTCCAATCGATTGGACTATTGAGAAGCGTTTCTATTTCAGTGCACACTGATTCTAAAATCTTATCTTCTTTGCCGGTATACCCGCTCGACTTTAGACGGACACCGAGGCAAAGTGCGATGTGTTCGGTAACTCCTAAGTCACCCCCCTTATCGAAGACCGTCCCGATCTCAAATACCCTCGTATCAGTCGCGCCAAATAAATCAGTCCGACCAGCATTAGCGTCAAGTGTCTCGGTGATGTTTTTAATTAAAGATGAACGCAAAAAACTTTTATCACTCGCTAGTGCATTACGGAGTTGCACGGTATCTTTCTTTCGAAACGACGAAGTGATCACTTCAGAGAAGCCGAGCTGCAGTAAGCAGTCTCGTACTTTCTCGCTGTAATAATGTCGGGCATTTAGTTCAGTGAGGGCGATCGGTTCTGGTACAACTGACTCCACTTTGTCATAGCCATGCAGTCGACCGATCTCTTCAATGAAGTCTTCTTCAATAGTCAAATCAGTCCGCTCAGTAGGGCCAGTACACTGCAACACCTCATCTTCAATCACTACCGTGATTCCAGCTCGTTCCAAAATAGCTACCATGGCAGGCACGGCAAGTGACAGCCCCAACAGAGCATTCACTGTCTCTGGACGCACGATGACTGTCGGCACTTTCAGCTCTTGCAGATACACATCCACCATACCTTCACACTGTCCACCGGCAATCTCCGTAATCAACTTGATGATATCGGCTTGCGCGTATGGTGGCAGAGCCCGTGACGGTTCGTTTTCAAAGCGCTTACTCGCATCAATCACAATCCCGAGGTTACGAGCTGTCTTCCGGGTGATAGTGGGGTTCCAGTGGGCAGCTTCGATGATGACTTTCGTCGTATCAGCGTGCACACCAGCAAACCGACCACCCTTCACTCCAGCGAGTCCAATCGGTGTATTAGATGAATTATCTACCACCAAGACTTCTGTACCGGTTAGTTCTACAACGCGATCTTCATCCTTGCCGCCTTCAGCGAGCAAGCTGACTGTCTCACCTACTTGTGCGTAGCGCACCCCAAACCGCCAGGCACCATCTACTTGCGGAAACAAATCGGCGTCATAAGCATGCAGTGGCTGCCCGAGCGCATACATAACGTAGTTAGTCGCATCGACAATATTATTGATCGGACGTTGTCCGAGGGCTTGAAGGCGGGTCTGGAGCCAGGCCGGTGAGTCTTTGATTTCAATACCAGTAATGAGTGACGCCGTAAAGCGTGGACAGATTTCAGCTGACTCAATATCAACACTAATAGTATCGAGTGGTGCAATCTCAGGAGTGTTTTGTAGCGGATCGTGGACCAACGACTGCTTAAGCAGCGTCGCAATTTCTCGAGCAATTCCCCGATGACACAGACAGTCTGAAGACCGGTTCGGCAGCACATCAACATCAATTACCCAATCATCACCTTTTTGTTCAACCCCTTCAATTTCAAATGAGTGGAAGGTCAACAAACCAGCCAGCGCTTCAGCTGACGGAATATCGGCACCTAAATAATCTTGCAACCAGTTATACGAAACTAACATATCTAAAAATTAAAACTGATTAACAAATCTTAGGTCCCCCGTATAGAGATCACGCACATCATTAATACCGTACTTCATGACGGCCAGACGATCAATTCCCATTCCAAAGGCAAAACCAGAATATACCTCTGGATCAATCCCACAGTTACGAAGCACATTGGGGTGCACCATACCGGCGCCCATCATTTCTATCCACTTACCTTTGAGCTTGGAGTCACCCGAGAGAATCTTCATATCTACTTCAACCCCTGGTTCTACAAACGGGAAGAAGCCAGGCCGGAAACGCACCTCTACTTCACCGCCAAGGAAACGTTCGAAGAAATATTCAAGCGTACCCTTAAGGTTTCCTAAGTGCACACCTTTATCTACCATCAAACCTTCACACTGATGAAACTGGGCTTCGTGCGTCGCGTCCGTGGCTTCGTTACGAAACACCTTCCCTGGCGCAATAATCCGAATCGGCGGCGTATGATTCTCCATGTAGCGAATCTGGATATTTGAAGTCTGCGTACGCAGCACCGTTGGCTCAGACACATCACTATCCTTAAACCAGAAGGTGTCTTGCATGTCTCGCGCGGGATGATCTTTTGGCACGTTCAGCTGATCGAAGTTGTAATGCTCGGTATCAACTTCTGGACCTTCCGCAAACACAAAACCGATCTCAGCAAAGATACTATTGATCTCGCTAATCATTTGCGTCAGCGGGTGCTGGTGGCCAATTTGTGTAGTTTCTGTTGTCATAGTTTTAATACTACCAGAGGATTATTCCGTGTCTAATGTCGTGAATACTTCAAAGTATAGTCCGTCCTCCGCAATGTAAATTTGTCCTCCATCGAGGATTACTTTAAATTCTGTACCGGGATATAGTAGCTGGGTATTCTGCCAAGCACGGTCGTCGATCTCAGTGACATATAGTCCATCTTCAAGATGCAGTAACACCAAATCAGAACTGCCTGGTAAAAAATTAAAAAACTTTACATCTTGCTGTAAACGATCGAGCTTAATTGACGTACGACAATATTGATCATTATCAGTCAATGTTTCAGTACTGCTCGCAAGCTCAGCGAACACATCCTCTGCCACATGGGTTCCGTATAGAATATCTAACGTACTGCTAGCGCCATAGGTAACACAAAAATAATACGGGGCTTCGTTTTGTACGCCACGCCACTGTAGCACCAGTTCTGTCCCAGACTCAGCAAAGCGCAGGTCACGACTAATAACCGTGGTAGTAGCTGATGACGTAGCTGCTGTAGTCGTAGGGGTTGCTGAACTAAACGTGAACGGTGCTTCAAGTCGGTCTTGCACTCGTTCAAGCAAAGTTGAATCAATCGTCGATGTAGCACGAAATAAATCTGCTACAAAGGTATGTTCAGGATTTTCTACACCAATTCGAGCCAGCTGGCTGGTACTGGTCGCAAACTGATTGGTAACTGAAGCATGCTGAAAAACTAAAGCTGACGTGCTAGCTACTGAGAGCAGCGATGTACCAGTTGCTGTTTGGTACGGTGTAATCAGTCGCACCTGAGCTTCTGTCGGCAAATTAAAAGAGAATGACTCTGTCACAATCCCCGGAAAGATCGACAGCTCTTTAACCCACGTTTGCAAGCCAGGAGCTTGGACGTGCACCCGGTGCTGGCCTGAAGTAATATCTTCTAAATACAAAGCTCGTCTGAACAGTCGGCTTTTATCGATTGGGGACTCATCAATGTACACATCAATGTCATCAAGATCATTACCAAGATAAATACCGCCCATACTAACAATGGTCGTCTCTTCATCATCAAACACTAATCGGTTACCCGAAGTATAAAAAATCAACGCTGGCATTGCCATAATAAAAATCAAAAAACAAGACCAGAACACGACGACGCGTTTGCGATACGATAACACTGAAATTTGTGGTTCTTCTGGCATATTAGTTTATGAATTTTTACTCCCTTTTGGCGTCACCCAGAATCCCAGATAACGACCGAACATCAGTCGCGTCTGAGCTTCAAGTCCTGGCAACGCACTAAACGCTACCATTGTGATTGGGACCATAATCCACTGCAGCGCCATCACTACGTACTTAAAGCGGCTATGCCCATCGGGGCGTTCTGGCATCAGGGAGATCGAAATCACTGAAGACAAAACTAATCCAAGCATCGCTGCAGTCAGTAGGTTACGGACCAAGATCGGCAACTCATACGACAGTACCGTCTGGTGGAACGCAGCAGTCCCCAAGAAGATCGGTGCCCATCCTAAGATAAACAGAATCAGTGGATTCGTAGCGAGCGACCAGTACCCTTCCCCTTGCAGTGCACCCACCACCAAACGCTTACGCAGTGGGATCGATTTGTTCTTAACAAAGTGATACGTGATGTAGCACCAGTTCTCAGTTCCATACGACCAACGTCGGTGCTGCTTATAAATATTTTTGACCGTCCCCCATAAGCTCGGAGCTACTGTAGCGTCCATCGCCACCGGATACGAAAGCGGCACAATATCAAAATTACCATTATTTGCGACAAATAGATTCCAGTAGATTCGTGAGTCCTCACTGACTACATTGGCTTGACCATAGCCGATCTCCCAAAGGGCCTGAAAGCTCACTGAGTGCGAAGAGAAAGTAGCCGCTCGGTCTGGTCGTTCTTGGGTAATCATCTGCCAGAACGTACTACTCATCGCCATCACCCGAGAAATAGCTGGCGCTTCCCAGAAATTATTTACAAATAGGGGCACTGGCTGGTAAGCCGACTTATAGGGTTGCTCAGCTGTCATGAAGTGCCAAATCAGGCAATTGAAATAATCAGGATACACCACGGTATCTATATCAAAAACTGAAACGAGTACGTTCTTATACTCAATATTCTGCACATCAAGGATCCCTTCTCGCACCTTACCAAGCGCCCAGTGCACGTTGGAACCCTTACCAGCAATTTCACCCGTAATATCATTTGGATGTTCGGTCACTAGAATATTTGGAAATATGTCTTGCCACTTCTCTTTAGCTGCGTACCCACGCGCGATCGCTTCTTCACCAGCACGTGACTCTGCTGCCAATACGACAATTAATTTTTCCTTATCATATTTCACTTCGCTCAATGCCCGCATCGTCGCTTCAATCACTTCAGTTGGCTCTTTATAATATGGAAACACCAACACGTGATGAAATTGGTTATAAGTAAATCGCGACACTAACTGTTCCCAGTCGAGACTCATGTGGTGCTTCAGTCGTTTCCAGTTATAGCGCACGTGATACGACAAGAAGGCCGTCTTGAGCACCCAGTATACTGAGAACGCAATAATAAAATACGCCGCCCAAAATGACGCGTAGATTGAAGCTAATACAATACCGATCAAAAAAGCCCACGCTAGAAAACCGGGCACTATCTCAAGAAACCGATATAAAATTCGATCACGACCAGACAGCTCGTTGGCTCGGGCTACCTTAAAATCGCTCCGGGTTGCGTAAGGAAGCACGTGCGTCTTGTCCGACGTCAGTTCTGAATGGGAGGCATCTAGTTGGTCCATACAATAATAGGGCTACTATACCCTATTTTAGGTATATTTAAAGGTGTTTTAGTCACGCACTACTGTATGCTGTTGGCCACGCTGTATGGCAAGCATACAGCGTGGCCTCACCTCGCGGCTCGTAAATTTCAGTACTCCGGCTTGACTCAGATAAAGCACAAAATAAATTTACCTACTGACAAAGACCGCTCACACCATCTTTTTGACCTGGGCCACCTGTATGGCAATCATACAGCGTGGCCTCACTCGGAAGTGGGCGTCTGAACGGAGTTCAGACTAGAGTAAACAAAATAGCTGCGTATGAAAGTTTACTTTCATACGCAGCTATTTTGTTTACTCTCCCGTTCGTTTCACTCACTCCACTCCTCTCGTATCGGAGCCACCTGTCAGATTCGAACTGACGACCTGCGGTTTACAAAACCGATGCTCTACCAACTGAGCTAAGGTGGCGGTAATTTGGTCGAGGTATTATTGCAATTTCTGACGAAAAAGCAAGTTACTTACCCCTTGAGACTTTTCTCACGTAGAGATACTTTTTCTGCATCACTAAGTGAAGTTGCTTCTTTATGCTCTGCGATTGAATCGAGATGAGAATTTTCTTTTTCTGATTTTATAGACTTAACCACTGAACGATTTCGTCTTTGCAAAAGAAGGATTTGGCTTTGGCCAAATTGCAAAACAGCTAAGCAGGCAGCTAGTACAGTATGAATAACAAAGTGAATCACAATACGCACCGTACCAACTCCCAGCCACGTTCCGATTTTAGTACAAAGCAACCAAAATGCACTCACAATACGATCAAGAAATGAGCGAAATTTTAATAGAAATAAGCGACTGCCACGCACGTGCTCTGCATGAAACAATAAACCAAGCGCTGCTAATATAGCAGCGCTTGATCCAGCAATAATGAGACTAATCTCTAACATCCTTCTATTTTATACTCAAACGTTCGATTGCTACAACCGATACGTTTTCACCAAACTTCTGGACTGCTCCTGCCACCATTTCTCCAATAGTTGTATCCGGATTCTTGATGAATGGTTGTTCCAGTAAGATCTGTTCTTTGAAATATGAACTCAGCTTCCCTTCCATGATCTTTTCCTGCATTTCAGCTGGCTTATCTGCCATTTCAGCAGCAAATACTTCTTTAGCTTTAGTGATTGCAGTCTCGTCAACTTCGTCTCGTGCAATATATTTTGGCGCCTGCGCTGCAACGTGCATTGCGATGTCTCGTGCAATTGCTACAAACTCCTCATTTTTTGATACGAAGTCAGTCTCACAAGCGAGGTGAACCATCGCTGCTACTTCGTTTGTATTGTGGGTGTACACACCAATCGCTCCAGCACCAAACTCACGATCTGATTTTTTATCAGCTGCTTCACTTCGCTTTTTCTTCAGAATAATAAGTGCCTTGTCCATATCACCAGCGGCTTCTTCTAAGGACTTCTTACACTGCATCACAGAAATACCTGTTTTGTCTCGCAATTCTTTAATTTGGGCTGAAGTAATCTCCATACAATAAAATAACTAAATTACTAAATCAGTGCTACCACTGAAATTATGCTCGTCGTGCTTCAGGTCGTCGGGTTCGAGCTGGTCGTTCAACTGGCTTTGGTACAAACTCAGTTTTACCTGCCATCAAGGCAGCTGTCAGTTCTTCGAGTACCAGACTGATACTAGATTGTAGCGCGTCGTTTACCACAACAGGGTGTGTCACCAAACTGGTGTTGTTATCAGAACTCATGATTCCAATTACTGGGATACCAATTTCATTTGCCTCTGTCACTGCGATTGAATCATGACGCGGGTCAACTACCACCATCAGATTAGGAGTTTTATCTAGTGTTTTGATACCACCAAAATTGAAATTTAATTTCTCGATTTCACGGCCAATAACTACGCGTTCTTTTTTAATGTACTTTCGCTCTAACTCACCACTTTCACCTTCTACGGTTAGTTTCTGGAGTCGATCAATTCGTTTTTTGATCTCTGAAAAATTTGTAAGTGCTCCACCGATCCAGCGGTTTGTAACGTATGGCATTTCTGCCTTTTCTGCTGCTGCTTTTACCAGCTTTGCGGCTTCGTCTTTAGTAGAAACAAATAGTACAGTTTTACCATCTTTGCCGGCAGTATGTAGTACCTGCTTTGCATCATCGATAAGTGTCGAAACTTTTTCAAGATCAAAAATATCAGTTCCCTGCTTGTTACCAAAGAGGTATGGCTTCACTGTTGGGTGCCGTCGACTCTTTGAAAACCCAAAGTGCGAACCAGCAGAAAAGAGGCGCTCAATGAGTGATTGGTTGTTTTGTGTATCAGTTGACATATATAAGATAAAAACGCGATGTAGCGCGCTAACGGGTAGAACAGTACCATAGCCGCCAGCTATGTGCAATAGAAAATAAGACTGTATTAGAGGTCTAAATCAGCTTCTGCTTGCGAGAGAGCGGTAAAAATGTCATCAAGCTGACCTCCCATCACACCATCGATATTGTGCCAGCTCTCTTTGATCCTGTGGTCAGTGATTCGATTTTGAGGAAAATTGTAGGTTCGAATTTTTTCTGACCGATCCCCTGTTCCAATCTGGTTCTTGCGAACCGCAGCGTGTTTCCGAGCCTCTTCTTCTTCATGCATCACTTCCAACTTTGCAATCAGCATCGTCATTGCTTTTTCACGGTTCTTAAGCTGTGACCGATCAGACTCACAACGCACATCAACACCAGTTGGACGGTGTATTACTCGAACTGCAGTTTCGACCTTGTTTACGTTTTGACCACCAGCTCCACCAGATCGAGAAAACTCCATATCAATATCACCAGGGCTGATTTCAATAGTCGGTTTTTTTCGCATTGGTAGCACCGCCACAGTAACAGTCGAAGTGTGAATTCTCCCTTGTTTTTCTGTCGCTGGGATACGCTGTACTCGATGCACGCCCGTTTCGTACTTAAAGGCATCATAGACAGCTGGACTTAAAATTTCAAAAGAAGCATCTTTATACCCCACGCCTGCAGACGCTACTGAAACATTGTTCCGGGTGGTTTGCCACTCTTTTACTTCTGCATATTTAAGATACATCTGAGCTAACTCCTCGGCAAAAAGTGCCGCTTCGTCACCTCCGGCCCCTGCTCGTACCTCAAGCATAACCCCGTATGGTTTTGCTTCTTCCTCTCGACTCGCTTCAATAATCCGATCCATTTCGGCAAACTGATCTTCTAGCTGTGAAGTAAGCTCAGCAATCTCATCTTCGGCAAGTACAGCCATCTCAGGATCAGTTGCCGCCAAGGCTTGTGCTTCTTCTAATTGAGTCACGACCGTGTCGTATTGTGTCATTAAAAACTGTGTTTTTTGGTGCTCACGAAATGATTGAAGTTTTTCGGCTGTCTGGTCTGTTTCTTCCATAGGTATATTTATACTATAGCAGCAATACAAAAGCCGCTGTTTTGTCTAGGCAAAACAGCGGCTTTTGTCGCTACGCTTTTTTCTTCCCAGCTTTTGAGGCTCGTGCCTTGAATCGTTCTACTCGTCCAGCAGTATCCATTACCTTTTCTTGACCAGTATAGAACGGGTGTGATGCACTTGAAACATCCACACGCTTCATTGGGTATTCAGTACCGTCTGTCCACTTATCAGTCTCTGTCGTTGCAACAGTAGAGCCGATCAAAAATCGCTCCTCACTTGAGTCATCATGGAAGATAACGAGACGGTAGTTTTTTGGGTGAATATCAGTTTTCATATTGTTTGTGGCCACATTTATTCAGCGACCGGTATATTTAGTAGTGCGGGAACTATATCAGAATATTTGTAAACCGCAATAGATCTCTAACTTCCATCTAGAGTACGAATATCCTGTTCAAGCTGTGCCTTTCGCTCCATCACCTGATCCCCGTAGAAGAAGTTAGCTGGGTTACTTGCCCCTCCCCATCCGGCGTAATAACGTAATGCTGCTAGTCTATCTCCACCCCAAGTACCATTTGCCCCATTATCACGAAGGAGCAGTGCTGTCGCCGTAAAAGCATCTTGATTTACAAACGGACTGGAAGGGATATTTTTACCAAGCAGCGTCCGAATAGCATCACTACTTCGGCTGTATTGCCAACCACTACCAGTGTTCACAAAACCACCGTAGATAGCCCAAGTAGAAGGAATGAACTGTGATGCACCCATCGCACCTCCCCACCCAATCCGTGAACCATTTTGAATCAAAGGACATGAAACCGCCTGCGTCGCCGGGTCAAACCCCAGTTCAGCTGCGATCGCTAGGAACACTGGTTTATCACGGTCAGGATGCATAATATCCCTTCCTGACGTTACATCTCCCATAGTACAACCACCAATGTTGCTCCCAAATGAGGACTCTTGTTGCAAGATGGCTAAGATAAGTGATGGCTCTACTCCCACTGCTCCACCAGCGGTCTTCGCCAGTGCGATTGCCTCAGTTAACGGAATCTGTCCACCCCCACCCAAAAGATCAAACAATTCTGCCCGGAGCTGTGCCACAGTTTTTTGCTGTGAAGCCAACAGCTCTTGGTACGCCTCTTCTTCACCCTTGGTAACAGTAAGGATTTGTTCTTTCTCTTGCTCGCGTCGTTCAATCGCAGCTTTTTCTTGCTCTTGCAGCACCTTAAGCTGAGCTTCGGTCAGCTGTTTGTCTTCTAGGGAATTTTTCTGCAGCTCAGTGTCAGTCTTGATCTCGTCGAGAACTACCATGGACTCATTCAGTGACTCATTAATTGATCGGAAACTTTCAAAGTCCGTAAAAAATTCAGAAAAGTTCTGATTACTCAACAAAACTTCTACTAACGAAAAATCATCCACTTCTTCAGTCTTACGAATTAGCTCGCCAATTGAATTACGTTGCTTCGTCAGTCGCTCACCTAAAATAATCAGTACCTCTTCCTTATCTCCAATCTGTTCAGTCAATTGCTCAATCGCAATTGACCGGGCCCGGATGCCCAACTGGGCTTTATCAATCTGTCCATCAATAATGGTCAAATCTCGTTCTAGTGATTGACGCTCTTCTTGCTTAGAATCTAGATCACGCTGACTTTGAATCATCTGCATCTCTACCTGCTGCAATTGAGCTTCCAGTCGGGCCTTGCGCTCATCATCGGTCTCAGCCATAACGCCGAGAGGAAAAACCCAAAAAGCGAGAAGTAGAAAACTGGCAACAGGACGTAACATAGCAATAGTATACCAATGAATTGGCAACATGAAAAAGGACGACACATCCTTGAGATGTGTCGTCCTTTCCCTGTATCGAGTTTAGAATTACTCAGCTGGAGTTTCAGCTGCTCCTTCATTTTTACCCTTCCCTTTTTCTTCAACTTCAATTGTATCCATATCCGGAGCTGCTGGAGCTTCTTCCGGCTCCTCTTCTCGGGCTGCAGAGACAGCTACCACAACGTCCTCTGGTTCTGCAGAAAGTGTAACGTCAGCAGCTACTGCAAGGTCTTTGATCAAAATCTGAGCATCTTCTGTTTCGAGGACTGAGAGGTCAACTTCAATGCTAGACGGTAGCGCACTTGGTCGACATGTCACTTCAACATCAAGCATAACTTTGTTCACCGATGCGCCTGATTTTTCTACTGGCGCTTCACCAATAAACTCAAGTGGCACGTTAGTTGTTAGTTCCTTTCCACGCTCAATAGCATAGAAGTCGACATGATTTACTCCACCCTTAGTCACATCAAATGATGCATCTTGTACGAGCACTTCAATTTCTTCTTCCAATCCCGTAAGAGTAATGATGGTTGACTCTCCTGCAGTTTGCATGAGTTTATCAAACGTAATTTTATCTACAGCGATAGAAATAGGCTCTTGTTTTGGACCATATACAATACCAGGAAGATTCCCGGCAGTTCGAACTGCTACGGCAGACTCTTTGGCATCACGTTTGGTTACAGCTAAAGTTGTGTTCATATCATTTATATTTATGGCGATTACCATAGCACACTTTGGGGAAAGCTCAATGAGCGAACGAGTACGATGTTATACTTTACCCGTATGTCACAACAATATGATTTCGTTGCCTTTGGCGACATTGTAGTCGATGCTTTTATTCAATTAAACAAAGACATGGCTGATGTCAGCCAAGACCTTGATACCGGTAGAAAGACGCTGCAGATGCCGTTTGGTAGCAAACTACCATACGAAGACGTTACTGTTGTTAATGCGGTTGGAAATTCACCAAACGCTGCAGTTTCTGCCCATCGCCTTGGCTTAAACACCGCTCTCGTAACCAGTGTTGGAACCGACCGCTACGGAAAAGACTGTTTAGATGCCCTTCGAACTGAAGGCGTGCATACAGACTACGTAAAGCAGCACGAAGGTAAAGAAACAAACTACCACTATGTATTGCGATACGGCCCAGAGCGGACCATCCTCATCAAGCATGAACAGTATCCATATGTAATGCCAGACTTTGCTGAACCACCTCGATATATTTATTTCTCATCTATTGGTGAGCATGGGGTTGATTTCCATTTCGAACTCGCTAAATACATCAAAGCCAATCCCGAAACTAAATTAGTCTTCCAACCTGGAACCTTCCAAATCAAATTGGGAGCGGAAAAACTACGGGAACTATACGAAGTGACTGAGATCTTTTTCTGCAACAAAGAAGAAGCTCAAGAAATCCTCGGTAGCGACGAACGAGATGTACCAACCCTGATCCGTGCCTTCAAAGAACTCGGACCAAAGATGCCGGTAATTACCGACGGACCAAACGGAGCTTATGTAGTAGATGAAGACGACCAGGCCTGGCACATGCCAATGTACCCAGATCCCGCTCCACCAGTAGACCGTACTGGTGCTGGTGATTCATTCTCTTCAACTTTCACTGCTGCTATTGCTTTGGGTAAAACACCAGCTGAAGCACTCTCGTGGGGACCAATCAACTCTATGAGTGTCGTGCAGCACATCGGTGCTCAAGCTGGACTCCTCTCAATGGACCAACTACAGTCATACCTAGCAGACGCTCCAGAAGAGTACGTGGCAAAAAAGATCTAACTTCGGGCGCAAACATAAAAAAAGCCGCAATTACTTTGCGGCTTTTTTTATTTAAAACTCATTAGTCCAACAATGCTCGGCAAAGGGTCAGATCATTTCCGGCTCCAAATGTTGCGTCTGCTACAACTGCTTCTCCACAGTATTCGTTCGCTCCTTTAAGGATAAACCAAACACTGTAATGCCGCGGCTGACACACCGCCTGTTTTCCAACTTGATCAGGATTACTTTGATTGGTTGGAGACGTTGGCTGAGCTGGATCATGAATAACACATCCACTCAATGCCGGTGAACTATACGCCACTCCACCACTCGTAAATTCCTGTCGCGGCAGTTGTGACATATATTTTGCCATCTCTGTATAGAGTAGATTGCCTGCGGGCGCAGGGTTTGCTTCTGAAATACTGCCAAGGCACCTTCCAACCGCTCCATCGCCGATGCAAACCTTGCGGTGCCTGAATGCGTCTGACTGACTTCCAAAAGCAATCGGATACACCCCTAAATCTGAATACACTAAATTCAGTGCTTTTTCATACTCATTCATCTGCGATAGAATTGCGGCATTATCTGCCTTGTCTCGAGACACGTTTAAACTGGCCAATACGACTACCGCTAAAATACCGATGATCGCCATCACCACCAACAACTCTAGTAACGTAAAACCTTTTTTAGTATTAATCAGAAACTTCATGTGTTACTCGACTTACAATGCTGTCTGCATCAATACCGTAGTGTGTCAGTAATTCATTTGGTTCACCTGATTGACCAAATTGGTCTTCAATTCCGATTCGGATCATTTTTGTCGGACATTCAGAGGCCAGCACCTCTGCAATCGCAGAACCCATGCCCCCAGCAACCTGATGCTCTTCGACAGAAACAATACAAACGCTTCGCTTAGCTGCAGCAATAATAGCTTCTACATCAAGTGGTTTGATAGTCCCTAAGTGTGCCACCTCAGTTTTAATACCAGCATCATTCAGTCGTTTTCCAGCTTCAAGTGCTTGGTACACAACTGTTCCAGTTGAAATAATAGTCACAATATCCTCACCTTCGACTTCAATCAAAGACAGGAGCTTACCCGGCTCACACGGTGTCTTATCAGTCGTTACTACCGGAGTTTTTTCTCGCGCAATCCGCATATACACCGGACCCTCATATTCAGCTGCCCACTGTGTCATCTTACGGGCTTCATTGATATCACAGGGAGCAAGTACGGTCATGCCTGGAATAACCCGCATAATGGCGATATCTTCAATCGCTTGATGTGTAGCCCCGTCAGGACCGACTGATACTCCAGAATGAGCACCAATTATTTTCACATTCGCTTCGTTATATGCAATTGTAGTACGGACCTGCTCCCAACTACGCCCGGGCGAAAACATGGCGTACGAAGCAATAAAAGGAATCTTACCCATAGCTGCCATTCCCGAAGCTACCGAGGCCATATTTTGTTCTGCGATTCCTACTTGAACGAAGCGCTCAGGAAACGCGTCAGCAAACAAGCTCGTCTTTGTTGATCCCGTTAGATCAGCACTTAATGCGACTACTTTATTGTTCTTCTCACCGGCCGTTAGAAGTCCCTCTCCATAACCAATTCGGTTAGGCTCAGATGGGAGCGCCGCTTTAAATAAATCTGGATGTAGATGTGATGCAATTTTCATACTATTACGTGTCTGAAGGTTCAATGGCACCGGCTAAGGTACGCAGTTTTTCTAATGCTACTCGCGCCTGCTCGCCTTTGGCTACAAAATTTTCTGGACCTTTGCCAGGAGGATTGCCGTGCCATCTAAAATCTCGCTCAAACACATCAACCCCTTTTGCCGGGATAGTGTGGGCAATAATTATTGACGGCTGCCCATACACAGCCTGGGCTTTCCCAATCGCGTCATTTACTTGTCGAATATTGTGACCGTCTACTTCTTGTACATCAAAGTTAAAGGACTCCAGCTTTTCTCGGAATGGCTCCAAAGGCATTACGTCTTTCGTATAACCATCAATCTGAATACCGTTCCTGTCTACTATTACAATTAGATTATGAAGCTCTTCTTTGCCGGCTAACATAGCTGCTTCCCACATCTGGCCTTCATTCCACTCGCCGTCGCCGGTAATACAATACATGTATTTAGAGCTGTATGGATTGTCCATCCGTTCAGCAATAGACATGCCGACCGCTTGCGATAGTCCTGAACCAAGTGGACCTGAACTAGTTTCAATACCAGGAAGTGCGGTGCGGTGCGGATGACCTTGTAGACGTGATCCAAACTTACGAAGTGTCAGCAGCTCTTCTACTGGAAAGTATCCGGAGTGCGCCATAGCCGCATATAAGACCGGACAAATATGTCCGGCTGAAAGCACTAGTCGATCACGATCAGCCCAGTCAGGATTTTTTGGATCATGTTTTAAAACCTCAAAATACAGAAGCGCAAAAATATCAGCCGTACCTAACGGACCAGAGGTGTGACCACTACCAGCCTCAATCAACATTTCAATAATACTCTGGCGAATATCATTGGCCTTCTTTTCTAATTTGATCACGTCTGTTTGACTGAGATAGTGCATATAGAGTAAGTATAAAA
Source organism: uncultured Candidatus Saccharibacteria bacterium (assembly GCA_964350735.1). Taxonomy (GTDB): domain Bacteria; phylum Patescibacteriota; class Minisyncoccia; order Phycocordibacterales; family UBA918; genus OLB19. The sequence goes on from CAYGKO010000003.1 coordinate 85,546, forward strand.
GAGATTCATCAGATCCAAAGGTCTAGCCTGTTCATTACGTCGCCTGTGATAGTTCTGACAACTGATCAAAGACCCGTTGAGGATCTGTCGATCCCATAATAGCTGAACCTACTACGAATCGTTCAGCTCCTGCTGAAAGTAAGCGAGGTAGTGTACGTTCATTAACACTACCATCTACACTAATAACTAAATCTGAGTGTAAAGACTTTAAATCAACAATCCGCTGCAGTACACGTTCGTCAAAGGGTTGCCCCTGGGATCCAATTTGTGCGATACCCATCACCTGTACAAAATCTACACGATCTAAATATGGTTCTACTACTTTTAAGGTTGTATCGTTTTCAATTGCCAACCCTACAGCCACCCTACTTTGTTCACATAAATTAAAGGCTTGTTCAAGCTCTGCTGGGCTCGCAGCTTCAATATGAATAATCATTCTTTCGATATCGACTGACAACCACTCTATAATAGACGGGATAATGTCCTGAGCCATCAGATCAATCCCAATCTTAAAATCTGGTATTGGGTTTACCAGATCGAAATGACGCACGTCTCCAGCATAGGGCCAAGAAGTCTGAGGAGCAAATACCCCATCCACAACATCAATTTGCACCTGAGAAGCAAATGGCACTCGAGCCAGTTGGTTACGCAAATCTTTTAGCGACTTCGGGATAATAGCTGGAATGATCATAATCTAGGACTTAATACATCTGATCGGTAATCTCTTTTATCTGATCAATCCGGCGCTGATATTTCTCATCAGCTAACGGCTTCGTCTTAAACCATAATTCAATAATTTTTTTTGCTTCTACAGCTGATACAAATCGCGCTCCTATAGAAAGCACATTAGCATCATTGTGTTCTCGAGATAATTTTACTATTTCGACTGCACCACCATAATAAACAATCGCTCGCACTCGCGTAAAGCGGTTGGCTAACATAGCCTCTCCTTGTCCTGAACCACCAAAGATAACCGCTCTGTTGTTTTCAGGGTCTGCAGCTACTGCAGCGGCAGCTTCTGTAATGAAGACTGGGAAATCATCAACCGGGTCATATTCATGCGCACCACAGTCAATTACTTCAAAACCCAATTCAGACTCAAGAAATACCTTAATCTCATTCTTTAATTCAAACCCAGCGTGATCTGTAGCGAGAAATACTTTCATGCTAAGCAGTGTCCTTGGCGTTGAAATACTTGGCTACTGCACTAACATGCTCGACCAGAGTATGCGTGTAACTGGTCTCGTTGTCATACCAGGCCAGCACCTTTACTAAGTTTCCGCCAACCACACGAGTCATAGAAAGATCTGCTATAGCTGCAAAACGCGCTCCAATAATATCCGAAGATACTACCGGTTCATCCGTAACAGCAAATAGATTTTTCCAAGCATCTGATTCAGCAGCTGCTTTAAAAGCAGCGTTGACCTCTTCAACTGTAGTATCTTTCGAAGCTATAAATGTCACATCAACAATCGACCCGACTGGCACCGGCACTCGAATAGCAATGCCATCAAATTTATTTTCTAAGTCAGTATGTGCAAGAGTAGTTGCTTTAGCTGCACCCGTTGAGGTTGGAATGATATTTTGCGCTGCTGCTCTTCCTTTACGGAAGTCTTTACTCGGTCCATCAATTAACGCTTGAGTTGCTGTATATGCGTGGATTGTGTTAAGAATTGCTTTATCTATTCCAATAGCGTCTTTCAAGATTGCGACCAGCGGACTTGTTGCGTTGGTGGTACATGATGCGTTTGAACTAATCGAACACGATGACAAGGCAGCATCGTTTACACCCATCAGTACAGTCGCCCCGGTCACACCAGCTGCTGCTGGATCATCTTTTACCGGACCTGAAATTACTACACGCTTTGCCCCAGCTTCAAGATGAAGCTTTGAACCTTCATAGCTGGTAAAAAATCCCGTTGCTTCTACCACGATATCAACATTCATTGTGCCCCACGGCAAAGCTTTTGGATCACGTTCACTCAAAAAGCTTATCTGCTTCCCATCGACAATTAAGTTCTCATCTTGGACCGACACATCAAATTCTCCTCGTCCATATGCAGTGTCATATTTCAATAGATAGGCTAGGTTTTCTAAGCTACCTAAGTCATTAATGGCTACGATCTCAAAATTTGGATTCGCGTGAGCCATCTTAAAAAACGTCCGTCCAATTCTGCCAAAACCATTAATTGCTACTCGTGTCATAAAACTAAAGAACTAAATATAATAAATTGAAAACCTATAATTACTACTTAACTATACGGTACTACTGCTCATTTCTAAACCGACATATCCTCACGTTGCTGGAACAATCTACGCGCCATAATGCCAAGTAACACAAAAAGTGGCAGCAACCAAATAAACCACACGGAGGCAAATACTGCTTCAGTATCCTTAAACACCGTAATCTGTCTTACCTCTATCACTCCAGTCAATTTTTTAATACCTTTAGTCTTAAAATCAAACACTTCAAAACTAAAATCATATTCACCAGGTACCAACAAGGCTCCGATCTCAGCTTCATAGGCCGTCTTGTCAGCATTTACTCGCAATAAAAACGCGAACACTTTTCCGTTTTGTGGATGCACCAGTCGTACTATCACTGTCTTGAGATGTTCAGGCAAGCGCTCATACGGCACCGATATCAATGTAGTTTGATTATTAGTAATCACCACCCTTTCATCTACAAACACCGCAACATTTCCCCGTCGGTCACTGAATGATATGTCTGCAATCGATACTACTGTAGTGTTTTCCCCCATCGGTAAACTAATATCTACAGTATCATCAAGTGCCGCATTAGACTGAGCTTCATCTATTTCGCCTGTGGAGCGTGAAAAATATATTTCAGTCACTGCTCCAGAGGAACTGTTTCCAGCTTCATCATAAGCAAAAATTGTATAAAATCTACGCGCACTGTCTGCGGTACGACCGTCAAAAGTTTCTGCGGCATCACCTTCGTACACCAGATAACCTCCTTGTAAATCTGTCGGATAGAACTGATCGCTACTAAGCACTCTGACTTTCTGAAAATCATCTTCATTAGGATTAGTCCAACTTAATTGCACTCCAGTTTCTGTACCTATGGCTGAAAAGTTCATCGGATTTGCCGGAGCCTGGACATCAGGGCGAGACAAAGTTCTAAAACTAACTGTTTCAATTGCAATCTTACCCGAGGAATCTCTCACCTGAATCTGGAGTTCATAAACAGAATCTGGTGCTAAACCATTAATTAGTACCTGGTGATCTTTCTTAAAGGCAGCACCGGTACTGAATCCTAATTCAAAGTCGACTGTTCTACCCCAAGCTATCTCAGCTTGAGTCAAACGATTGGTGGAGAACGAAACTGTTGCACTATCTATTTGGGTGTCAATATTTATAGTATCAATACGTACTGCAGCCTGATTCACTATACGCCCTCCAAAACTAATCTCGGGAGTTGTGGTCGGTGTGGTAGTAGCAACAACCACTGGTAGTGTCACTGCCGTCGCAGTGGCTGACGTCGTAGAAAAATTAAAACTTGTGTCAAAAGCCCGGATCGTATAGTCATAGCTAGTACTGGCGGTTAGGCCAGTGTCTGAAAAGTTAACCAGCGAAGTAGTGGCAATTTGTATCGTATCTCTAAATACTTGGTAGCCTCCTAATGCAAAGTTATCCGAAGACGCATCCCAGCTGACATCAATTTGGGCACTGGTCACTGGTGTTGCAAGTACGTTCAATGGTGTGGTTGGCGGTACAATATCGCCCCCAACCAAAGATTGGATCGTAAATTCATCAGTAGCCGCAAAAGCCACCTGCGTAGTAATGAAACAAAGGATTACTAGAAGAATCTGTTTCATTGTGGCAGTGCCGTTAACGTCGCTGTAGCAGTGTACGTGCCTGGAACAGGGTTTGCGGTTGACCCAACTCCAACCCGAAATTTAATTGTAGTAGTAGAACCTAAAGGATGATTAGGATCAGAACGATCAGCAATTACTCTACCGTCACTTTCATTATAGAAACCACTCCAACAGGCATCACTATCATCTAATGAACCAGTATTGCAAACCAAACCTGCACTATTCTTAAACGTATCAGCAATATCAATTCCTTCTGGTGAGTACCCAAAAAACGCTTGTCCGGAAGTGAAATCAAAATCATATGACGGTGTGGTACTAGTGGCATAGTCCGCGATAAAGTCACCTCCCGAAACCATAGCTGGTGAGGTGCTGGCTTTAATAAATAACTCATATCCAGCTGGATCATCGGTAACTACGGTTACTGTTGTAGACCCGTTAGAGACACCTCCAATCACACCGTCGATCACCGTACTTAAAACTACATCAGGTGATGCCGAGAGAGAAATAAAAGAATTTTGCATTTGCTGATATCCGGCACGCAACTCATAGGAAGTACTGGTTCCGACTCCAGTTGCAATCTCTCCTGCCGTTGACTCTTGTCTGAAGTTAGTAGAACTAGAAAATCCGCCTCCAGTATTAATTGAATCGCTTTGAATTTGGTAGTTTGTACTTGATCGCACTTGTGCGTGCAGAAAAGGAGCTCCCAGCAGCAGTAGCGCACAGATTCCAAGTGTGATGTGTTTTTTAAAGAAGAGCATGTATTGAATCAGTCTTATTTCCGCTTGAACTCAAACGTTCTGAAGAAGCCCCGAATCAAAAAATACAGCAGGAATATACTTAGCAAACCGCCAGCAACAAACGTCCAAGGGATAACCCAAAAACTCACTACAGCTGTGTCAATAATATTTTCATACCCTCGATTCAGTTGCACCTCTGCCTGGTACCGCCCGAACAACACCTCTCGATCCCAACTAATTTCACGAAGACGTACTGACCCTGGAAGTACAAACCAGGGCTGTAATTCAACAAAACCAACTTCTTCTCCTAGCAAATTAGTAATACGGATTTCACCATACGGGTTTAGGTGTACCGAACCTTGATTTTCGTACACTACATCAAAATTAACGGGACCTTGATTAAAAAATGTCTGTTTATTTCTAGTAGAAAAATCTTGCAATATACCACCCCGTTCGACTGCACCAGGAATTGACACAAAAAACAGAGATCCGATCCGACTCACAATTGCAGAGGACGGTAGTGTCCTCGGATCAGAGCCATTATTAGCTTCTTTAGTAACCGTTTTAACCAACACACTTCCATACAACCCACCTGGCTCGGCATCAGGAGGCACGCTAATTGTGACAGGAATGATAGCTCGCTTCGCGTGATCTAAGGGAAATTCTAGATCTGGGATTTTAATATAGTCTTTAATAGTGTACGGCCCAGTCTGACTACCAAGCAGCTCCACCGATCGCTTTGGGTCATTTGAACTACGAATGTCTTCAATCTCAATGGAAAACGTTTGCTCTTTTCCAATTCTATTAGCTACACTGATCTCAACTGTTTTTGATTCACCTGGAGCGATTTCAAGCTCAACCTTACCTGGGCTCATTACGAAATCACCCACCACATCGTCGAACGGTAATGATTCGAGTCGATAGGCTGGCTGTTGCTCAGTTACTACTTCAGATTCAGGCGCTTCAATTGAACTACTTGCAGATGTAAAATCTTCTTGAGCCAGAGATGTCTCAGAGAAAATGAATAAAATTACACTAACACTAAAAAATAGAGAACTGGGGTGGCGTATAACAGACATATTGTCTATTCAGTGTAGATTAGTTATCTAATGCGGTCAACGTAGCTGTGGCGACATATGTTCCATTTGGTACGGCTGGATTTGGATTTGATGGAATTGTAATTCTAAACTGCACTGTAGAAGTTGATCCCGACCCAGGTGTTGGTGCTGAGGTATTAATTAGTTCAGTGACAGTAGTTGACGATGTGGTTGATGCCCCACGCCAGCAGTTGTTCACCGTGAATGAACCATTGTTTGAGGTCCCGCAGGCTGCACCTGTGTTAGTAAATACATCTGAAACATCCGCCGTAGCAGAAGCATTAACAGAGAAACCAAATTGTGCTCCGACTGATGAAGTATCGAACCCAGACGGATACGCGGCAGTACCAGTTGAATATACGTAGTTCGGAATAAGCCCTCCGCCACTATTTCGTCCCATCGCTGTAGTACTACTAAAATTAATCGTCATGTTGTAACCAGTAGCATTATTGGTTCGGACTCTTGTAGTAGTAGTACCGTACGAAGTGCCCCCAGTGAGACCGTCTAGAGTCCCAACCATGGCCACATCATTAGCGAGTGTTTGAAAAGAAATCGCTCCACTGATCACCTGAGTCACTGTGAAATCATCAGTGATAGCCCGACTAACCGTTGGTTCCAGCAACAGAAATGAGAACGCAAGAAACAGACCAACGGCAAGCGTTTTGAAGGTTGCTTCTACAAAAGAGCGAGTTAGAGATTTCATATAAAGAAAATTATTTTAATGTATTTTAAGTATAAGTCTTTACCCTCAAATACCAAGAGGCTTTATACACAGCAAGAAAAATTGCGTTTACCTTCATAACAAGAAAACTAATTAAATATTGTTCCGACCGCTTCGAATTCCAATTTATGATCATGTAGAGTTTCCGACTCGTTATAAATATTACATTGTTTTAATAAGCTATGTAATCCGACATAGCTATATTTTACTTAGTTTCACCGACTAAATTGAACCTCCTCCTCCGCCCCCACCGCCAGTCGCTTGGTGATACACCCGTACCTGAATCTCATCGATCCGGATTTCGTTGCTTGATGGTGCACCAGTAACCCGGATAGCAAAGTTGGTGTTGTTAAGCTCAGTCGGTGTCCAGGCGCGACCCCAGAGATCAGCCGGTGCACCGAGCGTAACCACCGTATCGCTCGTAGTGAGAGTCGGACTAGTCTTAGCAGCAGTCCAGCTGGTACCGCCATCGTACGAGAGTTCCACATCGATCGTCCCGGCGTCCGTAGTACCAGACACCTCGAGCTTCACCGCAATTCCCACAATCTCATTACTGCCCGGGATACTGTGGCTGTAGTTGGTGTAGTTGTGAGTGTCGGCGGCACTGGTGGTGGCGTAGGTGCCGTCAGTCTGATCGTAGGCATTAGCAGCGCTGTTCCAGCTGCCACTATTGGCACTTGGGCGGTTGAAGCCAACTTCTGCACCAATGGTACTACCACCAGTATTGGTATCAACTGCACTCCCACCTCCACTACCCCCTCCAACTTCTTCACTCCGACCGGCTGGAGCGTCGCCGCCAATCGATCCTTGAGAACTACCACCTCCACCACCACTCCCCTGATTACCTCTAATATGTTGCACTGAATTTACTGAACCATTTACATTGATTACTTCTTCAAATACTACCCCAATACCTTGCACACCACTCGTGGCTAGACTCAACACTAGCATTTCAGATCGTGAGACTGCATTAATATCAAACGTCACTAAATAATTTTGGTTTGTAGTGACTAGGAAATCATCGGCAAACACAATTGTACCCGACTCGCCACTGAAGGTGAACTCACCACTAGCATCGAGTACCTGGTCGGTTACATCATACTCAGCATCATTATCTGTATCCTGGTACAAAACAATATTTGGGATACTGCTGGTTGAGACACTATTGCTGATACCTGACACATTGAGCGTTAGCGCTGTAACGGTTGCGCTCTCACCAGTTGGAGTAAGCTGAAATGCAAAGGCTGGTTGACTCGTTGCATTCTTAAAACTAAACGCACTACTTACCTGACCTACAGAATGATTAGCAATTGTAATCACACCTGGCTCTGCCAGCGCATAGAAGTCAGTAGTGGTTGATTGGTTGAGATATTCAGCGGCGATCCAGGCTGGAGCGCGTATAGAATTAGAAATTCGTACCTCATCTAATGAGCCGTCTAGATTTCCACCCGCGCTGCGTTCTGCCCCCAATCGTACTGGTCGATCAGTCTCGAAATCTGGTTTTGAATTGACAGCATCATTAGAATCAAATAAAGACCCATCAATATACTCATCAACATCATTGGCGCTTGTATCAAATTGCAATGTTACGTGCTTCCAGCCTGCGCCAGCAATAGTAGACCAGCCGTTAGTAATAAAATTACCAGTTCCAGAAGTGTGAAAAATGGCCGTGTTATTTGTGGTGCCTCGACGTTGAAACGACCAGTCATTCCCAGCTCCATTTCCCTTGGAATAAAGCGCAGCAAAACTATTTTGTGAAGCATCCATATCAACCCACAGACTAACTGCGTAATCAGAAGCAGAGAAATCAAATTCGCTAGTGCTCGGTATTTCAATGTAATCAGAAGCACCATCGAGATCTTGGGCCAAGCCGAGTCGTCCAGCTACATCACTCCCACTCGTCATCGATGTACCAGTTCCGTGGTTTCCAAAACTTGTAGAATCTCTGTATCCACCGGCATCTGTATTTCCATCTTCGCCTAAGTGATACACCGCTACATACCCGTTACTCCACACATTCTCCGCTCCATACGTAGCACTCGTAATGTAATCAATCGAACTAGAGCCGTTGTAGTAAATCCTAAAATGAGTATCCATAGTAGAAGAAATAAGATTGGCCTTGAAGTGCAGCTCGCCTGTCTGAAGGGTCGTCGAGGCCGATACTAATTCGCGCGGTAACTCAACTGGTGAGCCGCTATTTGTGGTCACCCGAATGTCACCAGCGTCACTCGATACTCCAGCCCAGAAATCTGCACTCAAGTCTGACAGATCAATATATACCGGGAAATCAGCTAGATCTTCATCAATATTGGTGTAGTCGATGGTGACAACATCGTATTCAGTCCAGTCAGTATCATTCCAAGGAACCGGCGCTGCTCCCGCCTCAAGGGTCCAGTTAGTGTTGTTTCCTGAGTCAACTGACTGATAGGCAGTGACCCCTCCGGCAGTGATTGTTGCGTCACTATCTCGCACATCAACAAATGACACCGATACTTGTATACCCGTATCAAGATCCCAAGCAGTGCCTGGATCTGAAGAGCGGAGATACACTGGGCGACCATCTTCACCGGTCCAGTCCACACTATCAAAGCTATAAGTTTCTCCAGCTAGAAACTGCACCGATGAGGAGGCCTCAATCGTAAAGAGGCCATCAGTTTCAGCTGGTGCCCCGAAAATGAATGATTGGGTTGTGCTACCTGAGGCTGAGTCATTACGTACCGTCAGTGCATTAAAGGCATCGGTACCTGACAGCGAACCAGTAGCTGTCTGCGTACCAGATCCAGCGAAGATTACTTCTCCACCACTCCCATATACGCCATTATTCGTGTAATCACCGAGCACAGTCAGTTCGCCTGTCCCACTGAGTGAGCCAGTTGCATCAATCACCATGTCAGCAGTGGTAGCATTGGTAAAGGTGTAACTACCGGCAATCACCACTGTATTACCCGCAATAGCATCTGTCAGAGCGCCGGTAATTTGCTCTCCTGAGCCAGTGAGCGTGGTTGTACCACTCCCGGCAATCACTGCCCCACTGCTATCAAACGATCCAGCGATTGAAAGCTCATTTGGAAGAGCTGCTGTCCCTCTAGATTCGATGACAAAGTTGGTTGTACTAGCGTTATCAGCAAACAATATTGTACCGACCGCCGAGATGTCATTGAATGCTGAAGATCCTGTAAGAACTCCTGAGGCAGACAGATCGTCTAAATCATATTCATTAACATCATCTCCGCTGAATCCAACAACAAACAACTTTGTACCGTTAGCATTAAATGCCATACCCGTCGGAGATGTCTCTTCTGCAGCAATACTGTAACTAGTAACGAAACTAGCGGTTGAGATTGAGAACGCCGTACTCAGGACATACTCATTGATATCATTACCAATATTCCCTAATACAAACATCTTCTCTCCTGTCTTATTAAAGAGTAGCGCTAAAGGGGTTGTATCTTGAGAAGAAACACTGAACTCAGCCACGTGACTGGCTGTAGACACATCAAATACAGTACTAAGAGAATACTCATTCACCTCATCGGGCGTTGATCCGAGAACATACATCTTTGTACCGTCAGTGTTAAACGTTACATCAGTCGGAGTGGAGTTATCTGCCACCACACTAGTAGCATGAGAGAATGAGGCTGATGAAATATCAAAAGCGGTACCTAGTGCATACTCGTTAATATCATTACCTGCGTCGCCAGGAACATACATCTTTGTACCGTCAGTGTTAAATGCTACATTGAGTGGACTCGTGTCTTGGAGCGCCACACTCGTCGCATGAGTGAACACTGCAGTAGAAACATCGAAGCCACTACTAAGCGCATACTCGTTAATATCATTACCACTGTCTCCAGCTACAAACATCTTGGTACCGTCGGTGTTGAATTCAACTCCTCTCGGCGTGAGGTCTTCAGTAGCAACCCTAAACGACCCGTCAAAATAAGCAGTAGAGATATCAAAAGCACTATCAAGGAAATAGCGATAGACATTGTCGCCAGTCGAACCAATGACGAACATTTGTGTGCCGTCATTGTTAAACCGCATATCGTTTGGAGTTGCCTCTTCAAGTGCGACACTAAAGCCATCTACAAACGTACGAGTTGATGCATCAAACGCTCCACTGAGCGTATACTCACTAATATCATTACCGGTATCACCTACAATAAACATCTTGCTGCCGTCGGTATTAAACTCAATTCCAGTTGGAGTAAAATCTTGCGCATTCACAAGCGTCGCATCAACAAACGCCGCTGAAGACACGTCCCACGGTGAACCCAAGGTATATTCGTTCACGTCATCACCACTACTCCCGACTACAAACATCTTGGTGCCGTCAGTATTAAAACTCAAACCTTCCGGTGTAAGCTCTTGAAGTGACACACTCGTAGCGTGAGTATAGGCAGCGCTCGACACATCAAATGCCGACGTCAGTTCATACTGAAACACCGAATCATTGGTGGTTCCTAGAACAAACATCCTCGTACCCGTTGCGCTGAACGTTACTGCCGTTGGAGAAGTCTCTTGAGACGCAATCCTAAAGCTATCAACAAAACGGGCGGTCGAAAGGTCGTATGGCTCTATTAATGCATACTCATTAACATCATCTCCAGAAGACCCAATCACAAATAATTTTGTACCGTCAGTATTGAAAGCCAACCCTTCTGGGCTTGCTTCTTCGGAACTAACAGAAAACACATCATTATAACTGAGAGTGGATACTTCATAGGCCTCACCGGCAAAATACACCGTTCCAGAATTGTTTTCGAATACCCCGTTATTGGTGAGCGACCCGGCAATTGTTAGGCTAGTAGCTGGAGCAGTGGTCGTAGCCCCAGCTTCAATTGTAATATTCGTAGTTGACGCTGCTTGTCCAAAGGAGACTGAACTACTAGCAATTATGCGCACATCTGCCAGACTGGACGCTCCCGTAAAATCCCCAGAGATACTCGCTGGAGTCGTGCTACTAAAACGCACCAATCCTTCATTGGCATTAAAGGAACCGTTGTTTGTTAGATCGCCAGTGACCGTTAACACAACCGGTGCCGTCGTACTCCCAGCGGCTGCAATGGTTATATTTTCTACTTCTGCTTCACTACTGAAAGTATAGGCCCCAACAACAAAGGTATTACCCAGTTGGTTATCTCCAGTCAAACTGCCAGAAACCGTCTTATCTGTCCCCGTCAAGTACAAACTCTGTCCAGCGGTAAAAGATCCATTATTGGTAAAACCTCCACTCGTTTCAAAGTTGCTGGTAGATGCAATTGAGACCGACACTCCAGCGTCGATTGTAAAGTCGGTCGTTGACGCATTATCAGCAAATAGCACATTTCCAAATGACGCCGTTGTTGTGGCTAAAGCTGAAGTGCCAGACAAGGTACCACTAAGCGTACTGGTCGAAATAACGGCCTCAAACGTGAACGAAGACGCTAGATCAAAGCCACTGAAGGTATCGCTAAAACTACCGCTCACAAACATAGAGAAGCCGTCCGGACTCATGTCTATTCCTGATGGCAAGGTTTCAATATCAGACAAATCATATTGGCGACCATCGTATGATGCGGTTGATACATCAAACCCCGCCGACAGTGTGTATTCAAATACTGAATCAGTTTGGTCACCTAAAATAAACATCTTGGTTCCGGCGGTGTTAAAAACAATTCCCGACGGTTGCGTGTCTTCACTCGATACATCAAAACTATCTACAAACGAGGCGGTCGACACATCCCATGCCGGACTGAGTGTGTATTCATTTACATCCATTCCAGCCGTCCCGACTACAAACATTTTGTCGCCTGTAGCGCTAAGTGCCATAGCTGCCGGTGACGTCTCTTGTGAACCAATCGGCTCAGTATCTACCTGAGTAGCGCTCGAAATATCCCACGGGATACTAAGTGAAAATTCATTAATGTCATTCCCTGTATCTCCCAGTATGTACATTCGACTACCGGTAGCATTGAACTGCACATCTTTCGGCGCAGTATCGAAGCTTTTAATAGAAAACCCTTTCTCATACTCAGCAGTTGTAAGATCGTACGGTGTACTGACATCAAATTGCCCCACCATGCCAGAAAGTCGATACACACTGTACAATTTTGTTCCATCGTCATTAAAGGTGACCGCCTCCGGTACTGAATCAGTTTTTACCAACGAGTCTGTCGACACATTAGCAGCTCCCCCAAAAGAGAAAACTGGATCAAGTGCATATTCATAAATTCCCCCCGTGGAAGGATCGGTCACATATGCCTTACTGCCACTGGCATTAAAGGTAATGTCGTAGAGATCTGTCACTTCAGTAAATGAGAGCGTGATGCTTGTGCCAATTGAACCAGGATCATAGGCTGAGCTGAGATCGTACACTGTAAGCGTGTTGCCGGTGTAATCACCGACAAACATTTTAGTACCATCGTCGTTAAATTTAATAGTTAACGTGTCTACAAAGATTGAGTGCGAAGCGTCAAAAGAGGCCCCTGATAGAGCGTACTTTGGGGAGAGGCCATATTCATAGATAGCACCAGATCCGTTTGCTTGGTACAGTATCGATCCATCATCATTGAATTCAAGTCCAAATCCGCCGCCTGCAAAAGAGTCGGTAGCACTAGCGGTCGATACATCCCAGTCCGTACTGAGCTCGTACTCATATACATCCCCAGTTCCAGAGTCACTGATAAACATTTTGCTTCCAGTCGCATTAAATACGATAGCAACTGGTGATATTCCCTCAGTACTTACATCGAAACTGTCGGTGTAGCTTAAAGTGGAGAGGTCATAGTCAACACTAAGCGCATATTCATCTACATCATCCTCATTATCATCAACTACATACGCCTTACTTCCATCATTATTGAAGCGAATCGCAAATGGCGTCGCACTATCACTTGGATAGGTGGTATCCTGAAATAATACTCCCCCAAAACTATACGGCGCATCAAGAGAATACTCAAAATATCCTGCGAAAGCAGCGGTTAGGAACAACCGATCTCCATCACCATCAAAATCCACTCCTGTAATCGTATTAGCACCCAAATCTCCTGAGGTATTGAGTGTACCTCCAAATACTGCCGTGGAAACATCAAAGGCAGTGCCCAGATCATACTGATAGACTTCCCCATTTGAATCCCCGCCGTCAGTAACAAACATCTCATCACCGGTCGGACTGAATGTTAGTGCATACGGACTGTCGGTTTCAGTACTCACACTGAACGCATCAACATAACTGAGGGAGGTAATGTCCCACGCTGATAACGTAAATTCACTGACATCATCGGCGCTTTCGTCACCAACAAACAACTTAGTGCCCGCACTATTAAATGAGAAACTAATCGCGGTAGTTACTTGTGAGAAAATATGAGTATCAGTGGCACTCGCCGTTGAAACATCAAAGGCCGTACTGAGATCATAGGCATAGAGCGTATTATTTCCACCGCCCAAAACAAACATCTGGGTACCTGAAGTATTAAACTTCACTCCAAAGGCAAAGCCGTCTTCTCCGCTCACATCATACCGGGAAGCCAGACCAGCGGTGGACAAATCGTACGCAGTAGACAAATTATACATTTCGATCACATCATTAGTGACGTCAGTGAATGCTACCTTGGTCCCTGAGTCCACAATGGACATTCCCCAGAAGCTAGAGTTAGCCGCTGAAGTAGTCACTGCATTTTTGAAAGACACCGACTGTCCAGACTGAATGTCCAGCGTCGACTCTGTACTGTCATAGGTCCCGTCGTTTGTCAGACTCCCCGCCAATGTAAGCGTAGCTGGAGCTTCAAAGGTTGCTCCGCTTGGAATTGTAATTGACCCCGGCAGTGTTGCACCAGAAATTGTAGTAATCGCAGTACCTCCATTAAGGGTACTACCTGGCCACACGTACAGCTCTTTTCCACCCTGAACCGTAAGTGTCTCAGCTGCCGCTGACGCTAGATACATGATGTCGCCATCATCTGATGCATCGTATACGGCGAAGTCTGCAATAGTAGTCGAAGAAATACCGGCTTCATGACGCGAAATAACGTGATCTTGATATAGATCAAGCGTTGTGATATCGGTCGAAGAAGAATTAGCAACAGTTACCAGCGATCCTTGAATACTACTATCACCATCCACCCAAACCACCACGCCTGATCCGTCATCTATGGTATGACCTTGCGTAATCGCCACCTCCCACAGACCGGTAGTCTGAGCTGATGAACCGGTATAGACCTGGACTGGATTACCAGCCGCTACTTTAATTACCGAACTAGTTGCAACAACCGTACTTCTATCAGCTTGGTACAGCGTACCTGAAAAAGTAATCGGAGCAGCTTGTGCAGTGTTGTAGAAGTCGGTGGTAGTAGCTTGATTGAGATGTTCAGCTGAAATCCAAGCAGCTGAACGTTCAACGGTACTAACCCGAAATTCGTCTATTGAACCTTCGTGATAGTTAGCACCCGCGTCTCCTCCTAAATAAAAACCAGTCAGGTCAACATTAGGATTGTCAGTCGAGATACTACTTGTTGCACTCACACCATCAAGATAAATGCCTTTGCCTGTCCCTGAGGTCACGTGCACCATTGTCCATTTATCATCATAGGCTGTGTAACTAGTAGATATACGACCTGGTGTAGTACAGCAGGTACCAAAATCCCAATAAACAATATCCGCCCAGGGCGCTGATATCACAAGACGTTCATTCCCACCACCAACTGCCCAACCTGCCGCAATGTGAAAAGTCTCAGCCGCAGCTGCAGCTGCAACGTTATTCCAAAATTGTACAGTGACAGTATTATTGCTGTTGCTCCAGACATTATCTGTATCGGTTAATAGCTCATCATTACCGTCGAACTGAATCGCCTGACCGCCTGCTAGGCGTCCAGTGACTGAGTCCCCTGACACAAACGATCCAATAGTAGCTAGGTCGTAATCATTACTCGTTGAGTCATACACCGTGGCTCCAGAAGGATCTTCTTGCAAATGGTAGACACTATAGTAGCTGTTCGTCCAGACATTCTCCGCTCCGTAGGTATCGTCGGTTGCGTACGCTGCCGTAGTTGAGCTGTTGTAGTAGATTCGAAACACCGTATCAGTCGTCGAAGAAATACTATTTGCCTTGAAGTGCAACTCTCCAGTTTCTAAGGTGGTAGAAGCAGACACCACTTCACGCGCCAACTCGACTGGTGAACCATCGTTCGTAGTCACGCGAATATCTCCCCCTCCATCACTGACCGTACTCCAGAAGGTTGACGAAAGATCAGCCAGGTTGATATAGACCGGGAAGTCTGCCAGGTCGTCGTCGATATTGGCAGCATCGATAGTGACAGTGTCGTACAAGGTCCAGCTGGTACCATTCCAAGTTGATGTAGCGGCTTCTGCAGACTGAGGCGTGAAGAATGTAAGCAGAGCGAGCGCTCCCAACAACACCAACAAACCACTCAGTTTAGTCTGCATTGTACTTATATATGTACGTGGTTTTGATTGATGTGTGTTCATATTGATTTCTACGTTGCTGGTTCGGTGTCTTCCTCTGGTTCTGGTTCTGGTTCGGTGTCTTCCTCTGGTTCTGGTTCTGGTTCTGGTTCTGGTTCTGGTTCGGTTGATTCTATAGGCTCTTCAGTTGTTGCTACTTCCTCTTCTTCTGTAATTGTTTCAGTCGAGGAACTTGTTTCGTCTTCAATGATGGGATCAGTGCTAGTAGCGACTGGCTCTTGGTCTGGAAGTGGGTCAGTAGTCGTTGCTACTGGTTCGGTACTAGTGCCTACGTTGTCACCACCAGTAGTTGTCGCTGTATCTTCCTCTCCGTCATTTCCACCGCCACCTTGGCCAGCTGGGTCTTCGTTTTCTACTGGATCCTCAGCCACCGGTGTTGGCTCAACTGAGTCAGTTAGCACTTGATTATTCAAGAGCTGAATTAACTGGGCTTCGTTGACACAGGTGCCACCGATACAAAGCTCATCGGTCGTAACCGTCTCAGCCTTAATACCAACCAACGTCAGCACCCCGTCGTAGAATCGACTAACCAGATCGACCATCCGATCCATTAGACTTACTGCCACTTCCTCGCGCTCACCGTCTAGTCCAATGACGGTTGAAGTGCCGTTCATGAGCGCACTCAAAGCAGTAACCGCAGCGTCATCGAAGTAACGGTGTCGTAAGTCAACAAACATTGTGATCTGACCAACGTTTACTGCCTGCCCCGCCGGAGTGACTAAGTTGTCACTATTCTCACGAGCCAAAGCTCGAAGAGCGCGTTCTTTTGCTCTTTTGAGAGCTAACCGATTTGCTTCATCGACTGTGCCGCTCGTTGTGGTAGCAATCAGAGGGATACATGGTTCGTCACCGGCCACTCCACCGCCACCAAAGTAACAACCATCATTGATGCGCGGATCAGTCACTTCCGTGACTGGCACATACTCAGGGACAATGATATTTTCACCGTATTGACTGACATACGTATCTGAGTAGGCGCGCGTCTCATCAAAGTCCTCTAATGCAATTCCGACCACTAGCCCAGTTGAGCTGGCCTTCATCGCCACTCCTGGGATTGATGACTGCATCAAAGCATCACCTTTCTTGATTGGACCATTTTCGTTCGACAACTTAATCGGCACACGCCCGGTAAGAGCAATCGGGTAGCCGGTTTCACCTGGCGTTGTTGGGATGTCGTTGGCTCCCAAAGTCAGACCCGGCTTCGTAGACACTACTCCCAGAATTAAATCTTTGTCGTCAGCAGTCGCTCGACCAATCGACAGCCCGCCCTTCAAGTACACAATTTCACCTGGCAGAAGTTCTTCGCTAGAGAAGTACTGCTCGGCCAGGTCAGAGTTGGCAGTACTGTATTCGACTGCTGTAATACGACCAGAGGTTGTGGCAGTACACGAACCATCATCGTCAACACAAATCCCACCAAAGCCAATTTGTAAGCTTGCTAAGTTAGTTGTGCCGCCGATTTCACCAATAGTTATTGTCCCGGAAGCATTCACGTTAAAGAGTGTTGTACCTGCGTTTTGCAAACGAATAAAGTTGGACGCAGTTGTCGAACTAAAAGATCCACCAGCATTACCGAAGTTCATCAAAAGCCCAGTACCGATAAAGTCTGAAGTGTCTTGGAAGAGCGAAAGCAGTGCTGAGGTAGTCACGCTACCAGAGTAGGCGCGGAGTGCATTTCCTTGGGTAGTACCTTCACTTTCGAAGAATCCTCCGGCTGGTTCAAAGTCGCCACCAGCGTCACCGCGGGTCGTACCACGAACACCGAAGGTGCGGGCGAAGCCAGAGAGCGCAGTGTTCTCACCGAGAGTGTTTACGCCCCGGTCAGCCTGTACCTCAAGTCCTCGGACAGTATTGCCAAACGACGTACTGTCTTCAATCCGCATGACATTCCCTACGATCGTGGTCGTCGCAGTATTTGATGCTTGCAAGTAGAATTGATTACCAAACTGAACCGCATCTTCTACACTGTTTGCAGTTTGCAAGAATTGATCAATTCCGAAGGTGTTGCCGCCAGAGAAGCCTGTACCATATATAGAAAGGAGTGAATCTGGCGTTGAGCTACCAATCCCCACATTCCCATTCTCCAACACCGTGAAGACTTCCGTACCGCCGGTTTCGAAGAGGTTGAGGATGTCGTTTGTTGAGGTTGACTGGATTGAGAGAAGTGCACTCAGTGCAGTTGATGTACCCATAGCAATATTTCCTTCTGCAGTAATCCGCATCCGCTCCACCTCAGCTGTATCTGAAGTACGGAACACTAAGCCAGTATCCCCCGACCCACTAAAGCCAGCAGTGATAATTCCGTTACCGTTATTAACACCAAAGCCCAGATATTCCGTCGTGAGGTCGGCTCCGTACACGCTAGACACTAGATCATTATCTGAACCATTAATTACTTGAAATAGAGAGGCACTATTTGGTGCAGTGGCTCCAACTGAAATCGCACCCGTCGTATCATCGATAGTCAGCCGACGGGTGTTATTTGTCCCTAAAATCACATCACCAGCATCAACTGTTCCCAAAGTGAGATCTCTATCAGCGCCATTGGTGAAGATAGACGATTGCGTATTTCGCACTTGACCAAACAGGTTCCCGCCAGTTGTTCTGTTGGTACCTGGTTGAGTAAATGCCATATATCCCCCGTCACTACTTTCAACTTGGAATCTAAATTCAGCATTAGTAGTATCAGAAGAGTTACGCATCGCTATTCCACCGATTCCATCAACCTCGCGCTGGAACGTTGCAACCGCATCACCGGTTTGTAATCCAGATGCCGCATCAAATGTCCATGGATTACCCACATTGAATGTTCCCGTAATACCAGCGTCCCCCACTACTGACAGTGCGCTTGATGGAGTACTTGACCCAATCCCCACATTCCCATTTTCAAGCACAGTAAACACCTCCGCCCCGCCGGTTTCGAAGAGGTTGAGGATGTCGGTGTCGCTTTCTGATTGCACGGTGAGGCGAGCGTTGGAGGTGGTGGTGGTGCCGAGCTGGGTGTTTCCGCTAGTATCAACTGAGAAGTACTCGCCAGCGACGGTATTGCCAATACCGAAGAAGCCGCTGGTGCCAGAGGTAAGGACGTTGAGACCGTAGGCGTTACTAGTGGTACCAATTGCCAAGCCGTCATTCAGAACTGACAGCCCAGCGTGAGTAGAGCTGGTGTCGGTAGTAGAGGCATTACCCCGCACTACTAATTTACCGCCCGCGTACACGTTGGCTAGCAATTGTGCATCTGATTCTACATAGAGTCCGTCTTGGATTGTGACATTTTCAAAATAACTACGATTGGCATAGAGATTACCAAAGTCCGCTGTTGGGGCTGTTACCCCGGACACATCGTACTCATAAAGAACGTGTGAACTTGCAGCACTTACGTAGAGTGATCCATCAGTATGCATAATTAAGTCAGCTGGGTTGTTCCCCGCGGCAACCGCAGCTACTTCTATCGGATTAGTAGAGCTCGACACATCAATCACCGCCAAATCATTCTCTACCCCTTGAGCTACTACGAAGAGGTAGTTACCCAGAGCTTCAATCTTCTTAATATCTTGGAAAGAAGTATCAGCTGTATCTTCATATATGCTTACCTCAGTCGGGTTTGACTTATCCGACACATCAATGGTGACGATATTATCGCCAGCTGCTAAGTACAACGTATCCCCAGCTACTTCAATATCTTCGGTAGTACTAAGGGTGTTGGAGGCATTGCTGAGAATACCGCCAGTACGTACTAAGGTTGTGGGGTCAGAGGCGTCATAAATACTAAAGGCTGCTGGGGAAGCGTTACTGTTTACGTAAAGGTAGTTTCCTTGTGATTGAATCTCAGCAACTCCATTTAAGAAGCCATCGTTGTTATAACTCAAGACCGGTGTAAAGGTGGTCGGGTCAGAGATATCAAACACTTGGATACCGTCATCAATACCAGCGATTACGTAGAGATAATTACCTACCACAGCCATATTACTTGCACCGTTCATCTCGAGTGATGAATCGGCATCTTCAGTGGTTGAAGCAACAAAGGTAAGTGAGGGCGGGTTGCTCACATCAAAGACCGCTAATCGGTCCAGACCGCTATGAATAGTATAAAGATGATTACCCACCAATACCATATCGCTAATATTTCCAAAACCACTTATCGATGTGCTAGCTACTAAGGTAAATACCCCTGGCTGCGAGATGTCATATACCTCCAGATCAGTCGCTTGTTTGTCCACATAGAGATAATCACCATTAATCAACATCTCCGCTGGATCCGCACCGATATTACCACTATTGCCCAACTCAACTGGAGCGCCTTGGACAAAGTTTTGGTCACCGTTGTAGATAGTCAGCTTCGAATCGGGAGTCGTCGTCCCAATCCCCACATTCCCATTCTCCAACACCGTGAACACTTCCGTCCCGCCGGTTTCGAAGAGGTTGAGGATGTCGGTGGTTGAGGTTGACTGGATTGAGAGTAGAGCGCTCAGGTTGGTTGATGTGCCGATGCCGACATTGCCGTCAATATCCACAACAAATCGATCGACGCCAGTATTTGCTAAGCGAAGCAGGTTGTTACCAGATGCAGTACTGCCGTCTCCAGTGGAGTTAATGGTGGGGTTGACCAAGAGCGCATCCATAGCAGCTGTACCTGATTGAGTATATTGACCAAGTACCTCAACTACCGACTGCTGACCATTAGATGAGTTCAGTTCATGTTGAATAGCCGAGTTGGTAAAGGTGAAGGCGTCTCGGTTCCCGCTTAGATCCTCATTGTAGAGGAATACGTGTTCTGGGCTTCGAGAGTACACCTGATCAAGATAATAATCTATCTCAACCCTATCTAACGAAGAGTCACCTACACCAATACCCATGACTTGGGTGTTTGGCGTGCTATTTAGCAGTGAGAAAGCTTGAAATAAGTCTGAGGCGGACTCACTGCTATGTACCGCTAACACTGAGTCGCCCCCATCACCCCCCCAGACATCAAGCTTTGCAGCTGGTGAAGTAGTGCCAATCCCTACCCGATCAGTCGACACATCAGCAAAAAGAGTCGGTACGGCTGAAGTACCTACACGCATATCTCCCCACACATCAAGCAGTGACGCTGGTGAAGTGGTGCCGATGCCAACGTTGCCGTTGATATCAATGGTCATGTGCGTATCACCGCCTTCAATAAAATTGAAAGCTCCTGCAGCAGTAATAGCTAAAAAGTCGTTGGTACCAACACCTCTAAACGTACTTCGGTTATCAGTACCAAGTAAGAGCAAGTTATAATAGGTACCCAAATACTCCACCCCAAAACCTGCACCTCGATCAATTGCAATATTGCCACCGGTAAGATGAAGTTTTTGTTGTGGTGAAGTGGTGCCGATGCCGATGTTACCACTTCCATCCACAAAAATTCCTTCGTCGTCCCCGTCACCGGAGAGGAAGTTTGAACCAAGGGCGATGTTGGCGACTGAGCCGCTCATACTAAGAAGGCCAGAGAGCGTGGTAGTTGGTGCCGTGAAGGTGGTGCCGTCGAAAGTGAAGAGGTCAGAGTAATCGTAGTCAGTGCCGCCGGCATTAACAAACGGAATTTGGTTGTCAGTACCGAAGGTTACTGAACTTCCTCCCCCACCAAAGCCAAGTGTAGAAGTCGCTACCCAATCAAAGCCACCGGCAGCCGTACTCGAAGCTTGCATGACGTAGCCGTTAGTCCAGTTGCTGATGGCGAGTGATGAAGAGGCGACTGACTCAGTAGCGATGAGACCTGAGGAATTCACGCCGAAGAGATCACCGTCTCCAACGGTGAGGAGGTAGGCTGGTGATGTGTCGCCGATGCCGAAGTTGCCGGCAGTTGTGAATCGACCAACTTCAACATCATTAACACGAAACGAAAATGGATCATTAGATTGTGTGCCAACATATCCTAAATTAGCAGAAGTCACTCCAAGCCGCAGCGTTGCCCCGCTGGACCTTGCTACATCGATATAACTACCATTATTACCCCAAAAAGTCGCTGCAATCTGATCGTCAGGATCAACGACCATAAATCGATTTAATGGTGTGCTCGTACCAATCCCCACATTCCCGTTCTCCAACACTGTAAAGACTTCCGTCCCACCAGTTTCGAAGAGGTTAAGGATGTCGGTGGTGGAAGTTGATTGGATTGAAAGGCGAGCATTAAGGTCAGTTGAAGTACCAAAGCCTATGTTCCCGTCCTCAAGAACAGTTAGAAGATCACCGTCATTATCATCAGCTGAACTCAGCAAAAAGACCGATCCACCAGTTGAGCCATTTGCACTGACTTCAAGATGTGCGTCTGGTGAGGTGTCACCAATGCCAAAGAATCCATTTGAATTTGTAAAGCGGGCTCGTTCTGCTCCGACGTTAGTTTCAAAAATTAGATCATTACTTGAGTTAGAAGAAATGCCAGCACGGGCGAAACCACCACCATGGAAACCGATAGTGCCAGTCTGTCGCTCTACTCGAATATCGCCGCTATCAACTTGCAGTGCAAATGATGGAGCAGCCTCCCCAATCCCCACATTTCCATTCTCAAGCACTGTAAACACTTCCGTCCCGCCGGTTTCGAAGAGGTTGAGGATGTCGGTGGTGCCTGAAGTCTGGATCGCTAGGCGAGAGCTGGTAGAGGTGGTGCCGATTGAGAAGTTACCGTTGGCGTCGAGGAGCAGGCGCACATTCGCTGCGCTATCAATATCATTACCATCTACCAACCTAAACGTATCATCACTATTGGTATACCCGATTGAGTAATCTTGATTGAGTCCAAGACTTAATTCAGCGCTATCATCCAGGCGGAAAAATGTACCAGACCAATTAGCAACAGCTGATCCTCCTCCCGATAACTGACCAAGCGTAGACGCGTTAAGATCCAAATACCCATTAGCGGTCATTGCAACCGAGCCGGTTCGATCATCTCGATCGTCGAACCCGCGCAAAAAGATACCGCGATCGTCAGCTGATTGAGGAATATACAGTGCTGTATTACTCTGCGGAGTAGTGCTGCCGATTACTACTTGATTAGCCGAAGCATCTACGAAGAGTGTCGGCGAGCTTGAGGTGCCAAACCGTGCATCGCCCCAGACATCAAGCAGTGACGCTGGTGAAGTGGTGCCGATGCCGACGTTGCCAGTGCTATCAATCCGGAGAGCTTCGGTAAGTACGCCACCACTGCGGATATCAAACGTCATATCCGTGTTATTGCCATCACCACGGATCATACTAATGCCACCCAGGTTGTTACCCGCGTTACCAAAACGCAACACCCGTTCTGAAGTAGCGGATGTGTTTGTGTTGTCAATTTCAAACACAACAGCGCTACCGCTGTTGGCAGTATACTCGAGGTAACCGTTGTTATTGACAAAATGTAAGCCTGACACAGCATCAGCTGTATGGCTAATAAAGTTATTTTCTAATGAAATATCGCCCTCAATTGATAATAGAGCAGTGCCGATTTGTGTACTCGTCCCAATCCCCACATTCCCACTGCCATCAACATAAATCCCCTCATCATCTCCATCGCCAGAAAGGAAGTTTGAACCAAGGGCGATGTTGGCAACTGACCCGCTCATGGTGAGGAGGCCAGAGAGGGTGGTGGTTGGAGCAGTGAAGGTGGTGCCGTCGAAGGTGAAGCCGGCCAAGTAATCAAAGTCGTCTCCACCAGCATTGGTAAACGGAATCTGGTTGTCAGTACCAACAGTAAGTGAACTTCCTCCCCCGCCAAAGCCAAGTGTAGAAGTCGCCACCCAAGCAAAGCCACCAGCTGCGGTTGAAGAAGCTTGGAGGACGTAGTTATCAGTCCAGTTTGGAGCGTTGAGAGTGGAAGACGCGACGGTTGCAGTATCAAATGCACAGGTAGTGCCATTGCAAGAGAAGTCACCGAAGTCAGCGCTCGCAAGCATAGCGGCGGTAACGTCATTCACATCGAGGGTATTGCCGGTCCAGGTCAGGGCGTCACCGTCAGTGATCACGGTACTTGGAGTGTCGTAGAAGTTGTTCCAATTTGTGGTTGAAGCAGTGAGGACGGCGGCGTAGCCGGTGTCGTAGGTGAGGGCGAGGGTGCCGGCTGATGTGATTGGGTTGCCGCTAATAGCCAGGCCAGTTGGGACAGAGAAATCGACTGAGGTGACGGTGCCGAGGCCAAGGGATGAGGTGGCGGTCCACGCTTGCCCTGATCCAGTGCTGAGTAGCACTTGGCCGTTCGTGCCAGCCGTGTTGGTAGAGTCGTAGAGAGCACCGGTAATGATAGCGTCGCCAGCTACGGAGAGGGTGCGACTTGGGGTAGATGAACCAATGCCAACATTACCACCATCAAGAATGGTGAACACCTCAGTCGCACCATCAAAAGCACTCATGATGTTACCTGCACCATACTGTGCCAGCGTAGCAATCGTTCGACTGGTTGAACTTGAAACGGTAAGTAAGCCATCTGCTGTAGTAGTGCCGATATTGAAAGCTACTCCTGGAGCCACATTGAACGTGTCACCCGCCACACCAAGGGTGATCACATTGGTCCCTTGCCCAGAAATCGTTGATGATTCTTCAAAGATGAGGTTGGTCGCCTGCCCCACTTCACCAAAGAATACATCACCTGACCCGGCTCCGATGTTCACCGACTCCGCTCCAACTGTTGTGTCGACCCGGAAAAGTGGGCGCGCGGTCGAGCTGGTCGCGATGGTGAAGGCGTTTGGATTATTATTAACCACTGTGGTTGTAGCCGCTCCAGTAAATACCACCAGACCATCCGCAAGACTTAGCCCTCCGATAGTTAAGGTGTCAGTCGAGTCATTAAAGGCAAAATCTGCTGAATCTACCACGCCTGAGGCATCAGTAAATAAAATCCGATTGGCATTAAAAGCACTGATTGTGTCGCCAAGCCCTAAGAAACTACCGTCACCAAGACCGAGAGAACTAGTCGCCAAGTCAACAAACTGCGAACCGTTGAACACTAGAATGTCACCATTCACAGCCGCTGTAATCGTCACGTCACTCAGACCACCGAGGCTTCCATTCCCCAACCCGAGACTAGAAGTAGCGACCTGAGTCCAGGTATTACCGGCTCCGCCAATTAGTAACTCTCCCGCAGTGACTGAAGATAGTCCGGTACCTCCCTCAGTTCCCGTCAATGCATTGGTCAGATCAAGCGTAGGCACTGCAAGCGTAGTGCCATTGAAAGTAAAGTTTGCTGAATCTACTACATCCGAACCGGTTTGGTAAAAAATACGGTTATTGTTGTACACGCCAGGTGTATCTGCTAAATCCAAAAAGCTTAATCCGGTGATATCTTGCAGATACCCTACATCATCAAAGAAATCTCCTAGGGTAACAGCCGAGAAGTCTATTTCATTATCGGCGACTGAATCTGTATCAAACGAACAGTTAGTACCATCGCACGAGAAGTCTCCGAAGTCAGTACTGGCGAGATTATCTGGATTAATTGCATTTGCAGTAATTTCTTGCCCTGAAATAGACAAGTAATCCTCGCCAGCGAGCGTTGTGGGGTCGCTCTCTACAAAGCCGAGCGAACTTGTGGCTTGCCAGACAAATCCACCAACGGCTGTTGATGACGCTTGCAATACAAACCCATTTGACGGTGCCGCTGCAATATTTAAATTATCTTCACTGACAGTAGCACTAAGTACTCCGTCAGTATTAACCAAGCCAGATCCAGCGAGATTCGTGAACGATTGACCATTTACTATCAAATTTGTCGTTGATGCTATGGCAAGTGTTGCGGTAGCAAAGGTAGTTTCTCCAGTAAAGCTTAATGCGCCACTAGCTGTATCATCTTGATCTGAGCGGAAAAATGAAGTCGTAGCCAATCCATCAAACTGTCTAGCCTCAAAAGCGGCTGGTACGGTGCCTAAAATTTTTCTTGGAGTCATCTCTCCATCGCTTTCAACGTTCACTCCTAGATACAGGGTTTGATTGAAGTCTACTCCCGTTAGGGCTGTGCTGCTGCCAAGCATGAGACTGAACAATCCGTTACTGACTGTTGCCGTAGCTGACTCAGTCCACACGGCTGCACCTCCAGTTGCGACTGGATAGAGACTAAAATCAATTGCATACTCACCATCCACTACTGTAGCCCCAGTATTATCAGTCAGTTTACCTTGATAGTTAATTTGCTCATTAGGGGCAGCTGACACACTCACACTAAAAAGTAAAAAGGCACTGAACAAAAGTCCTAAGGTGAATTTATTCTGCTGTGACAGAATGGCACGCATAATTAATTTTCAATTTGCTTATCGGAGTCAGTACTCATGTGTTCACCAGTAGAGACCGGGACCATCAGAAACAAATACTCGTCGTCTTGCTGATTTTCGCCATTGTCACGAAACACTGGCGTAATTACACCAGTGTCAGTGTTTTTCATTTCAATTACCACCTCATCGGAAAAAGCCTCCCTGACTTTTTCTAACTCAGTCTCAGTATCAACAATCACAACACCTACATCTTGATTCGGTTCAATCGCTTGCACTATTTCAACTTCTTCTGAAAAGAAACCGAATAGATTAAAAGCCTCACTGAGTGTTTCCGTCACGGAAACCGCACCAAAAGAAAAGGCTTGGAGGTCTAAAGCTTCAGATTTTGCTGTCCAACTGAGAGAAGCTGCTAACGCGATGCACGCCAACACTGCTGCAGTTTCGGCCAAAGCCACCGGGAACAAACTGGGAGCGGTTGCTACTTTTTCAAAAACAATTTGCTTTTGCCTTCCCACAACTCTTTCTACAATTCTAGATTGACGCAACTGCTCCTGTCGAAGTCTACGCTCTGCTTCAGCCTCAAGCGAGAAGAGCTTGAGTGAATCAGCTCCCACAAACCACTGGCGACCACGCTGCTCTGCGAGAATTTTCTTTTCCCGAGCAAGTCTTCCTACGTAATCAGCTGTGTACCCAACGAGCTTAGCAGCCTCTTTTGTCGGGAGCATTCGATCTGTATTTTCCGCTTGTGTTTGAAGAGAGTCCAACATACGATATTGCTATATATTATATAGCGATTCTCTTTAAAATAGTGCGTCGGTTGTGGACTACTTTTATACAAAAAAAACTACAATTTATCCTGCTAAATTTAGAGCAGGTTTCAGACAAAAAGCTCCGGAGGAAAAAGGTAGCTGACTACCAAAAGATAACTTATAACAACCCATCAGGAGAACAGAGACGCAAGCAAATCCTGGTTCTTAGTCCGATGCAAAACACAAACACAGCTCGTGAAAGGATTCGGTCGCAACTTAACTGCATGTTTCTAGTCAATTAGACAATATCTAAGGAGAAATTGGAGATAAGGAGTCAGCGGTAATACAGACTGTAACACGTTTCCAGAATACTGCACATAACGGAATTATATGTAAAACTCTTTTATACGATATAACCCTATTTTTCAATGTTTATCTGGGCTAAAAGTTGGTTAATGTTGAAGCTGTATTTTTCATCTAGACTGTCTGCAGTGGCCACAAGCGTTGTTTCGAGACCAGCCGCCAGTGTTGCAGCCAAAAGAATAACCAGTGTGCTTGCGCTGAGCATTAAAAAGAGAAGCCTGCCCTGGACTGGCTGATGAGATTCTTCAGAATGAATTGGTATATGCACCACCCCAGCCGACCGCTCTGTATCTCTCATGCTTTCTACACTCTCCTCTTCCGCTATCTCCGGTACTGTATGGGGTACAGCAAATTTCCTTGAAAATAAGGATGTAACTACTGATTCCTGCTCTGCAATCTCTGCCTCTACCACTACTGGTTCTTCGGCATCCTCAAACACAGTGTCTTCGTGTGATTCCACCTGCACATCCCCTTTAAAGCGTATCCGCGGGTGTTTAGAGGCGCTAATAACGTACTCCTGAGTCTTCGAGGTCACCTCAAGCTTTTCAGCGCCACCTAGTTCGACCTCAAGTCTGTGGACTAGCTGGTTTTTCTTTTGAACCACAGGAACCAGATCAGAATCATCTGTTTCATAATTTGTGATTTTAGTAGCCTTGGGTAGATGTTCAAAAAAGTTTTTATTCGCAGACTGCCGTACCGCCACAGTAACTTTGTGCGACGAAGATTCACGCAACGCCTGCTTCGACTTCTCTAAGTTGCTCCGTTGCTTAGTTTTCTTATGCTCAGTGATTGAGTCTGGATTCACATACCAAGTACGTCCCACTAGACGCGCATCAACTTTCTCGGATCTGCATAATTGTCCGAGATAGTCTTTTGTATAACCAAAATCTCGTGCAACCAAGGTCGCTTTTTTATAATTCTTCTTGTTAATAGTAACAACATCCATAAACTCCTGCCATTATACATGACAGGAGTTTATGACAAAATAAGATATGTGAATGGCGCAACTACTTCAGAGTTTCTTCTAACAAATTTTTCAGGACTTCAGGATTCGCGGTGCCTCTGGAAAGCTTCATTCCTTGTCCAATCAGGTACTTGAGCGAAGCTTCTTTTCCGGCTTTAAATTCTTGAACTACAGCCTCATTTTCAGCGATTACTTGCTCAATAACAGGCATGACATCTTCAGTCGAACTGCTTTGCGCTAAGCCACGTTCAGAAACAAGCTGTTCTGGATCACTATCTTCAAGCAACACCTCTGCAAGCAAATCTTTTGTCGTTCTTGAATTTATAGATTTGTCTGCAGCTAACGCTATTAATGAGGCAAAATTTTTCGCTTTCTCAAGCACGTTTACTTCAATCACTGGTGCTATATCCGACCCTAAAATATCGCTTGTCAGATAGTTTGCTGCAAGAACAGCGTGGTCCTTAGATTTTAGTCGCAGAAGTACTTCCCCAAAGAACACTTTTGCTTTTAAGTCAGAAATAATAACCTCGATTATATCCACTTTGATTCCGAGATTTGTATATTCATTACGCAATTCTGGGGCTAATTTTGGTATTATCTTGTCTAAACTAGAATTAGTAAAATCATCGATTGTGTCTCGGTCAAACTTTGGGATGTCAGGATCTGGAAAATAGCGATATTCCTCAGCACTTTCTTTAATCCGTTGGCTAAACGTGGTCGAGTTATTTTCATCCCACCCACGAGTTTCCTGAATGATGGTACCTCCACCTTCTAAAACTTCGATATGCCGCGCTGTCTCGTAATCTATAGCAGCTTCCATGGCTTTGAAAGAGTTTAGGTTTTTTACTTCAACTTTGTCACCTAGCGTGTCAGTTTTGCTGACAGATATATTTGCTTCTACTCGCATTTCTCCGCGCTCCATATTGGCATCCGAAACACCCAGAGTTTTTAACAAGAGTTGTAGCTCTCGAGCAAAGTTCCCTGCCTGCTTTGATTCGTGAATCACCGGTTCAGTCACCAGCTCCATTAAAGGCACTCCAGCTCGATTGAAGTCGACTAAACTGCTGTCACTTTCATGTTGGCTACGAGCTGTATCTTCTTCGAGATGAATTCTGGTAATTTGTACTCCTGCCAATTCGCCACCCTTCACAAAAGGATATGCATACTGACTAATCTGATACGCCTTCGGAATATCTGGGTAAAAATAATTCTTACGGTCAAATTCACTGTAACCAGCCAAAGTTCCGCCAATTGCTTTTCCAACAGTCAAAACCATCCTGACCGCCTCTTTATTAACAGCCGGAAGTGTCCCAGGGTGTGCCATACAAACTGGACATACGTTTGCATTCACTTCACTGGCATGAGGATCATTTTTACATCCACAAAACATCTTACTAGCCGTCTTTAGTTCGGCATGCACTTCAATTCCTACTGTAGTTTTATACTCACTCATACTATATAGAATGCAGACAACACGCTGTCGCACTTTTATTAAACAAAATAATAGTAATACTACCCTTCTCGTAGATGCGAAACAAGAGAATCTCGTAGTTCTTTAACCCCTTCACCAGTCTCTGCAGAGATTACAAACACACGATTCTTATCTGTGTCAATACTCTTCATAACTATGTCAATTTTAGCGCTAGAAACAAGGTCTTTTTTAGTAAAAATAATCCACTCTTCTTTACTTTGAAGATCTTTTTTGTAAGCACTTAGCTCATTTCGAATTGTAGTATAGGCACTAATTGGGTCTTCATGCTCTAACGAAACGAGGTGCAGAAGCATTTTTGTGCGTTCGACATGCCGTAAAAATCGATGACCAAGCCCTTTCCCACTTGCTGCACCTTCAATAAGTCCTGGAACATCTGCCAAGACATACCCGTAGAGGTCCCCTAAATGTGGCATCAAGGTGGTAAATTCGTAGGCTCCGATTTGTGAATTTGCGTTCGTGAAAGTATTGAGGAGAGTAGACTTTCCTGCATTTGGCATCCCAATTAAACCAACATCAACTACGAGCGACAACTCAATTTTGAAATTACCCTCTTCACCAATCTTTCCTTTAGTTGCCTGTTCTGGAGCTTGGTTCGTTGAAGATTTAAAATATTCATTTCCGAGACCACCATGTCCTCCATGCAAAATCTTCTCAGTTTGTCCTTCCTCGAAGAGTTCATAGGATCGGTCTCTTTCTAAATCATGTACAAATGACCCCATTGGGACATCTATATATAAATCATCACTCCCTTTACCGTACTGACTATCAATCCGCCCAGCCTCACCAGGCTTAGCTATAAATTCATTGTTACCGGTATATTTAGAGAGTAGGCTTAAATTACGTACAGCGCGTACGTACACATCACCGCCTCGACCGCCGTTTCCCCCAGAAGGTCCGGCATTTGGTCGAAATTTCTCATGACGCCAGCGGACCACCCCGTCCCCACCGTTTCCGGCTTTAGCGTATATTTCTAATTCATCTATAAACATGCCTGCCATTATGCATTATTTAGAGCGTATGTATAGGTTTGTGCAATAGTCCACTAAAAAATCTGTTAAAATAGCGCTAATGAAAAAAAGTCGGCTGCAGCACTTCACTGCACTTTTACTGATCATAAGTATGGTTTTTGCTGGTGTGCTATTTTTTAGCACACTAGCTGCTGGCGCCACCTACACCTGGGACAACGGTGGTGTTACCAGTGACTGGAGTGACTGCGACAACTGGACGAGCGATACCTGCCCAGGCTCTGGTGATATTGCACGCTTTGATGGTACCTCAAGCGCAGATTCAGTTCTTGATAATGGTTTCGCTGGATCAGTATTAGGGGTTGATATAAACGCTGGCTACACTGGGACCATTATCCAGACTGCTGATCTGACTATTGGTGCTTCGAACTATGATCAGGCAGCTGGAACTTGGATACAGGGCACTACGACGATGGATATTAACAGTGATGGTGACTTCATACTCAGTAACGGAACATTTACAACTGGCGTTGGAGTAAACACGATAGAGGAGAACATAACGTTTAGTGGTGGAACACTGAATAGTTCAAGCACTCGAGTTTTTCGTTTTGACGGCAATAGTAACTTTGATGACGCTGCCTTAACATATTCTGGTGTATTCCCTGCAACACTAGGTATCGCAGCAACCCTTAGTCCTGATTTCACTATTAATACTGGGGCGACTGTTTCCCGAATTGAGTCCTCGATTAATCTCAATGCTGGCGCACTTATCATCCAGTCTGGAGCAGCACTGCATATTGGCAATAATGCTGTGACATCAATCGGTAGATTTGATATTGCCGGCACAACCACTGCTAGCTCCAGCATCAATATAATTGATAACCGAGTTCGATTTCTCGGCACAGGATATTTTGAATACGCTGGGTCAGATTTTACGACCGAGGAAGGGTTTGAATACTATAACGGACATACTATCGGTAACACTGATTGGATACTCACTACAGACGGTAGTTCAAACTTTGACGACGGCACCATAACTACCACTGCTTCATTCCCTGTCCCAGTGGCCATAAATAACCCTGGCGGTGGTGCCAGTATGTTTATTTCGGCTGGCTCAGACATTATTCTTGCCACCTCTTCTAGTAACGGCTCAGTCAGTATCAGCGGCTCAGTTGATACGCAAGGAAACGATTTTACAGCTAGCTCAATTAGCTTAAATGGGAGTGTTACGACGCTAAAAGTTGCTGGGCATGAGACCGTCACCATCCCGTCAATCGGTGAAAATTCTACGATAGAATACACTGGATCTGGTACGTACAGCTCTCTCATCTTAGGAACAAACTATGAAAACCTATCTTTCAATGGTGGTGGTACGTACAATATATCTACTTCCGTTACTGTCGAGGATAATTTCTTATCGACTAACAACTCCACTTTCAATCAAACTAACGGCACCTTCACCCTCGACGGCACCAGCGATCAAACTGTTACCGGGACGAGCACCTTTGCAAATCTTACCGCAACCGCAGCTAGCCCTCGCACTGTTACCTTTGGCGCCGGTGAAACCATAACCATTACTGGCACCACCACTCTCACCGGTACTGACCTTACTGATTACCTAGCCATTACCTCTAATCTCCCGGGTACACAATTTAAAATCGACCCCCAAGGTGGCCGGATCGTATCGGCATTGCAAGTAATGGATTCCAACAACATCAATGTCAGTACAATCACTTGTGACGACAATTGTCTTAATAGCGGGAACAATACTAATTGGGACATACCTCGCTTACGAGAAAAATATCGACTGCAGGGAGGTGTCCGCTTTAATGGTGGAATCAGATTTTAAATAAGACCAAACACTACTGGTGTTGGTCTATTTATTTCAATACTTTCTACAGCAATCTGTTTCCGATCGTGCTGACTACGGTCACAATTAAAGATCCGAGTAACGCGGGAATGAATCCATTTACCGTGAAGCCTTCGATGAACGACGCAACAAACATAAACAACGCTGCATTGATCACGAAGATAAATAAACCTAACGTGATGATTGTCACGGGGAGCGTCAGTATCACTAAAATTGGCTTAACGATCATATTCAACACACCGAGTATGACCGCTGCGATAATTGCAATATACAAACCGTCCACCACAATATCTGGTACGACATACGCTGCAAGCAGTAAGCCGAAAGCCCCGATCAGAATCCTCGAAATAAGATAAATCATATTTCTATAGTATTACCTTTTCGACAAAAGATTCAAGTCGCTTGTTGAATTCTTCGTCAATAACTTCACCTGATTCATTAAATATTTTACTCACGTGGCCAACATGTAATCGGTTTGGACTGACTGTAAACTGAAAGTTAACTAACACCGGCATGACATGCTCCATCACTCGGGCACCGGCGAATTGTCCACCACCAACTCCGACAACATACGCGGTCTTCCCGGCGTATTCGGTATACAATGAATCCATCAAGAGCTTCCATTCTCCCGGAAAGCTATGGTTGTATTCTGGTAGCACAAAGATAAACGCGTCTGTTTTCTCCACAATTTCTTTCCAGATCGAAGGAGTGTTATCAGCTCCTCCCACCCCCCACGGTGGTACGGTTGCCCCATACTGCAGACAATCAGCTACCCTAGCAAGCTCTACCGCAGCAGATTTTGATTGTAGTGACTCATAAATTGTAGACGCCACCTTTTGTGAGACGTTATTAATCCGAGCGGTTCCAAGCACAACAGTGTATTGCATAATAAAATAATTATTTACTAACCAGACTCCAATCTCCGGCCGCTAGCAGTGGTTCGGCTTTTTTGTATTTTAATGCTTTAGTTTCGGTTCCATTGGTGATAGTAACAACATCGTTACGAGCTGGTGTATTCACTACAGCTCGCTGTTTAGACTGGATGACCGCGCCAGCTGTTTGCGAGCCGCCGATTCGTTTTGCTGCTGCTGCTTGCTTACGAAGCGCTTCCTCTTCTTTCTGAAGAGCTTCTGGTCGCACGTTTGGAAGCAATTCGGCAATGCGATGCAAAATGGTTGTTTGCAGTTCAGCAAACAGTCTTGTCCCCTCCTTGCGATATTCATTAAGCGGATCACGCTGCCCGTAGGCGCGCAAATTGACACTATTACGAGCATAACTCATCACTTCCAGATGTTCTACCCAAATGATATCAGTCACCTGGAGAATCAGCTTACGCATCATTTCATACCAATCATCTTCGCTCAACTCGCGTTTTTTGGACTCTATCGCTGAGACACTTTCTGGCACCTCAAGTTGTACTTCCTCTAAGACAGAATCGATTTCTTCTTTTGATCCAATAAGGAGCTTGCGGCGTCGCGCATACAGCACCTGTCGTTGCTTATTGAGTACATCATCATACGCCAAGACCTGCTTTCGAGCGTCAAAATGAAATCCTTCGATTCTAGTTTGAGCTGACTCTAGTTGTCGAGTGATCATTCCGTTTTCAATTGGCTGATCTTCAGGGATTTTAAACGTACTCATTAAGCTCTTTACCCGATCACCGCCAAAGCGGCGCATAAGATCATCTTCCATTGAGACATAAAATTGCGTTTCGCCTGGGTCACCCTGTCGTCCTGAACGTCCCCGCAGTTGATTATCGATTCGTCTTGCTTCGTGCCGTTCAGTACCAAGTACAAACAAACCTCCAAGCTTTAGAATTTCTTCTGACTGCTCTTTAGTAGCGTCCATTCCTCCCAATTTAATATCAACTCCTCGCCCGGCCATATTAGTCGCTAACGTAATAGCGTTTTTTCGTCCAGCATCAGCAATAATCTCTCCTTCTCGTTCGTGGTTTTTAGCATTAAGCATCTGGTGTGTCACTCCAGCTTTTGTGAGTGCTACTGACAAAGCTTCGTTAGAATCAATTGCTGCTGTCCCTACCAAAATTGGTTGTCCCGCAGCATTAACAGACTTTATCTTTTCGATAATAGCATCAAATTTTCCTTTAGTGGTTTGAAAGATCAGATCATTGCGATCAAGACGAGCTACGTCCTTATGGGTTGGTACCGGCACTACATCAAGCCCATACACGGTATAGAACTCTTCTTGCGAAGTTAGTCCGGTACCCGTCATTCCCGCCAACTTATCGTACATACGGAAATAGTTCTGATAGGTAATAGAGGCGTAGGTGCGTGACTCTTTTTGAATTGCCACCCCTTCTTTTGCCTCAACAGCCTGATGTAAACCGTCAGACCAACGCCGACCAGCCTGTAGCCGTCCGGTGAACTCATCGACGATCACAATCTCATTATCACGGACCACATACTCTTTATCACGACTGTACAGCGCTTTTGCGCGTACTGCAGTCTCAAGATGGTGCACATACTTGATCCCTCGGTCAGTATAAATATTATCAATACCCAGCATCTTTTCAGCCGCTTCGATTCCGGAGTCATTAAGAGTGGCGCTTTTGAGTTTTTCATCCACTTCAAAATGCTCATCAAGATTGAGACGTTCCGCAACCCGGGCAAATGTTTGGTAGAGATTATCGCCATCTGCAGCTGGAGCTGAAATAATGAGTGGTGTTCGAGCCTCATCAATTAAAATTGAGTCAATCTCATCGACGATAGCAAACGAATGATGCTTCTGTCGAATCTTATCGGCATCAAATTCAATATTGTCACGCAAGTAATCAAAACCAAACTCGTTGTTGGTACCATACGTAATATCAGCAGCATACGCCTCTTGTCGTTCGCACGGTCGTAAAAAATCATAGACTACTTTATACGCCCCAGTCTCATCTCGCTCCGCATCTTTTTCTTCATGACCGGCATCATATAAAAATGATGCTTGAGTATTAATCACACCAAGTGACAGTCCAAGTGCCTGATAAATCTGACCCATCCAGACAGCGTCTCGACGAGCAAGATAATCATTTACCGTTACTACATGCACCCCAGTCCCCATAAGAGCGTTTAGATAGCCCGGCAAGGTTCCTACCAACGTCTTTCCTTCCCCCGTTCGCATTTCAGTAATATAACCCCGATGCAAAAGTACACCACCCACCAACTGAACATCATAGTGACGCAGTCCTAGTGTACGCTTTGCGGCTTCTCGCACACAGGCAAAGGCTTCAGGTAAAATTGAATCTAAAGTCGCCCCATCAGCAATCTGCTGTTTAAATGCCGTAGACTTGGCAGCCAGTTCTTCATCAGACAGCGCCTCAATCGCCGCTTCGAAACTATTAATTTCTGTAATCAGTGGTTGGATTCCTTTCAGTTCTTTTTCGTAAGATGGACCGAAGAATCTATCTAAAATTGACATAATGGGACTAAGTGTACCGCAAAATCCACTCGCTGCCTATCGGCACGAAAAATACCGCCCGAGGGCGGTATTTTTTGGTCTCAAGTAACGAAAATTATTTACGTCGTCGAGCGGTTGTCTTTTTTGCAGCTGGCTTTCGCTTCGCTGGTGCCTTCTTAGTAACTTTTTTTGCTACTTTCTTGGCTGGCTTTCGCTTCGCTGGTGCCTTCTTAGCTGCTTTTTTTACAGTTTTTCGAGCAGTCTTTTTAACTGTTTTCTTTACAGTTTTCTTAGCTGCCTTACGTACTGTCTTTTTTGCAGCTGGCTTTCGCTTCGCTGGTGCTTTGCGAGCTGCTTTCTTTTTTGCTGGCATACTTTAAATGAAAGGTTGGTTTTATAACTTTCGACCGCTCGACGCACTCCGATTTTCAAAGAACCAATACTGTAAGAGATTGTCTGCTTACATACATTATCGCCCGTACAAAAATTACTGCAACAACTTTTATAAAAAAGTTTGTTGATAAACTTTTGTCTCTATAATCTAGTTACTTCCCACTCAATAGAAATCTTCGTCTTATCAAAAACAGTTTTTGAAATTTTTTCGGCGAACTGCGTTACCTCCGCTGCTGTTGCGCTTCCATAATTTATGAATACTAAAGCCTGCCCCGCATAAGAACCCACTGCCCCAGAGCGCACGCCACGAATATCACACACTTTATCTAGAACCCAACCAAGCGGAATTTTAATGGTGTCAGCTGTCACTGCAAAGCCCGGTAGATCAGGATATTCTGTTACTAATTTCTGATAGTGTTTGGTTGCAATAACTGGATTTTTAAAAAAAGATCCTGCAGTACCAACCTGGTTCCAGTCAGGAAATTTTTTTGATCGAATTGCGATCACTGCATCTCGAACTTCTGCTAGCGTGACCTGATTTTTTTCTTGTAAGGGCAAAAGATCTTTGTAATCTAAAATAGGTTTTGGTATTTTGCTCAATGTAAATGTAACAGCACTTACTACATACTTTCGTCCAGCATCAGTCTTAAAAAAAGAATCACGGTACGCAAACGCACATTCTTCTACCGTAAAATTTCTAAACTCAAGAGTAGTAGTATTTAACACCCGTACTGCTGTGACTACTGATTCTATCTCAACACCGTAAGCTCCAACATTTTGAATCGGAGCAGCTCCGACTGTACCAGGAATATGGGATAAATTTTCTAGACCCCAGTACCCCTTCAAAACGCACTGCTGTACAACATCATCGAGCGCTTCCCCGGCTCCGACTGTGAGCACTACGGTCTCTTCTGTTTCTGAAACTACCGTAATACCACTAATTTCATTCTTGATTACTAAACCAGGGAACCCTGTATCTGAAGCAAGTACATTAGAACCACCACCTAAAACAAACCAAAGCTGTTTATTAGATTTTGCATAGGTAATAGCCTGCTCTAGTTCCAGCTCGGTTGTAACAGAAACAAATTCCTCTGCTGCACCTCCAATTTTAAAGGTAGTATGTTTTGAGAGCGGCACTGCTGGCTCGTATTTGAGCTCCATAAGTTAACAGCCCTCTTGTGGCGTTTTTCCAACTTCAATATTTTCAATGTAACACTGACCAGTAGCCGCAAAACTCGGTACAGCAGCAACCCCAGCCTGCAAGGCTTCTATGGCTTTATCCGTCTGCTGATCACGGTAGTAGATAAAAGCCTGACTAGCGTAATGTTGTGCATTTCCTGGATCGGCTTCAATGCGAGCATCAAACATCCGATGTAAAAGCTCGGTCTCTCCTTTTGCTTCAGCAGCACTCAAGGCAAAGTTGTTTCTCGCAAAATTCAGCCAATTTTTTTCAGTCACTACCTCATCTACCTTTTCCGCCTGTCCAGCATGGACGAGTACACTAGCATAAAAAATTTGGGCCTGTGGGTTCACAGGAGCTAAGTCATACGCCTCTTTCATAAATCCGAGCGACTCTTCGATTCTTCCTCGTTGAAAAGCAGTAATGCCTTGTTCAATCACAATGGCTGGTTTATTTGGTGACAATGAACGCGCGATCGCTGCTTGTTCAGCCGACTGATCAAACTGCCCTAGACTACGATAGAAGCCCCCAACAAAAACATGGACTCGAGCATCGTTGGGTTTATCTTTAGCGAGTTTCAATAACTCAACCTCTGCTCGTTCGGCAAACGCTTGCTTTTGCTCATTTGGTACATTTCGATCAGCTACAATACGGATCGCCTGCTGTGCTAACTGTTCCACCACTTCTTGACGAGCAAATGATCCGCGATCTAAAGCTTCATCAAATGCAGCCAATCGCTGCTCTATTGTCGGGGCAGAGATGGCTTTAATGATATCTCCAGCCGCCTGCATCCCTGGCACGTTCACTAGGTACACCACTACGAGGGCCAGCACTGCAACACTAGGTGCAACTACATGAGTAACAACAGATTCATCTGTCTTAAGATTTTGCCACTTTTCAACTTTTTCTCCAATTCGACTGTGGATCAAAGCCAACAGGATAGCAAAGAAAATAAAGCTCACGATATTATCGAATACCACTAAGTTGTGGGTGAAATATCCAGCCAAAATTCCGAGCAAAAGACCTCGTTCTACTACTGTAAAGCTATCGTCTGGTCGAATAAGTGGCCGAATAACAATGTAGTACGTCGCAGCAGCAAAGATGCTGAGATACGCAATCAGACCAAGGATTCCTCCTGCCACCAGCCAATCCATGAATACATTATGCGCTCGATCGTACCACAGCTCAGCGTAGTAAATTTCTGGAATGTAGTGCTCGTTAAAAATGTAGTTAAAGTTACCCTGTCCCCAACCGAGAATCGGTCGCTCTTTCACTCCTTCGAGCGCCATCCCCCAAATCTGGGTTCGGAGCGTGAGTTCTTCCAAGTTAATTGAGGCCGCTCGTTCTAGAATTACATTGTTCTGCACTACTGCCGTATCTTTAAACTGGAACAAAGCTCCCACCAAGACCGCAACCACCACTACCCCACCAAGGGCAATTTTTCGCACTACTGGAAACTGAGTATTGAAGAGCGCAATGTATGCGGAACCAAGAAAGAGTCCACCAGCGAGACCGACAATCGTACCTCGAGTTGCTGTCTGCACTAAGAGGAAAACGAACGTCAAAGCAATCAGACCAAGTAAGACACGGACCCAGGTTGTCTTGACGGCATTAATAAGCCACAACGCAATAAATGTGTTGAAAAGCATATACACTGCCATGTACGAAGCGTTTCCTAACGTTCCGGTAATACGCCATCCACCCTGAGTGATCACCTGTTGTCCAGCGAGCTGTTGAAAGGCGTAAAAGGCTACCAAGCCAGCAGCAAATAGAGCGGTGGTAAAAAACACCGTCCATGACGTGGTCTTCATCCCTAAGAAATCAATCTGCTTATTACTTAAGATACTCCCCAATACTACAAAGTATAAGAAGAAGTGCACGAGTGTGACATACCCATCCATGCGTTCGAAGTTACTCCAAAAACTCTTTAGTGCATATTCCCCTCCCAAGTTTGCAAACAGCATGACGGACAACAAGGCCCCAGCGGAAACCAGCACCCATGATAATTTAGGCCGATACTGTGTATCTAAGAGCGCCAAAATGATCCAGCCAGCGAAAATTATTTCGACAATAATGCGGAAATAAAAGTTTTTCCCAGTGATAAACGGGAAATACATCGAGTCTGAGACGACGGTTGGTAAAAATAATACTAAAAACGCACCACCAAAGACTACTACTTGAAGGAAATCTTTCATAAAATATATAGTGAGAACTATAGCATAACGAGAAGTGCGGGCGGAGGCTTCGCCTCCGCCCGCACCACACAAAACCTTATTTGGTCAAATACTAGCGTTTTTGTATCAAGCTCTCTTGCACTAAATACTCAATCACAGCCTCAGCGTGATTAGCCGGGTCTCCGGTTGAGGCATCAACTACCAGTTCTGGGCTGATCGGCGCTTCATAGGGATCACTCACGCCCGTAAACTGCGGAATAATCCCCGCCCGAGCTTTTTCATACAAACCTTTCACATCCCGCGCTTCACAGACAGCGAGCGGCGTCGCGACATGCACCTCAATAAAGCTTCCCTGCGCTTCGACAAGACTACGCGCTTTATCCCGCGCTTGGGCATACGGGGCAATCAACGAACAGATCGCGATGCCGCCGTGCTTAGTAATCTCACTCGCCACATACCCAACCCGCTGCACATTTAAATCCCGGTGCTCTTTGGAGAACCCAAGTTCAGAAGTTAGGTGATTTCTAATCACATCACCATCAAGTAACGTGACTTCCCGATCTTGGATCTCGAGTAGTTTTGATGCTAATACAGTAGCTACGGTTGATTTCCCCGACCCGGATAAGCCAGTAAAGAAAACCGTCACCCCGCGCCGCTTTTGTTTAGCGACCCCCACCATCAATTCTGCAATACTTTCCGGAAACGAAAACCACTCGGGCACCGACTCACCAGCAAATAACAGCCGCCTGAACTCTGTCCCTGAGATCGACTGAGTTTCTTCCCCCTCTGTCAGTTCGTCCATGCTCACATATGATTCCTTGCTCGGCACATACGCCAACTCCGCACTCGGCACCACTACGATCCCCACTTCTGCAGCATATTGCTCAGCCAAGTCTCGCGCTTCATAGGCCCCATAGAACGGTTCGCCGTTACTATCTTTTCCTGGACCAGCATGATCACGCCCCACAATAAAGTGCGTGCAGCCGTAGTTCTTCCGCACGATCATATGCCACAGGGCTTCGCGGGGCCCGGCCATCCGCATCGCGAGCGGCAGCAGCGCTAGATGAGTAAAGTCTTTCCCGTACTTCTCACACACAACCCGGTACGTGTGCACCCGAGTGATGTAGTCGATATCACCTTCTCTAGTCATCCCGACTACCGGATGCACCAAAACTGGCGCCCCGACTGATTCGTGCGCGCGCTTAACAAGCTCAAAATGAACGCGGTGCATTGGATTGCGCGTTTGAAAGGCTACCACCGTATCCCAGCCCTTATCTTTAAATACTTGCTTGAGTTCAGTCGGTGTATACCGGTGATCTTTAAAATCATGTCGTTCCGGCAACTGCAGCATTTCTATTTTTCCTCCGATGTAGGTATCATGCATCTGATTCATCACGTAGCGCACACCAGGGTGCAGCATGTCGCTGGTACCGTACACTTTTTCCACCTCGACTTGTTTATCAGGTTGGTACCGACTTTCGATAGTCATGACCGCCAGAGGATTACCAAACTGATCACACAGCACCACCTCGTCACCGACTTGGTGTACAAAAGAGTCTGGTACATCAAGTACCACCGGAATCGGAAACAAAGCCCCGTCCGTCAAACGCATATCAGACACCACCGACTCATACTCAGCCTGATTCATAAATCCTTCGAGCGGTGCAAACCCTCCCACCATTAACATCTCTAAATCAAAAATCTGCCGATCTTTGAGGTTAAATCGCTCAATATTTTGTACTGACTTGAATTTTTCTTGAATATTAAACATATTTTTGTTCACTACTTTAACACAGAGAATTAAACTATCTACGAGTTAATTAAGTTATAGTAGTGACAAAGATATGATGACTCTAATAAGAAAATACTACGGATTTTTTACCCAAGGAATTGGATGGATATTCAGTTCTCAACTTATAGTTAGCGCGGTTGGTTTTATTTTTACAATTGTCATCACTAATGCCTTATCTGTTACTGAATACGGTATATATAAGTATGTAATAGCAATAGCTTCACTATTAATCATATTGACAGCATCCGGCTTGATCTCAGCCATGACACGTGTCGCAAGCACAGGCAACGGAGGTGAGATACGCTACCTTATATGGGTACGAACGCAGTGGGCGCTATTGGCCTGCTTAGCTGGACTTGCCTTGGCTGGATACTATGCCCTGAATGATAACTTTCAACTCACTATCTTGATGTTAATTATTGCCATTGGCATGCCGATCAGCGAAATCCTACGAATGTACCAACCAATACTTCAAGGTAGACGAGCGTACAAACTACTGAGTATATTTGACACATATGGACATGTTTCTCACTATACTGTTGTTGCTGTAACAGCCTTAAGTGGAGCAAACTTAACCTGGGTCGTCGCTAGTTATTTTATCTCTTACGTTGTCGCATATAGCTGGCCTTTTTTATATGCCTATAAAAAATTTACGACCACAATGATTCCGGCCGCGCAAGCCCGCATGTTTGGTATCCACATGAGTATTGCAAACTCAATCGCGGTCGCCTCTACCCACATTGATAAACTTCTTGTCTTCACAAATATTGGAGCGGCTGAAGCAGCAATCTATGCTGTTGCAATTGCTCCAGTTGAAATATTACGTAGCTTCCAAAAAAGTATTACCACCTTCATTCATCCTCGGGTGGCCCAATATAAAAAAATTACTTTCAGAGAGCACCTCATCAACCACATTCTTCCCGGCCTTTCCATTTCTATAGTAATAGCAGGAGCATATATAATATCCGCATTAGTCCTCCTTCCTTTATTTTTTCCTAAATATCCAGAAGCTGTAGTACTTTCACAGCTATATGCAATATCTATACTAGGCATTACAATGTTTCCAAATACAGTACTGGAAGCCCGTCTAGCTACTCGGGAACTTTATTATCATAAGATCAGTGCCAGTTTTATTAGAGTAGCACTAATAGTGGCCGGACTGCATTTTTATGGAATAACCGGAATTATAGTGGCTCAAGTTATTGCTCGTTTAATTACTTTTATGTCAGCGCTTATTTTTGTTTATTTAAATCTGAAAAAAAGCTAAAATTCATCCAGTAACAATAAAAAGACTGCTTTATCCCTTAATCACGATCAGTCCTGACCCAGACTACTCTAATATGTTTTTTATCACCCTCGCAGGAGATCCTACAGAAACAGTGTTTGGGGGAACATCCTTTGTAACTACTGCACCAGCACCAATTACAGCATTTTTTCCAACAATCACACCCGCCAAGATAATTGCCCCAGCACCAATCCATGCACCATCATCTATGTGCACTGGCTTTGAAAAATGACCACGATCTTTCCCGGTATCGCCGTACTGCAGTCCAGCGCTGTTAATGCTGGCATGGTTCGAAATGTTTACATGAGAACCAATAATCAATCCACCTTTTCCACTCAGATATGCTCCATCGCTGATACTTGAAAAAT
The DNA here is from genome assembly GCA_964350735.1 of uncultured Candidatus Saccharibacteria bacterium. Classification (GTDB taxonomy): domain Bacteria; phylum Patescibacteriota; class Minisyncoccia; order Phycocordibacterales; family UBA918; genus OLB19. The sequence continues at coordinate 128,595 of CAYGKO010000003.1, forward strand.
CACCAACCTTTATATTTTGAGGGCAGGAAATCTTAATTCTTCCGCTCACCCTTAATTTCTTACCACACACATTAAATAGTTTGCTATACCAAAAACTAGACACTTTTACATGTGCTCGATCGAATATCCTATGAAGGAAAATAAACATATAGAAGTTTTGAATTATTTTTTCACACCCACTGCCTGAACATTTGAGTATAGTGAACTATCCATTTTTATATCCCTATTGATACCTCCGTAATCCTGCCTAATAAAAATATCAAATCCTGGCATTATTTTAGCAACTAGGAAAAGAGGCACTTTTACAAAAGGAGACATATCTGTCTGATACCCAATTCTTTGCAAAAGAATACCAATAGTTCTAAAAGGTCGGCACGAGGCTCGCGAAACTTCGACTACAAAGCCAGCTTGTTCTAATAAATATTTCATTCCATAGATACTAAAATGGAAATAGTTCTCAGGGGCATTATGTGTTGAAAAAGCGTAACTGGCGGAAATGATAACTTTTCCGCCTGGCTTAATAATCCGATTAAATTCTGTTAATGTCTTAAGAGGTTCTGGAACATGCTCTAGTAATCCAGTACAAACAATTGCGTCATAAGATGAGTCGTCAACTGGAATCTGCTCGTAATTTTTTTCAGCTATAATCTTAACCTCTTCATCAACCTGTTCGACATTGCATTTAGTGCGGTTTGGAAAGTAAAAATCATACGCCATGTCATCAGAATGAACTATTAACACCCGCTCTTCCGGTGTTGTGGCCGCTTCTTTGCACAACTTTTCTATGTCTGGTTGTGATAATTTTTTAGTGATCCAGTTTATAAACATAATGCGATTTTATTGGGCGTAAGTATATCATAGCGACCTGATATGCTCTGCGAGACGGATAGTTAAGCCGGCTGCAACAAAAGTAGGATTGATGTTGCCCCCAGTTGGCATCACAGACGTACCCGCTATAAACAAATTACTAATTCCATGCACTTTCTGATGTGCATCAACTACAGAAAAACGGGGATCCTCACCCATTCTTGTAGCCCCCATATGGTGGGCTCCATCACTTACTACTGTCCAGGGGTCATAAGATGGCTCAACATACTCAAACTCTGAACCACTGAATATACTCTTTATTTCTAAATGCAATTTTATAAGCGAGTTCTTTTCGTTTTGACTTAGGTCATAGCTCACCACCGGAAGCGGAACACCGTTACAATCTAGTTTTTTTGATAGAGTAACAGCATTCTCAGCACGGGGTTCAACCTCTAAGTAATTACGAAATTTAAATCTCTCAATCTTCGGCTTTTTATTAAAAAATTTCATCTGTGCATAGAGTAGTACTAGCCAAAATACAGAAATATATTCACTAAAATGATTCTTTCTGGTGCTAATGTCAAGAGATACGTCCTCCTGGTTAGAAACCGAATTTTGTTTTTTGTAAAAGTTTTTGAGCGATATAAACTTTGTAAACAGGCTGTTTCCTGTCCACGGATACATCGGAACTAATTGAGTGTAGTGATGCGCCATTCTGTGCTCTCTCCTGAAAGACTCAGTCAAACCTATGCCTAAGTACCACCTATAAGAGCCGTCTTCCTGAACAAAAAAATCCTCAAATGATTTGCTTACATCTGATTTTAATACCACTTCCCCAGCAAAACCTTTGGGGTGATTCATAAAATATTTTCCAACACAATCACACTTGTTTCCAGCAGACCCTGGTTTTGTTACGGGAGAATTAAGCAGTAGACGAGCATTCTCAATCCCACCAGCTGCTAGCACAAATTTTTCCGCCTTGATTCTAATCTTTTCATTTCCAACGATCACCTCGGCCGCACTGATCTCTGTACCTGAATCACTCTCCAATTTGCTAACTGCAGCATTGGTAATAAATATATAGTTCTCCTTTTCAAAAAGGCTGTCATACATTTTTTTACACCGCATCACAGGTATCTTCGCTGAGAATAGTTCAGCCTTGAGATTTGCATTTGCACTTAAAATATCTGGGCTCTCCTTGACCGCCTGTTCGTAGGACTCAATCGCAGGAAAGCCGTATTTTAAACCTGCTTGTTGTAAATACGCTCGAAGTTCATGGATAGTGAGCGGCCATTTTTTTAAATTACACGCAGCATCGTTCATATCAAGCCCATCAAGCATTCCTGACAATCCCCACCAAGTAGCGGTCGAACCGCCAAACCCTCTTACTCGGGACTGATTTCTAATTTTTAGTGATCCTGAGATCACCTCTTTTAGAGACTCTGCCTTTTCATTATCTCCACTTTCAATAATACAAATCTGCAGATCAGTATTTTTTAGTTCTTCTAATAATATATATGTCATCAATCCACCACCAATTAGGCACAGATCAAATCTCTGATTACAGCTCCGCTCTACTTCTTTAAAATCCTTGCAGAGCATTTTATTTTTCCAGGAAATAATAAAAACCACCTACTTGCACTTTTGGTTTTTTATCAATCCATTGGTCAAATTTTCTGGCTATCGCAATGAGCAGATCTGATCTCCCCAAGGGCGTTAATCGTACAATCATCTCAATACGGTCTCGAACGTGCACATAGTCAAAGCGAGAAAAAGGTTTTGCCAAATGCTCGAGTGTGTCTTTTGTGAAGCGCCAATAGTCTTCATAATATCCTTCGTGAGCATGATAATAGTATAGAAATGGGACGTAAATGAGTAGTCGTCCACCAGGCTTCAGCACCCGATGCATTTCTTCCATCGCTCGGACCGGATCTTTTACGTGCTCTAAAACAGCTAAACAAATAATGGCATCGACACTATTATCAGTTAGCGGAATCGCGTGTATATCACCCACGATATCAGGCCCGTAATCAGGCACTGGATCCATGACAGTATAATCAACTTTTTCTATGTATTCTTTTAGCCACGCACGAGAGCTGTCATACTTACTTCCAGTCTCCTTACGAGCCCGCAACCCTTCTCCAATATCAAGGACTGATTTAGAATTATCAAATAAATCGATACATTTTTCTTCGAAGAATTTATCCCAAACATTCATAATTATGATTTCAGCTTAAACGTGATTGAACACTCTGTTATCTTTTTAAAAGTAATGGCCTTTTTCCCGTGCGTATAGATACCATTTGATGTAATGGTAACATCCTTGGTCCATTCTGGAAGAAAATACCTAACTACACCTTGTGTTTGGTCAGAGCGAAACACTTCGCTGACTTCAATAGAATCAGGTAAACATTTATAATTTCTATTCACACTAACACCTGCCATAGACGTTCCACTTTTTTCAGAGACCCCACCATTATAGGCATACGCATTGTCGACATGCTGCTTTATTGAACTTTCGCAAAAATATGCCGATGAGTAGACATGATGAAGACTGAAGGCATGACGCAACAATATTAAAAATCTATACAAACTTGAATATAAATAACCACCACGTATCTCAATTAAAATATAAAATAATAATCGCTTGAAATCATTTTTTGATATATCTACTGGAGAAGTTCCAATACTTTTTATTTTTTTTATACTAAAATTTAACGGTATACTTGCAGCTAATTCTGTGATGACAATTTTATTTTTATAATTCTCATCATTCTTTCCAAAATAAACTACCGAGCCACCCCCAATTCTTGGACCCCAAAGCGGGTTCTGAGGCTTCTTGGCGCCGCGGATTATCAAACCATACGAATCACGAGTAACATTTAAAATATCGGCATTGGAAAAGAGATTTATACCCTCTGGTACTTCGGGACTGATATCTTCTGGAAGAAGTTTCAACTCAGCACTGATTCGAGTTAGCCAAACACAATGTGAATTCCAAAAATATGGACACTGGAAATTTTCTGGGCCGCCAAGATGATCTCTGATACCTCCTTGTTTTAACACTAAATGCTGATTTAAAATCTCTAATGCTTTTAGCGCATATCTTGCATAGCGTTTATCCTTGGTGTAAGTATAAAACTTTAAGAAGGCGTAAATATCGTATGAATTGCTTGCTATTTCATAGTCTGAAATAAAATACCAACGTTTTGTTTCAAGTTGAATATTTTTAATTCCATCTTTTTGGTAAAAAGCCGTCAGAAAATCAACCGCTGGTTTCAGCCGCGCAATCAAATTCTCACACATAAGATCACTGCGCTCTGCTGCATGCCAAAGAAAAGCAATATGTCGTGAGTGATAATAGTTAGTAGTATCTGCAATGGCTGGATCAAGTCCATGTTTTTTGTAGTCGGTCACGTATGGAATACTTCCGTCAGATTGAATATCATTGAGACTCATTTCAATACATTTTGATATAGCTGCTTTCCACCCCTCTTGGGGATTCAGCGCATACCCTGATGCCAAACCAGTAGCACCCCACAAACGCTGATTGGTGTGTACTTTTTCAAGAACTGTCCTAGTCAAGTAGGTTTCACAATTCTTAGTCAAAACATCATGAAGCAGCGCTTGTTCTTTATCTAAAAATTCATCAGCGTGCTTCTCTAGCATTAGTGCCAACATGTCACTTACTGCCCCGCTGTCAATAATATGATTAGACATATTCCATCGTTCGCTACCGTCCGATGTAAAAAAATATTCTCCATTATATGACTGGAGTAACTGAGGCATCCGTAAGGCCCGAGCTTTAGCACGCTCTAGATATTTTCTCTCTCCTGTCTGCGTATAAAGATATTGATCTATCCCAATCGAATACGCTGTCTTTCCAGTATGTTCAACTCTATGTTTTGGGCAGTAATTTTTCCCTTGCACATCAGTTCCAGTGTCAAAAAAATTAGAGACGGACGCCAATATTGCATCTAATTGAGCTACGTGAACGCTACTCATATTGTTAAAAAGTTACAAATTGACTGAGCTCGGTTCTTCCAAGTGTACTTAGTAACCACTACTTGAGCTTGGTCTGCTTTCAGTTGTGACTGAGTACTACCTTGTAAGCACTGAACAATCGCTGACTTAAAGCTTTCTGGATTATCAGGCTCTGCAAACGTTGCAGTTGATTCATCCAGCACCGATCGAATGCTCGGAATATCAGAAGCTACTACTGGTACTCCTGATGCCATATAGGTAAACACCTTTAGAGGTGAAGTATATTTTGAAGACAGATCGCTTGTTGCAGTGTTGGGAATAACCAAGACATCAGCTGCTTTCTGTAACTGAGGCAAGTCTCTGTAGGCGGTAAAGCCAAGGAAAGTTACCCAAGGGTAAGTCGCTTTATATAATTTTACCTGTGCCGGTGAACCGCCACAGACAAACACTTCAAAATTATCTGTACCTTCAGCCGCTAAACAAAGCGTATCGACCCCTTTCCATTTTTCTAGTCCACCAAAATACATCACCACTGGTTTTTCGGTCTTGATACCAAGCCTATCTCGCGCTTCTGCTTTAGTGCCGGGAGCATCAATAAAGGACTCATCGATACCATCGTGAGCCACCAGTATCTGACTGTCAGGAATCCCTCGCTCACTATAGGCTGCTTTAATACCTTCAGAAATGACTACAAACGGGACGCCATGCCGCGCCAAGCTACGCACCGCTTTTGAATATTTAGCCTCATGTGATTCGTATACCAGCTTTTCATACCCAAGGAAGAAACTCAGAAACCAGAGCACCCATTCATCGCGACTATAGATAACATCTGCATTTTTGGTTTCAATACTTCGTACTGCCTTATGGGTAAAAACTAATCGTTGCACTGTTAGAGCGGGCACCTTAAGAAATGATGGCAATGAGTCTCCCCAAGCAGCCATATCTGGTACCGAGATACGGTGTGTGGAAAATAAAAATTTTGCGCCATAGTACTGTTCTGGGGCATCAGAGATATTAGTCTTACGATCAGTTACAAATAAATTCACCTCATGACCGAGAGACGCTAAAGCATTACAATTTTGCACAATTTGGGTACTGTGCGCTCTATTGCTGGGGAATCGACTGTTACTTAGATACGCAATCTTCATGATTATTTTTTAGCCACGACATCGTGGTGAGTTGGAAAGAGATACTCCATACTAGTTGGAAGAAGTTTCCGAATGAGGTGATTGAGAGGGTTTGAGAAATACACTCGATAGCCTCGATTTATAAAACTCGGCAGGAACAAGATTCGTTTCGGGATGATGGTAAAACCAAATGATCGAATATTCACTTCCCCATATTCACTGAAAAGCTTACTAACCTCAGATCGAGAAAAATAACGTACCGGGCCATTGCGATACTCATCAGCAAATAACTTCATAAACCACAAATATAATGCCACCTGGTAGCCCATCAAAGAATGGAGGCTTGGGAATGACGAATACACAAACACTTTACCGCCCGGCTTTAATACTCTAAAAATCTCACTAATTGACCGCTTAGTGACTGATTTGTGATTATGTAAAAAGACTGCCGAGACAACCACCGTATCGACCGAGTTATCCGCTAATGGGAGATCATCAATCTGACCGTACACAAAATGCATTGGTGTGTTTACACTTATTGATGTTTTTCGATCACGCGCGTAGCGCAGCATCGACAACGAGCTATCGACTCCAATATAGCCTTCAAAATCACGTCGCGGGAGCAGCTGTTCAGCAATCCGTCCATACCCGCAACCAACATCAAGTACAATGCCGTCATTTGCATCTACTGCAAGTTCGTCAATTTGTGGCATCCCCTTCTCTATAGCATGTGCTTCACTTTCAGCTGATGTGGCAGCATCAAGCAAATCGGACTGTGACAAAGTGTCCCAGACAGTTGAATCAGCCTGATCTGGCGGTACCATGAGGCCTTCTGCTACTTTATATCCAGGTCGAATGAGTGAAGAAATTTCCATGACTATTTTTTAAACCAGCCGGTAATACGAGCAAATATATCATACCCGCCCTCAATCCAGCGACAGACTGACATAATTGGCTGGTTTTTCTCTACTAGCGTACGCGGAATTTCACTATCTGCGCGGCTCAAAAAACCACTAATTGCACTGTATATATGGGTGAAATTATGCTCCTGCACTAAAGTAGTGGTGGCAGCTGAAAAATCAATCCTGGTACCAAATGGGTACGCAAAGTGGCTGATTTTGGTACCGAGCTGTTGTTCTAGCACTGCTTTGTTCTTTGTAACCTCAGTTTGAGCAGCTGCCAGACTAACCTTACCTAAAGAGACATGGGAGTGGGTATGGGCGCCGATCACCTGCCCTGATTGATGTAGGGTATGCAGTCCTGCAGTGGTCAAGAGTTTTTTGGGAGACAGCAGCAACTGCTTGCGGGCAAATGTCGTGGCCTCCTCTTCATCATTGGCCACCTCAAGAATTTGAGTACTGACAAAAAAGATTCCTCGTAAGTGATGTTGCTCTAAAACGGGTAGCACAGTAGTGACCCAAGAATCATACCCGTCATCAAAGGTCAGGAGGAGATTGATTTTTTCATTATTAAAATTACCCGATACAAAATCAGCTGGTTGCAAAATATGATACCGATCACTGAGAGTGGCAATGAGTGACTCAAACCAAGCCAGGTCGGCCACATCATGAAAAGCGACTACTCGCACCAACGGCTTTTTGGCTTGACGTTGGTGCAGCGCCACAAGACCGAAGCGGCAACAGGCCCATATGAAACCATCTCGAATCAGGTGTTTCATAGCTTCCATTCAGTTAGCATGTCCCGGCCTAGATACTCGCCAAGCTGGCGCACGTCATCAATAAACACGCTGGCAACAAAACTAGTATCTGGTTTGGCTTTTTCAGTCGGTGACGCGTGATTAGTATTTTTAGAACGAATGTAATCTGGTAGACCTGAACGCTTCACTTTATGTACCAGCGCATCCAGGCCATGGGCACGCAGCCACTCTGCTAATCTGTGCATCCCTTTATCAATTCGATAGTTCTTGGGCGCGCGAGCAATGTTGATACGACTTTGTAGTGACGGCGGAACAAATGAATCGTCCACTCCAATATGTCTATAGATACTACTCATAAAGGCCTGTGGGTCGCGCGCAATGTCTTCATACACCAGCACCAGGAGCTGCTCCTGAGAGAAATATTGTAGATATCGATCAATCTGATTCATGTATTTCCCCTGCTCAACACAGCTAACTTCAGATTCAGTATACGCTGCAAAAGTCACATCTTCGGTAATTTCTCCAGCCTTGATGGCATTGCGATACTGTGAATAAGCGCGCTCGACTGGATTGCGCACTACTAAGAGTAACTGCGTGTCTGGATATAAAGTATGGATACGTGCCGCTGCCACATCACTGTATGCATACGAGGTTGAAAATTCACCTAACTTCAAATTCTTATCACAGTTACGCCAGTGATTTTCATACCACTGCCTCCCCTCACTAAAGCGCGGGCGACTAAAAAAGTGAATCTCCTTCACCGGAGCACAGACTTCAGGATGCTCATACAAGCAGGCGTAAATCCATGAGGTCCCTGACTTTTGCGCGCCAATGCCAATAAAATTAATCATGTGTGAAGATACGTCCATATAAAGTAGCGAGAGAATGATTCTGCTCGACTGACGCTCGTAATGCATTGATCATCGCATATTTCTCCGCTTCAGACCATGACAAAATTTTTTGCGCTTGAGCAGCGAAGCCTCTGATATCTCCCTTGTCTTCGAACAATCTGTGTGGCAGCAACATAGCTTCAAAAGCTTTATTTCCAGTAATTGGAATACATCCACACGCCATTGCTTCTAAGATCACTTTATCTAAACCATCATGCTCAGACGGATTCATGAAAATAACCGCCGACTGGTATAACTTCAACAACTCTGACTGATTAACAGGTGGTCTGATCTCAATCGTGTCTGATAAATCATTTGCGTTGATGAGGTCAATGATTTCTTGATGGTAGATTTTATCAGTCGCTTCCCCTACCAGCACGACTCGTAATGACTGCTCCCTCTGCTGCAGCAGCGCTATTGTTTTAATCACCTGTTCAATCTTCTTTGTTCGTGAAAACCGTCCTGCGAACAAGATGTCGACATTTCTTTCTTCCGAAACGGGTAAACTAAATAGGTCGAGATCGATTGCGTGCCCAATCACCAAACGCTTCTGCGATCGAATTGGAAAGCTCGCAGCTGCCGCAGTATAAACCCGATCAGTAAAAATTAGAGCTAGCCTTCCCATAGTATTAATCTGCCCATGGGTCTTCCACCAGTAAAACTTTGTTGTATATAGCTTTCGCACTACAAAGAATGGAGCGGCGAGGAGATTATAAATAGCTCCCATGTGAAAAAAAACGTAGTCAACGCGCACGCGAAAAAATACCTGGGCAAAAACACGGTAGAACGTTCCAAGCTGTGACAACTTACTGGCTCCCCGCTCTTTTCCAAGTGAATATATCCGTACATGGTCGGGCAACTCATACTCGCCTTTCTCTAGACAGATCACGTGTACTTCGCTGAAATATTTAGAAAATTCGAAGATCCAACTATGAAAAAAACCCAGAATAGGGTGATTCCGATCTACAACTTGAGTACAAATGAGTAATTTCATGAGATTAATTAGCAGCTGCAGTCACTGGCATTTTGAGTGACACTGCCTGTTCCTGAATAGTGTCTTTTTGTTCTTCGGGTAGTAACGCCACTTCGATACTATCCCGGAGAGCTTGATAGTAAGCCTCTTTATCTTCATACAAGCGCGTATCTGCAATGGTTTTCGATTGTCGCTTAAATTGAACCCGGAGGGCTTGGCTGTTAATAAATTTAACCATTTTCTGTGATAAACAATGTGGGTCTCCAGCTGGACACAACAGTGCTGACCTACCATCTTCTAACAAATCCAAACGCAATTCCGTTTCATACGCGACAATCGGTAGTTGTGCTGCTAAGGCTCTAAGTGTCATTTCATCACTTGTACTAGCAAGACCAGTTTCAATTAGCACATCAGCTGTCTTGAAATAAGAGGTCAGGTCACTGGATTCTGAAACAAAGACAACGTTTTTTTCAATCCCAAGTAGACTGGCTTTTTCGGTAAAGAGCTTCTTGGCTGGACCACTGCCAACTACCACCAAACCAATTCGGTTCTGATATAAAATATTTCGCAACGAAACAAACACATCATGTAGATGGCTGTCTGCAGTCAGATCTCCAAACGTCAGAATAATTAATTTGTATTCTGGATATCGTTCGTGTAGATCAAATGCAGGGACGCCATTTTTAAATGCATCAAAATTATAATACTGGGGTAGCACCCTTTGATCTGCCGTTTGTATCGACACCTTTTGTTTTAAACTCATTTCAATCTCTGAAGAACCGTAGCGCACACTAGGAGCCTGATGTACTACGTTTTTTATAGCTCGCTTCTCCCAAAAAGAAATCTTTGCAGGTTGTAGATCAGTTCCAAAGACAGCATTATTTATCTGCACCTGCCATACTCTGCCAAATCTTTTACCTACTGCCATCGCTGCTACACCAGAAACGAGCGGGTCCATTGCCACGATAATATCTGGTCGCAAACTATCATTAAACAGCAAATCTTCTTCGGCTCGACTAAGTGCTGCCTCACCTGCCACAGTATGGTCTACCGCCTGGACGCTGTATGTCCACATATTTGTTGATATCCGCTCAGTCTCTTCTGTGGCCGAGCGACTAGAAAGAAGTACCATTACATGCACTTCATCAAACCAATATGATTGTTCGAGGTAGTATTTTTCGGCAATACTGCCCTTTTCTAACACAGCGGTATTTGTCGTTATAAAAAGTACTCGTGATTTTGCTCGTCCGCTATCAAACGTCAAAATAGACGGAGCTCGCTTTTCAGCTTCGACTGATACTTGATTAGCATTATTTTCAGCAACACCTGGATCTGCAACGTGTAGCACATGATCAAGTACTGCATTTGCCACCTCAGACTGATCTGCCCAAGTATCACTTAATGTACTCTCAATGTGTGTAGTGAACTCTTTTTGTTTTGCCATTCACATTAGTATAGCTGACTTATGAACCAATCAAGAACGACTCTTTCCACGCATGTGCGTATAAAGACTGTGCTTGATGAATTTCGCCTGCTTTCGCATACCCCGCTCGCTGAAAACTGATACGTTGATCTCTGATAGAGACTGCCCGGAGTGACTCCTGTAGCTCATCGCCTGACTCACTCTGAAGAACTACCCCATGCTGTCCTGAAAGTACAAGCTCTCCCACACAACCAACATCAGTTGTTACCAATGCCAAACCAGCTGCCATAGCTTCCAAAAGTACTAATGCATACCCTTCATGGGCGGAGTTAAGTACAAACACATCATGCGTAGCCATCAATGCAGGAACATCGTTAGTCCATGGTAAAAAAGTAACGCGCTCTTCTATACCTTTATCTACCACCAAACCCCTTAGTTCTGACTCTTGGTTTCCTTCACCTAACAATGTCAGCTGATAACCTGGGCTTTCCTGGCACAAAACTGCAAAGGCAACAATAAGTTCTGGCAATCTTTTTTCAGGAGAGAACCGACCAGCGTATAAAAAACGGACTATGGCGGGCGCTTCGTCATACGCACGGTTTTTGCCCACCGTCAGAAACTGCTCTAGTTTTACCTGTACCGGAAGCACGGCAATTTTATCTCCTGTGACACCAAGCGGGATCAGTGATTTTTTAATCCGATTTGACACCACCCGCACCCCTCTTGCGCGTCGCAACACAAACAAGCCAAAAACATATCGCAAGCGGTTAAGAGGTGAACTGACCAGCCAATTATCATTACCAAAATTATCACCATGAATCTGTATATGATGGACCGCATTCTTTGCTTTAGCCGCAAAATATCCAACAATACTAGTCTCGAACGGATCTTGGCTGCTCACCACCCAGGTAGTATCAGAATTTTCTTTTAAGATTTTCTTGGTCAACCTATACCCATCAATCAACATCCCCAAACTCGAAGCGCTGTGTGTTCCGTACACAGAAAGGGCCCCGGAATGATATTCGCGCGGACGACCTTCAGCCTCCCGCGTGAACACCACCATGATATGACGATCTACTTCTTTAGAAAATTCTTCCATACGTTTTTGTTCCCGACTATCTGTATCGAGGACCCGTTTGGCATAGCTCACGGCAAGTAAATTAACTGACATATTTCTTGAGTAATGTTGCTAATCGATCAACTGACTTCTCTTTAGAAAAATCTTGCACGCGCAAACGCGCGTTCTGGATCAACTTTTCTCGTTGTCGCTGGTCTGTATAAATATGAATAATACGTTCTGCAAATATCTCAACATCATCTACTGCAACAAGCGCTCCAGAGAGACCGTCTTGTACTAACTCAGGATTGCCACCCACCTCAGTAGTGACAATTGGTACACCCAGGTCCATTGCTTCGAGTAGTGTGTGAGAAAGTCCTTCATAAGAAGTATTAAGCACAAACACATCTGCTGCGGTCATACTAGCCCCCAGCGCCTCTTTACCTAACCCCCCAACTAACCGCACCTGGCTGGCCACCCCATGTTCTCTCGCTAATTTATTAATCCTATCTTTCTCGGGGCCATCACCGGCAATCACAAGTGTCGCTTCTGGAAATTCCTGCTGAACCGCAACTAATACTTCTACCAACTTCTCCATTCCTTTCCACGGCACCAAGCGCCCAGCAGAAAAAAGAGTTGGGCTAGTGTATTCTAGCTGACTGCGCAATTCAGTTTTTGTTCCAGTTACTGCTAGAGGAAACAAAGCGCTATACACTACCTGGATCCGATCTATTTTTACCTTAGACCACGTAGCAACAATTGACTGCAGATACTCACTCGGCACAACAACTAAGGCAGCTCGCGCTACTACATACGACTGGAGCCAGGAAAACATTTTCACCCGCAGGCCATATCCACGACCTTGATTTTTGGTATATCCATCAAGGGTGTCCTGCACGCCAAAACGTTGTACTCCCTGCTCCCACGCATAGTCTCCACCAAGGCGAACCAGAAGTGGAATACGTCGCAGTCGAGACACGAGCAAAGCCGGCCAGCCCACACTCATTGGATCCAGTGCAAACACTGCGTCAGCGTCTTTAGTGGCTCGGAAAAGTATCTGCGTATACCGCAGATGCCGAAACAACTTAGGGACTGAACGTACAGCACCATACGGCACAACCTCAACCACAAAACCTTTAGTTGGTAATTCTTTCGCAATCATTGCGGCGTAGGTGGCTGGACCACCAATATCAGGAGGAAATAATCCAGCAGCCATGACGATCTTTTTTTGCATAAATATATTGTATCAACAGTTTCCCCTTACGGTACAAGATCAATAATTACTCGGGCAGTCTTCTCAGCGTCGCCTCGAACTAAACTACGAACCAACACATCAGCCGAACTTTTTTTTACAACTTCTCGGCTCAATAAATCTTGACGAATTACCTTCATACCAAGCTCGGCACTATCATCAATAACTGGAAGTTGCCCCGCTTTAGCATACTTTTCAAGCAAATCTTCTGCGACATCTCCCGTATTCACTAAAACCACATCAGGGGTTCGACCTACATACTTCATCACCTCATCTACATGCCCTTTAAGGGTGAGATTATCAGTCTGACCTGGTCTGGTCATTAAGTTTGAAGCAAATACAAATGTGGCAGTAGTGTCCTGCAAAGCTTCCGCCACACCCCCAATGACACAACTCGCGAGTAAACTTGAATAAATATCTCCTGGTCCAAGCAGCACCAGATCAGCTTCTGCAATCGCTCCCTTAACCTCTGTAGTAATCATTCCTTTTGGTTCAGCCCAAAAATTTACAATCCTCTTTCCGTAGCGATCTAAAGCAGGCTCATCAATATCATGCTCTCCTTTCACTACTAAGCCGTCTTCATACTCTGCAACAATATGTACATCATCTACAGTTACTGGTAAGACTTGGCCGCGAACTCGCAAAATACGGGAAGCAGCTTTAATGGCAACCGCTTCTGATCCAAGCAATTCTGTAAGCGCAATCAGGAGCAGATTACCAAAATTATGACCTTTTACACCCTCGCCTTTCTCAAAACGATACAAAAATAATTCTCGCACCAACTGCTCATGATCATCTACATCTGTCGCCAGAGCTGCCAGACCTCGATTAACATCACTCAATGGGAGTATTCCAAACTCATCTCGAATCCGAGCGTTTGAGCCGCCCGAGTCCGCCATGGAAACGACAGCTGTAACATCATGGGTCTCATGATATTTTTTAAGTCCGCGCAACACTGGATGAATACCAGACCCGCCGCCAATTACTACTATCTTCTTGCGTTCAGTTTTTTCGATCATACGTATACATAACTTCTTTTCAGACTGAATTGTTACAAATACAGTATACTACGACATATGAAAAAGCCTGGAACACTCGTGATTTCCCTTGATTTTGAACTCATGTGGGGGATGTTTGACAAGGTCACTCCCAACACCTACGGTGAGCAGATTCGCGGTGTACACACAGCCATTCCTCGCATCTTGGATCTGTTTCAACAGCACGATATCCACGCCACCTGGGCAACAGTTGGTATGCTACTTTATCCAGACTTCACTTCCCTACGACACGCAACAGATAAGCTCAGAGCCAAACCCGCTTACACCAACCCTGTCCTATCTGCGTACCAACACCTCTCTACCTTAGATTCAAACGCAGACCCCGCACTGTATTTTGCACCAGAGTTAGCGCAGCAAATCAGTCAGACTCCACATCAAGAATTTGCCAGCCACACTTTTTCGCACTATTACTGTCTCGAAGCCCAAGCCGGTAACGTACGCGACGCGTTTGCTTCTGACTGTATCGCGCTACACACAGCCACTCGAACATTCGCCGAACCAGCAACCTCCATCGTCTTCCCCCGCAATCAGTGGTCCCTAGAAGCTCTCCAGGTGTGTGCCGAACAGGGCTACACCGCCTTTCGTGGTACTGAAAATCATTTTATATACAGAGCGCGGAATGAATCGAATAAGACAAATATTCTATTACGAGGGCTCCGTTTCCTAGACCGCTATCTCAACCTCACTGGACACCACACCTATCTCTCATCCAACCTTTCGATATATCGAAAGGTTGGGAGTCTGGTTAATATTCCTGCCAGCCGACAGCTGCACCCATATAGTAAAAAATTATCCTTTTTAGAAAAATTAAAACTGCAGCGAATCAAATCAAGCATGACTCACGCTGCCAAGCGCGGCGAAGTGTTTCACCTCTGGTGGCACCCCCACAACTTTGGCGTTAATCAAACTGAGAACTTCGTAATGCTCACTGACATTCTCAAGCATTTCTCGCACTTACAAAAAACTTACGGTATGCAGAGCCAGAACATGCATGAGCTTGCTACCGCTACTGTTTAGAAGACCTTTCGAATTTTTTCTTTCCAACTTTTTGGCAACGAAAAACCAAGGCTAAACAATATTTTATTAACTTGCTTCCCCGCAGAAATTACACCAACTGAAATACTACTCAGCAGGTGTTCTTTTATACTTGGGTTCCAATCCGCATCTGGATCAATTAATAACGCCTCAGTTCCAAATGAAAACTGGCTGCTGGTCAAAGCAGCCAAAATTGACACTTCTGAAAGTGTATCAAGCTCCATCGTTGTGATTGGCGCGCCAAAATGTTCACTTCGATGGAAATCAACTCCTCCAGTTGCAATCAGACTTGGCTGAGCTACCCGCAGCTGACGCAATAAATTGGCAGCGCGAGTACGAGGCACGAGCTTCCCATCATATTGCTGATTCCAAATCTCTACCCCATCAATCACCTCCTCCATCACTACATCAAGCGCAAATTTATTTCGAACAGGATGTGCCAAAATTGTTAATGCCGCTTCGTTACTCCAGGTACGCAACATAGTCGCATCAGCAAACTGTCCTAAAAAGTCAGTTGATCCAAATTGCAAAATATGGGCATCTTTATACGGCACTTCAAAGCCCGGCACAAACACAAACGAATCATCTGAAAGCTCTCGGCACTCGGTCACAAAAGCCGCCGCCCCGGCAGCGGTCATTTCATCTGTATGCTCACTCATGCATGCAAAAAAAATATCTCGCTCCAGCAAAAAGGCTTTCAACTCTGGTAGTGACAGCTTTCCATCGTATGAGTGGGTTGAGTGGGTATGCAGCAGGCCTTGGAAAGTACTCATAACTTAGTTTTTATTACATCAATCAGTTCCATAAAAAATGGCTTCGGATCGCGCCAACTCCACACATCACTTTGTGTTCCAGCCGGAACAGTAAAAAAATCTCGCAGCGCCAAACGACGGCTAGGATATAAGACTGGACGCATCGCATCACGCAGAAACAACACCCGTAATAGATTACGGAGGTCTCCGAGCCAGTGTCTAGTTATTACTCCTTCGCGGGCTTCAATTAGAGCTGGTTCGTCTAAGTCCCCCGTTAGTTGCTGGTACGCCAAATACGGGAAGTCGACTCCAGCTGCAACCGCGAGTGGGAGTGAGCCCCAAAAACGACCGTTTATTTCCATCAAAAGTGGCGTACGGGTGTCGGCCTCAATCTTAAATTCCACCATAATTGGTCCCGTCCAATTAAGTGCCCGGACCAACTTTCTGGCTGCCGTCTCCATTAGCTCTACCTCAGTCCCTTCCCGTATTGTCTCTTTTAACACTGAGGCCCCTCCAGTTGGTGACATCGACCGCAACCGGTGATGCACTGTTTGAGCTACCACCCGACCAGTCTCAGCAAGTAATTCCACACCGTATTCTTCGCCTACAATAAGCGGCTGCAATAGCGGCGACTCTCCAGTTGCAGTTTGTATATCTCGAAACAGTTGCTGCACCTGTTCCACTGAATGCGCAAACACGGCAGTGCCCGACACTCCGACCGACTCCTTCCAAACAATACTCTGCCGTGGCTTCACCACCATAGGAAACATAAACTCACTGCTGCGGCGTTTTATTTCTTCGCTGTTTTCTAATAACCAAGTCGGTATCACTGCTACACCGAGTAATTTCGCTTCGGAGTACGTAGCCGCTTTATTAAACGCAATTGAAAACGCGTCTTCATCAGCCCAATTAAATAAAATGACTCCCTCAAGTTCAGCGCGGCACTGTTGTAACGTTTGGTGAGTAGCATCAGAAAAAGCCAGTACCACTGGTAGGGTGCCACAGGCTTTAGCTTCCCGTTTCAATGCCTTCACAAAAGCCGCCTGGTTTATTTTCGGGTCAGGATAGACAAAGCGCTCCGTCATCCCAGAAGACCACAGGGCCATACCAGTGTTTCGTATACACCCAGCCGTCACCTCAACGTGCTGCGCTCGCAAAGAACGCACCGCCGCTAAGGCTGACTTTAGGTGTCCATCAAGAATAATGACGCTCATACGTATCAAATACTACTACAAGACTGGGTTTTTTGTTACATCTTAGCTATAAATCTTGTTATAGTAGGGACATGAAAATCCTGATTGCGACCGCTCTCTTCCCGCCGGACATTGCTGACCCGGCTCCCTATGTGAAAGAATTGGCGACCAGACTACAAGCAAATCATATGGTCACCGTACTAACCTACGGTCGGTTCCCCGAATCTGTTTCAGGCGTCACGGTAGAATATATACCAAAACAGACTGCCGCCCTGTGGCGCATGTTTTTATTTACTCGTGCCCTATGGCGACTAACCCAAAAAGCTGACTGCGTACTGATCCAAAATGCCCCTTCAACCGAACTGCCCGCTGCTATCGTTGGTTTATTTTATAAAAAAAAGTTACTCATCATGGCTAGTGATACCAAGATCAAATACTCCGGGTGGCGAAAACTTGTATCGCTAGTAGCAAACATGAGTAGCCACAAACGACTTACTATCAACCTCCCGACTAGTCGACCAGAAATCCATCCGTTTCGGGAACTGTCTGACACTGCCCACACTGATCACGAAACTTCGTGGAAAAAACACCTAACTACACTAGAAACTTATTTAGTATGAACACCTTCTCGCACCAAGACTGGTTGACCTACTGCAATGATGAGCTGTCGGCAGTGACTCCACTCCTTGAGCAGCACAGCTATCAACTAAGCGACCATCAGCCTCACTTACAAGGTGAACGATTTTTGATGCAGGCGGTTACGACTACCAGTGGTCGCAAGCTGATTTTGTTTGGCACTGATAGTGCTGGCAAAAAAGTAGTAATCAAAGCCACCAGAGACGCAGCCGGCAAAAAAGAATTAATCCACGAGCGTTATTGTCGCTCGGTGCTCAACGAAATCAAATTTGCTGCCGAAGTATTTCATACTCCGGCTGAAATAGCCTGGCTAGAAAGCCATGGTTTTATTGTTGCAATCAGTGAGTTTATCGAGCAAACATCTACCTTCTTAGACCGCCCACTACCGGAACAATTCGAGTTTGCTCTCAAGGCCTTTAAAGCCCAAGAAGGCGCTCACGCCACCACTGCCAGTCATTTCCGAGCCATCAAAAAAGTTTACGCGCTTCGTACTGCCACCGAATATTTGAAGCAATTTAATACCCTTACGAACGATTTACTGACTGGCCTACCGGAAGATACTAATCTGCAGCAGACGCTTACTGAAGCGACTGACTTGCTTACTACCCACCAAATTATTCTCGATCAATACAGCGGCTTCCTGACCCACACCGACTTTGTCCCCCACAATATCCGTATTAACAACCAGGGAGTGATGTATCTCCTTGATCACTCCTCCCTCACCTTTGGCAACAAGTATGAGGGCTGGGCACGTTTTATTAATTTTATGGAACTCTACAATCCCCCGCTCGCGAGCGCTTTAGTGCAGTATGTAAAAGATAATCGCAGCGCTGAAGAATCACTGGCCCTGAAACTAATGCGCACCTACCGCCTGGGTGAAATCACTTGGTATTACTTTAATAAAATCGCTCAGAGTGACGGTAATTTAAAACAGCTCAATCAAGCTCGCGTGACATTTTGGAGCACCATCCTCTCTTTTGTACTGACTGACCGAACAATCCCACCAGTAGTCATTACTGACTATCAAACCAAAAGAGACTCACTCCGCAGTGATGCCGAAAAAGACCGACAGCGCGGATTACACTAGAGTTGCTCTAACTGACTCACTAAACTATCGTACTCATCAAGTAGCGAATGGTGCCACATTGCTTTTAGTCGATCGCAGAGTAATCGTTCAAACCATAACTTCTTCTCTTTGCCGCGATTAAACACCTCCCACACTGATTCACCGTCACGCGCATGACCAGCGAGGAGCGAGCGAGCGTTATGAATCTTATCAGCCACCGAGACTGCCTTAGTGGCATCACTCGCTGCTGCCACCGCTTCTACATAAGCTGCTTTTCGCTCTTCCCAGACCAAACTAGTATCTTCAGACACTGCCGTTACTATCTCCACCACCTCAGTCCCCAGGACTGCTTCTAATTCTGCCGTTGTCATATCACTATCTTCGAGTACATCATGCACTAATCCGGCTGCTACTACCGCTTCTGAAAATCCGTGCTGTTCCAAAATCCGTGCCACCATTATAGGATGCACAATATACGGCGAACCATCGTCTTTACGTATCTGGTCTTTGTGAGCGACTGCCGCTATTCGCAAGGCTTTTTCAATTAGGTCCATAGTGGTTCAAATACTTGTGTCTGCATTTTCTTCGCAATAATATCCCAGTCATACTCTTCAAGTACCATCTGGTGAGCAGTGGCTACCACCTTCGCTGTTTGCTCTGGTTGAGCAAGAATCTCAGTCACCGCCGCTACAATTTGGGCTGGTTCGTCCAGGTCAACGGCCCAGCCGGTTGGCTGCTTCTCTGGATTACGCTTGGCATCAAACAAGAAGTCGGCGATACCACCAACCTGGGTAGTCACCACCGGCAATTTACACGCCATAGCTGAAAGAAAGGCGTGTCCGAGTCCTTCACTGCGTGATGGACCGACAAAAATATCGAGGACATGCCGATACTGACTCACCACTGAGCGGTCAACTTGACCGGTAAAAATGACCCGCTCTTCCAGATTTAATTCTGCTACCAAATTCCGCAACTCTTCATCAATCGGACCGCCGCCCACAATCAGCAGTCGAATATTACTTGGCAGTTGTGGCATTGCCTTAATTACTGTATCCCAACCTTTTTGATCAACCAGCCGAGCGGTATTGCCGATAAAGATTTCCCCGTCTTTTTTACCTAGCTGCTGCTTTAAATTCTCTACCGTTGCCTGATTAAAACTGGGTCGAATTGAGTCTGGGTTTGCCCCATCAGGAATAATCGGCATAGTACCGGTGTAGCCCATCTGTCGTGCCCAAGCACCAAGAAATTCTGAAATGGGTTGGACTACAGTCGCGCGCGTAAAAGCTCGTTTGAAGAGTGGCCACATTGGTTTAGCCTTACGTTCAATGTAGTCTGGCGGGTCTCCCTCCTGCAGGGAGAGGGCAAAGGGTACGCCGGTGAGTAGATTAAAAATCACCGTCGGTACCCCTGCTCCGTGGGCCATCATCGCCCACGCTCCGTCGTACTTATGCTGACGGTGTAGTCGCCACCCCTTAATTCCTGCCGCCAGCTGGAAATAATACTTATTTAGATGTAGTGGAAATTGTTTCCGCTCTTCAAGCGTCGCATCTGGCTTCCCAAACAAGCCAACGTAGTGGCACGTAACATTTTTAAAAGTCTGTACTCGTGGCACGTTACTATCGTAATGCATCGTCACCATATGAAATTCAATCTCCTCAGCCTCAATCCGATCAGTAATATCCTCAATCGCTGACTCCGCTCCACTAATAGTACCTGGCAGATAATCGAGTGAGAAGATAAGAATTTTCTTTTTCATACTAATGTTTAGTTTTTACATCTGTGACATAGTCCATAAGCTGACACTGCTGTGCCCAACCCAGCGCTTCCAACTTCCTCGTATCGTCCGCCCCGGTTGAACGGGTTGATTTGGTTGGTTCCTTGAACTCAATTTCAAGACCAAACATACTGGCTAACTCTAGCAGCGAATAGACTTCTTTGGCACAAATAGCATATTCATCGGCCCCGCCCTGTTCTCCAATCAGCACTAGCGCATTCACAGTATCAGCCACATGAGTAAAGGCGCGGGTTTGTTCGCCGTTCCCATTGATACTACACGCGCCACCCGCCAGCTGACACTGCCGAAAAGTTTCCACCACTGTGCCGTAGCCACCGTCGAATTGACCACCCCGTTCACCAGGGCCATACACATTGTAGAAATATGCAATTGAGTACGGCAGATCGTACCAGCGACCATAGTTATGAACGAGCTCAGTATTTACGGCTTTAGAAAAATTGTACGGCGCGCGATCGCGTCCTGCTACCTCTTGAGTCCTCTCGTCAGCAGTGAACTTAGTTGATGATCCGGCATACACCAACTTGCAGTTTTGGGCACGCCAAAACTCTAGCACTGCGCAGGTGCCAGCTGTATTCAAATCCCATACTTTCTCGGGCTCTTCTAAGCTGGGGGCAATCCGTGAATACTCACCTAGGTGATAGATACAATCGACTGATTCTGTTACCAACGTGGTGATGTCTTTAGTATGGCCTTCAATATATTGAATACCTTCGTGATGATTGTCTTTTGAACCAGTGAAGTAGTTATCAAGTGAGATTACGCGATGTCCTTCTGCTAGCAGAGCCTTACATAAATGTGACCCCACAAACCCTGCTCCGCCGGTTACTAGAATTGTCTGTACCATAATGGAGTAATACTACCCGGTTCTGATCCGCCCGGCAAATATACCGAGGAATCCTAAAGCCAAGACTCCCGCCAAAGCAAAATATGGCAGTGAATTATTAGGAATACTGGACGCAGCACTTTGTTGCAACTGAGCTCCTTGAGGTGCTGTTGTTCCAGTTAAAAGTAGTGGCGTATCTGGTGTTTCTATTATTGTTGTCGACTTAGGTTCATTTGGAAACTGAAAATCCTGCGAAGGGGGCGCTGCAATTGGCGCGACAAGATTGACTGGCGATACTGTTAGACTCTGCTCATTTAAAGCTACTGGTGGTGATACCTTTGACATTCCATTGGTTGCCAAAATCACTCCTTCGGTGTCAGATAAAACTATCAGGTCTTGGATCTCAGCCCGTATTAATTCTTTCGTAATGGTGAGAGTAGCGCCTGGTAACAAAATCGTATTCTCAGGAATAACCACCATGTTTCGAGCTTGAATCTGGTAATTTGAAAGATCGATCTCATATTTAGCGTCGTTATTAATTTGCACATCTCCTTGCCGGGTGCGCGTGATAGAAAAATTAACGGGAAGAACTGTGATCTCATGGCGGATAGTCGCTTCGTGACGCGCGTATCCAGCTTCAACAAACACCACGTAAGTGCCCGGAAACGCATACGAGTGTTGCACTTCTTGACCACCGTCTTCATTAAAATCACCAAAGTTCCAGTCATATGTGATCGACGGCATAAGTTGCCTTGCAATACCTGAAGGTTCAATCGAGAAATCTATCAGTTGATTTACATAGGCACGGGTCGGGGCTTCAAGCGCTAACTCGAGTACAGAATCCTTAAGTTCAAGCTTAGTGGTGGTCGTTTTATTTCCAGAACTACTTTTACTGACTGTTTTTGTTTCCGAATCTGTATTGTCATCATCGTCTGACTCTTCCACTATTACACTCGACTCTGTCGCGTTTTGACTTCCTGGTGTTGCCACAGCGGTGATCCAGCCACCACTAGTGTACTGAGCTGTTTCTTTAGTCGTATTATCACCGCCAATGTTTTCCCAATTTTCTCCTCCCGATACTTGGTCTTGCATGTTATCACTTGCGTCTCGTAGTGTGAGCGTAGCGCCAGTATTAGGGAGTGATCCGGTGTATATTTGAAATGCCGTGCCCGGCGCTGAATCATCATCAGTTCTTTCCAAGACTCCATATTCCCCGCTCGACAAAAAACCTTCTAAGATAATTTCAAGATTCATTCCATCGCTAATTGTCCATCCGGCCACATCTGTACTCGAACCGTCATTATGTAGCTCAATCCACTCATCATTGGCAGAATTGCTAGTGCCCATCCACGCAATTTCACTGAATGTAACCGCAGCCTCGCTCACTCCTGGCACCATCAGCACACTAGTGATAATGAGCCAGCGCATAGACTATTTAAGCGGCGTCTTATCGGCAGTAGTCACCCGCATCATCCGCTCGAGCTTTTTAGGATCAAGCGGATCTTTGTTTTTCACTTGCGTATACTCATTTACTGGAGCTTCCGTTTTTTCAATCTCGACCTTAGGAGCAGCGCTACTTGCTTGATCACTCCCAACCCTCTCTTTCTGTGCTGACTGCTCGGTAGATGATGGGGATTCTTGCACTGACTTTGGTTCTGTTGGTTTTGTATCACCCAAGACTGCTGAGAGAGCGTCGCGCAAAGACGTATTTTGAGTTGTTACAACTTCAGAAGCTGCGGTATCCGGCTTTTTCTGTCTCACTTCTTCAGTTGGTTTGGGCGGAGTTGTGTTCTCTGATTTCTTTTCTGCTCGTTCCTGTGGCGCCGGCTTTTCACCTGACTTCATCTGGCCTCTCTCTTTTTTTGGAGGGTCATTTTTTTCTTTTACTTTCTGCTCTGTTGGTTTTTCTTTTACCGTCTCTTTAATTGCTGCCGCTAAATCAGATCGTTTAGTATCTTCAGAATTTTCTGGTTTTTCCTCATGTCCTCTGCCAGAACCTTCTTTCTGCTTACTCTGATCAGGTCGCTCAGCTTTCTTTTCAACACTGGCTAGCTTTTCATCTTTTGGCGCAATAGTCTTTAAAATCGAACGTAAATCATCAAGTTTTTTTTCCTTGCTGTTTTCAGTTTTATTCATTCGGTCTGATCGGTCAGTCTGTGGGGAACGCGCCACTCTCTCGGTTTGATTTTGATTTGGCCGCGGCTGATCTGGTTGAGCTCCTTCTGCTGAACGAGGAGTGTCAGATTTTCGTGACTGCTCTGCTGGTCGATCAGGGCGCGGACGAGCTGACCGTTGATCTCGATCATTTGTTTTTGGACGATCAGACCGATTTGAAGATCCGCCAGGATCACCACCTACCGGTTCTGTCATCCAGGTATTGATATCGTTCTCCACCTCAGTTCGGGTTGAGGCAAATTGCATTCGACTGGCATGCACCACCATCTGTTTACAGGACTCTCGCTTGGCTTCAATTGGAGGAAGTGTAGTAGCTGAAAATGGCTTAGACCCAATCCCATCAATCATGAGGGTCAGATAAATCTGAGCGAAGCCTAAGTTACAAATGTCTACTGCATAAAATTGTGGTGCATAAATTGTCTCTAACGTCTCAGCATCAAACGGGCCGACGCGGAATGACACGATGGTACCGACGTTACCAAACACCGCATTGCGCACCTCTTCTTCCATTTGTTCAACGTACTGGTGCGCGATAGTTAGGTTGAGCTTATATTTTCGAGCCTCTGACAGGATGTCAGCGAAGGTTGCATTCGCAAAACTCTGGAACTCATCTACATAAAAATAAAAGTTTGATAGCTTTTTCAGTTCTTCTCCTGTTACATCGGCTCGGCTCATGGCTGCCAGATAAATACGAGTGGTCAACATCGAACCAAGCAGGTTGGCATTACTTTCACCTACCAACCCTTTTGAAAGGTTCATGATGAGAATTTTTTTCTCGTCCATGATCTTTCTCAGATCAAAACTTGATTTTGGTTGACCGATGATATTTCGAATCAAGGGGTTAGCGGTAAATTGTCCAATCTTATTTTTAATCGAATCACCTGCCTCCTGCATGTACCGCTCGTTGTAGTTAAGGAATTCGTCTACCCAAAAGGCCTTTACTGCGGGGTCAGAAATATTATCGATCACCTTCTTACGATACTTTTTGTCTGACAACATGCGGTTCACCCCAAGCAGCGTTGAATCTGGGTATTCCAGCAGGGCCAAAAGAGTGTTCTGAAGAATGTATTCCATTCGCGCTGACCAGGCGTCAACCCAAATCTTCTTAAAGACTGACATCAATCCCGACACCACCAAGTGTCGCTTGTCTGGCCCCACATCTTCCATCACGTTAAACGCCACCGGACAGTCAGTATCAAACGGAGCAAAATACAGCACATCGTCTTTTCGTTCTTCTGGTACGTAATCAAGTAGTGTCACCGCCGTCTGACCATGCGGATCAATGAAGGCGATACCTTCACCGTTTTGCATATCCTGCACTGCCATATTCTCGAGCAAGGTCGACTTACCCATACCAGTTTTACCGATCACGTACATGTGTCGCGTCCGGTCTTTAGCCTTAATACCAAACGGCACATTAGCCCCGCGGGCATCGGTCTTAGCAAAAAATGTGATCTTCTCTGGATCGAAACTCATGCCAGAATTATAACAGAAGCACCGCGCGTCCCCGAGGGGTCGCGCGGCGATATTTCAATACTCTCTCAAATTATCTGTAACCAATGCCCAGATGGTCATTCCGACAATCAACCCTGCCATGAGATAGACCGGTAGTTCTGGTTTTTCATAGAGTACCCTCGACATTGTTTTATATGTCCTGGCAGTAGCCCTGATTACACTTACTCGTTTCCTCTGCATTACTCTCAACCTTCTCTGAACTCATTTCGCGACCAGCATTTAATCACCTTTCGGTACTCGATGCAATCAAATCTGTTGGGGACAGCTCTAAAAACCCAGGGGTCTTGAGCGCAGCTTTGGTATAACGATTACTTGGGGCCCAAATCATCCAGTCCATCACTCCGGCATCATAGCTCGCTTGGATTTGGGCCCGCACATCAGCCGCATCGTAGTCGCCACCATAATCAAAATCTTGAATCCACGTCCGCAGCCTGCTCGCATCATAGACTGGTTTTTTATACTGACCGGTGAAGGTTTTGGTGCCACTCGCATTCGTACTGTAGATCGGCTCGTGTACAAATCCTTCCACCACCGTGGTCGATGCCATCATTCGCCGTACTCCACTCGCCATCGCATGATTCACGATTTTATAGGGATAATTATTAGGATCACCAAGACCGAGGTAATCATTTGGATAGTGCGATGGATACACCATCGGCGCGATAAAATCAAAGTACGGCGCGGCCCGCTCAATCACCTGCCCAATCGATAAATCATCAGTATTGGTCGTGGTCATCCCAAACAAATCAGCTGACGTATACGGCGTGCTACTCGCCTTGCCTGTATTCTCATGTCGATAGGCGGCAAAGTTACTCTCGTCTTCCATCGCTTCGTCTAGGTACGCAAAGAAGGCTTCCAGGTTCGCTTGTTTGTCACTCCCATACTCCCCTGCTGCACTAAGGGGGAAAGAGATGTCGCGCATATTTCCATCAGATGGATATCGCACGTAGTCGAAGTTCAGCTCATCAAAGCCGAGATTGTATGACTCAACTGCCAACTCAATAATATGATCCCAATAATCTTGAGCTGCTACATCAATAAACGAAAGACCCTTCCCGTCTTTCCAGTTAGTCACACCGTCGAGTTTCTTGACTGCCAAATCTGGCCGCACGTTTGTATAAAAAGGATCCTGGAACACTGTGATACGCGCAATCACATAGATGTCGTTGTCGTGCAACATTTCGATCAGCTGCCGCATATCGCGCGTCCCACACCGAGCATTCTCCCAGGCTGACTTCCAGGCTACACTCTCAGGTGGAAATGAGATAGTGCCCGAATAATCCTTCACATCGATAATCACACTATTCACTTCAGTCTCAAGCATCAACTCAACCAAATCCTGTCGAAAGCTTGGTGTCCCCGCCACGCACGAGGTCATATAAATATTCTTTACTTGAGCTGGCAATGGGACGTGTTGCACCACTGGCCGCGTATCAGGAACTTCTTCCTGCACCACCACAGCATCTTCTGCCGACACCGTCGTTGATGAGCTCACTACACTGGCTTGTTGTATGTCATACGATACAGCTGTCATCCTAGGAGCTCCTACTAAAAGCGCTGTTACAATCCCAATTATGATTGCAGTAACAACACCCCACTGGATCATACGCTGTCAGGTTCGTTTATCTTCCCTCGACTTTCGACAAATGATTCTCCGCCACGTTCACCATTACCACGATCAATCCGACGGTAGTAGGCTGCGCGACGCAGTAAATACCCTACGATCACCAACAGTGCCCCAGCTCCGGTAAGCACATACAACTTCCAGTCAGACGGAATCCCTAAAGACGGGATAAATAACACCAATATTCCAAGCAACAGTACAATCGATTCTTTAGACACAATCTGGGTGGTTATTTCAGTAATAAGCATATTTTAGCGCCTGATCCCCAGATCGACAAATTATCGCTTGAGCGACTCAGAACCTGAAACACCACTCGCAATTACTTTATCGACATATTTTTGTAAACGTGCTTCTGTTACCCCAATTGTTTCAAAAACAAGTTTTTTAAACAACTCTCTTGCATTATATACAGCCAGATCTATCCGATCAGACTCCGGAGCAAGAAGGCGTTTAATTTCATCAGCTGCAGATACAACTTCCGAGTGCATATCAAGAGCACCATTTACCGTCTCCTCATCTGAAGTAGTGAACGGTCTAATTCGTTCCCTATACACTTCTGCATTAACTTTAAAATTCTCAGGCACATCATTCTCTTCAGCACGATAGTTGCCAGTCAACGTTTTGTAAAACTGTGTTGTCTCGGTATTATTATCCATCCGAAATCGTTGACCAATCGGGATACTAACCTGTGTTTTCGCCCACCCCAACACCACATCCGCAGCAACTACGAGTTCGTCTGCTGACAATTCATCAATCTGTAAACACTGTGCCGACAAACCAACATTTAACTCAAACAATTCTTCAAATCCTTTTCGGATACCGATTTCTGGCCGAGCCATTGACGCAATAAGATCGGCAGTTCCCCCCGCATTACCTAAGCCACTAGTTCGAGTCGTCGATGAGTCAATCAAGGCCGCAGCAACCGAATCGGCATCATCTACAAAACCACCTTCCTCTAATCGCCTTTTTGTTTGATTATTATATGGAAGCTGCTCCATTGGTACTCGATTTCCAAAATCCATTTCGTCGGGAGTGGTGGCTTCAAACAAATCCTGTACTTGTTGATCAAACACAAGAAACAATCGATCAAACGAGTCTGATGATGGATTGATTAATGCTTGATACACCTGATCATAATCACCATCTTTTTCAGCAACTAAATTTGGGTGTCGTACATCGAGTAGGGCGCGACGCATCAATAAATAACTTTCGTACTCATTTCCCCCTTCTCCAAAAGACCGCTTACGCACCACCATCCCATTTTCGGTAACTTCAGAAATATTCATAGCAGCATCGTGATAAGTCATTCCTGCACGCGCTGCCAAAACAGCTGTTTGCTTAATTGCCTTCGGTATAAACTCGTCATCAAATGACTCAACCTGGGCTCTCGCTAGCGCTTCTGCTCCTCTGCGTACTCCTCCTTCTACATATTTCCCATCTTCATTGGGATCACCAATTGAGTGTTCAGGATCGTGATATAACAAATCAGAATGTTTTTGTATCAAATATTTCTCCCCTAAAGAGACCACCTGCTCAATTTGTGCTGTAAATTCAGCAATGTCTTCTGGACTAAATTCAACTTCTAATCTTTCTGGACGGACGGTCGGTACTTTTTCCATACTGTTCTAAAGTTTAATTACGATAAACTCTCCTTTCTGTTTATTTGGATTTGTCTCTAGTATAGCAAGTAATTCACTTGGTGTGCCGACCAGCATCTCTTCGTGCATTTTGGTGAGCTCCCGTCCAATGTGTAGCTTTGAATCTGGATACATCTCTACTAATGACGCTAAGGTTTTCATGATGCGGTGCGGTGACTCAAAGAAACTCACTGGGTGCTCGTAGGTCGCGAGACCTTTGAAAAACGTCTCACGCCCTTTCTTGTGCGGAACAAAGCCTAAGAATGTAAACGCATCAGACGAAATCCCCGCGATTGAGAGCGCGGCCGTCACGGCGGAAGCGCCGGGGATCGCCTCAATGACAATCTCTGGTGATTCTGTCCGTACGTGCGCTACCAGCCGCGCCCCCGGGTCACTGACCCCTGGTGTCCCGGCGTCGCTGACATACACAATATGTTTCCCTGCTTCTAGACACTCTAGTGCGTACGCAGCTACATAGGCTTCCTTTTCGGCATCAGCGCGTACCAGTTCTTTTTTCTCCAGTTCTAGTCGTTCAATCAGTTTCCCGGTCATGCGGGTGTCTTCACAAAAAATCATCTCAGCGGCTTTGAGTGTTTCAATCGCCCGCAGCGTAATATCCCCCATATTTCCAATCGGGGTCGCCACTACCGATAGTTTTCCTAACTGCTTAGATTTCACAATATAGCTACGCTACCATTTCAGTATAAAAAAAGGAAGGCGGGACCATGACAGCCCACGCCTTTTCGTACTTGGTCGTTTATTGACCGAAGATGCCGAGCAGTTGTTTCCCTTCAACAACGCGTTGTTCATTTTTCTGCTCAATATCACGCCAACCTTCTGGTCGTTCATGCATTGGAGGCAGTTTTGTCTCAGCAGCATTCATGAGACCGCGGTATTCTGAGAATCGAGCTTGCGCATCTTGCCAATTTAAATACTTACCCGCCAGAGCCCACAAGTACATCAGGTCACGCAGGATCCGCACTTGTTGATAGACGTCCTTAACGGCAACGACTTCTTCTGAGATCTCTACCAAAAGCTCGCGCTTCAACGTGCCACGCTCAACCAGCACATGTGCGAGCGTGAGCTGAAGCAGTAGTCTAGTGTGATCGCCAGGAGCTACGTCAGCAGAACTCTGATCAAGCAGTTCCAGTCCTACTACCGCAGAAAACTCAGCATGCCTGAAGAAGTGTCGGTTGACTTTATGCCCCAAGGCGAGCGACACTCGTCCGAAAACATCGTGATGTCTCTGTTTAAATGAGAAGCGAAGCAGGAGCATGCGGGCATACACCTGCAATATCCAGAACAGCAAGAATGGTCTCGCAAGGCGCCACCACCCTGATCGTCCCAAACGTGTGTATGACCAGCTCAAAGAACTGGTGTATCGATCTAGCCTAGCCGGCATAGTAACCTCCAAGAGAAATTTTCAGAATGCTCCGAAGAGCCCTGTCGCTAGAGTACAACACCAGATTATTGTGTCAACAGATCACTGATCTTTGTCACATCTCCTGCGCCAGCCACGACCACTACATCAGTTTTAGACACCCGACTGGCGACTGCCTCGGCAGCTGCTTCTAAGGTATGGAAATGCTCGGCCTTTACTCCAGCAGCAATCAAGTCAGCTACGATCATTTCACTACTTATACCGTCATCGTGAGTTTCGCGCGCCGCGTAGATTGGCACCAGAATAACCCGGTCGGCTTTTTGTAGCGCGGCGACAAAGTCGCTGCGCAGTTCTTTGGTGCGTGAAAAAGTGTGCGGTTGAAATACTACTGTCAGGTCACGCAGTGGATATTTTTCCCGGGCCGCACTAATCACTGCTTTCAATTCAGTCGGGTGATGCGCGTAATCGTCATACACTGGTGCGTTGTGTATATCTCCTCTATATTCAAAGCGGCGCTTCGTACCAGCGAAATTCTTCAGGGCTTCGTCAATGTGCTTCTTCTCAATTCCTAGAAATTCCGCCGTTCGTCTAGCGGCGGCGGCATTGAAGTGATTGTAGAGTCCCGGCACCGGGAGATCGAATTGCAGATCAAGCGCTTCTTGATAATCAAACACTGGTGCGCCTAAATTTTCTAGCACGGGGGCGACTGTAGTATCTTTAGTCGGAGCAATAATCGCTCCTTCAGGTGGTACCTTCTGCGCCAAACTCGCGAACGCAGCTTGTACATCGGCTAAGTCTTTAAAATAATCAACATGCTCATGCTCTAGGTTGGTAATCACGAGCACATCTGGCTCAAAGTGCAGAAAGTGCCGCATGAACTCACACGCCTCAACCACAAAGTACTTACTCTTCCCCGCCCGGAAGTTGCTGCCAGTCTTAGTACGAAGCGACCCCACGATCGCCGACGGATCGAAACTAGCTTCTTCGAGCACATCAATCAGCATAGCGGTGGTAGTGGTCTTGCCGTGTGTCCCGGCAACCGCGATCAGGTAGTACTCATTAGCGACGTGTGCCACCGCTTCAAAGTAGCTCATCGTTGGCTTATCAGTCGCGCGAGCTTTTTCTAGCAGTTCTGGATTCAATGTCAGCCACGCATCGCTGTATACGTATACATCAGCTTCGGGTAGCTCTGATTGATCTAAAGAAATTACTACCCCTACTTCACGTAACGCATCAAGTGTTCCCGGACTCTCCGAGTCGTTCGTACCACCCACCTCCCAGCCTTCATGCACATAAAACCGCGCCAGTCCTGAGATTCCGATGCCGCCGATGCCGATAAAGTGAATTTTCATATTTAGGGAATTACCTCAATAGTATACGTGCCTGTAGGAAACATGCTATCGACGAGCCCTCGGAAAGGCTGTGATTCTGCAGTAATCAAAAACTTAGTTGTCCCATTGGCAACTTCTCGAGGCCAAAACATTTGCTTAGCTCGTTCAGCCACAGCCCAGGCTGGGTCATAGATAGAGACTGATTCTTTTATTACTTCACGAAATAATGACTCAACCAGTGGATAATGTGTACACGCCAACACTAAGACCGCATCATTTGGTAACTCTGGCAAAGCGCCAGTAATGATAGTTCGAGCCAGACCCTGATCATCAGTCTCAATCGCTCCCGCCAAACCAGGCAACGGTACCGTCGCACACTCTTTGCCGACCATAGCGAATGCGCTTTGATATAGTTCAGAAGCAATCGTTGCTGGCGTAGCGGCAACCACAATTGGCCGATTAGTATCCCGGAGCGCCGTCACTGTCGGACCAACCATTTCAATCATTGTTTCTGGTGCAAAATCGAGTACATCGTATAATGAAATCACCATTGATGCCGATACGCTATTACACGCACTAATGACGACGCGGGCACCTTGCTTTTGTAGAGTACACAACGCGCGGACCGTATTTTGTGATATTTCCTGTCGCGTGCGTTCCCCATATGGAGCACGAGCAATGTCGCCGTAATACACCACATCAGCCGACGGCAATTCTTCACGCAGTGCACGCAGCACCGTGAGTCCTCCCGAACCTGAGTCAAATAATCCAATCATTATCTAATTGATACCCACGTACCACATCAATAGTTACGCTCTATACATTTTCCACTAAACTCATAAATTCATCATTTCGTTCGTATTCATTTACGTACTGCGCAAAACTAGCAAACGCTGGTGAAAAGAGAATGACATCACCAGCAGTTGCAGCCAAGCGCGCTTCTTCAAAAGCGCGAGGTAAATCCTCTACTACCGTCACATTGACGTCATTGTTATGAATCAACTCCAAGAGTGCGTCAGTACCTGAGCCCGGGGTGAGCACCACCTGCCTGCAATGATCTTTGATCGCCAGCGCTAAAGGCGCTACGTCGATATTCTTGTCCGCTCCACCTGCGATCAGGATGAGGTTCTTATTACCCAAATCAAGGGCTTCAAGCGCTGCGGTAGTGGCCTGTGGCGTCGTGGCGTTGTTGTCATTGTAGATTCGGACGTTGTCGGCTGTTTTCACAAGCTGCAGTCGCCCTTCGACTCCAGGAAAACTGGCCAAGCCTTCAAAGATCTCTTCATCAGTGAGACTAATCGCTTTTAAGGCTTCGTATGCCAAGGCAGCGTTGAGACGATTGTGCTCACCCGGCATGGCCAAAAGACAATCCTCCGGGATCACACTCGCGTCTGCCAAAATCACCTCCTGCCCGAGCGAAATCCCTTGCAAGGTCTTCGCTCGGTCAAAAACCTCCGGAGTAGTTACTAGTACCCCACTCTCTTCTTGGTAGCGAAAAATGTTGGCTTTGTCTGCGAAATATAGATCCATCGCATCAGCCTTACTGAGTCCGCCGCGTTCATAATAATTGAGATGGTCTTCCATAAAATTAGTGAAAACCGCGATCTGTGGACTCATCTCACTCCACCCCCATCCTTGTAGCTGCCACGAATCAAGCTCCATCACACACAGCGAGTCTGTCTGCACTTCCTTGAGGAGTTGCAAGTTTGAGAGACCACGAACATTCCCTCCCAATAAAATCTGTTCGCCCGTAGTAAAACTCAATACATGATGGATCATCTGTGTCACAGTACTCTTCCCGCGCGTACCAGTGACTCCAATGACTGGAATTTTTGCCAACTCTGCAAACAGTGCTGCAGACTGCTTAAGCGTCACACCAGAGACCTTAGCCTGTTCTATATATTCAGAATCCTTCGGTACTCCAGCAGCAACTAAAACTAAATCCCGATCGATGAAATCTTCTTTCCGATGCTCTCCGAGCACAAATTTCACATTACTAAAACCTTTCAATCGATTGAAAGATTCTTGGAGTTCACTTTCAGTTTTTAAATCAGTCACAATCACCTCAGCTGCTCCAGCCTCCGCAATATACGCTGCGTCGCCCACACCACGCCCTAAAAGCCCCAGACCCATCACAGTCACTTTCTTGTCTTTAAAATAGTCTTGGAAATTCACCTTCACATCATACGGAAAAGTTACCCAAATTGCCAGCAGCTTTTGTTATACTCTTAGAAATGAATAACGCCCTTGAACGACATAAATTTTTTCCGTACATTGCCTGGACCACTGTCATTTTGTTCGCTTTGTTTGTCGGACATCTCACCATGACTATCAGTCAACAAATTTCAAGCTTGGGCGAGCGTGCGGTCACCTTAGAAACCAATCTATAAGGCGTGCTACACTTTTTCAATGAGAATCTGTCTCGATTTTGAGCCTAAAAAAATCGCTCGCTTTGCACTGCTTGGCATCCTTATTACAGCTGTCTGGATAGCCGCGCTCTTCCTGGCTGAGTATGTCGCCACAAACGACATGGCGCGCAATTTAGTAAGCCAGTTTGGTTACATTGGAGTACTGGTAGTGGCTATAGTCTCAGGCTTAAATGTCTTAGTGCCAGTCCCGGCAGCTGCATTTGTTCCTGTCTTCGCTGCTGCTGGCCTCCATATCTGGTTAATTATCGGTGTATTAGTGATCGGCACCACTATAGCTGATCTGATTGGATACTACGTTGGGCGCTGGAGCAAAGAGTTTGTACAAGAGCATTATCCCAAGACGTTCCGTAAGATGAAAATCCTTGATGACAGCCATCACAACTGGGTACTGCCCCTCGTTTTTGTCTACGCTGCCTTACTGCCATTCCCAAACGAAGCTATTATCATCCCCCTAGCTTTGATCGGATTTCGATTTAGAACCTTCTTGATTCCCTTAATCCTCGGGAATATAGTTTATCAAACTGCCCTGGCCTTCGGTGCTACTAATATATTCACCTTACTCTTTGGATTCTAAGCGATCAGTCGAACGCTCTAGCCAACCCTCCAATCTCCTGAAGATTGATTGGTCGCTGCGCGAACGGAAAAATTGCTATACGCAATTTTCAGCTCGTCCGGGCAAAGTAAAACCCTCTGTCCGGGCTCAAGGATTTGAACCTTGGACCTTTCGAGTATCAGTCGAACGCTCTAGCCAACTGAGCTAAGCCCGGACAGAAGGTTTTACGCTTCAGAAGAATATTCAAGTGGCCAGTACTATACCAAAAAAAGATTGAAAATGTAAGGGGAAAGGAAAAGCCGGCGCGTGAGTTAAAACTCATTTATCGCGCCGGCACTTTGCGTCAGTCAGTCTCAGGCATAACCTTGTTTTCAGGATACAAAGACATCATATCCATGAAGGTTGTTGTTTCTGCAACAAGAACCCAATCCCGACGACCGACCTTATCGCACCCTCTCTGGAGCGGGGTTGTTTCAAGATCGAAACGAACCACCCCAATACATTTCCCCGAATAAATAGTCCTATATTCAAGCGGGGTTAATGCCCAGGTATGTAACAAGAATCCACCTCCCGCAATCATCAATGTCACGCTGATCAGTAAGGACAAAAGGATTGGAAGCGGGCCGTCTTTTCTCTCAAAAAATGACTTTTTGGGAGCATTCGCCTGTATCGTATACACTGCACTTCTCCTCAATATTTCCGGTCTAAGCGCCGGTTACTAAAAATATTATACATACTTATATTTAAAAGTCAATGTTAGCACTCACGTTTTAGTGCGTGTCAACTGCGGTATGATTAGGGGATGAAATACTTCTACCTTTTCGCTTTATTCTTAGCTTTACTCACTTCACTTTCCCCATCACCTGCACTGGCTGAAACCGAACGTGGCACTCTTGGTCCTGACAATTGTTTGCTGGGCTTAGCTGACTGTGGTGATGTCGAAATTCGAGCAACAACCCGTGAAGACTACCCAGAAACAGTCCCTACTATAAAAGGTCAAATAGTCCCGACCGAAACCTGCTGGCTTTTCTTTACCTGTGAAAAAGGAACACAGAACTTAACGCAATTCTCCGAAGTTGACTCAAACGGAAACCTCTCCGGCCGATCAATTGGTGGCGGCAACCTGGTTGGGGGTGATGATGGGATCGCCGCGTACATAATAAAAATTATTGCGTTTATTAACTTTGCAATTATTCCACTACTCTTTGGAATAGCCCTGCTTTTCTTCCTGATTAATATCGTCCGGTACTTTATTATCGACACCAGTAGCGCTGACAGTCGTGAGAAAGCCAAGCGTTCAGCCCTCTACGGCATTGCTGCCTTTGTCTTTTTGGTAAGTATCTGGGGGATCGTTAATTTGTTTGTAAGTGGTCTCGAGTTTGATCAGCAGGATTCGATCTGTCCCGACTACTTAGGGAGTTGGTGTGGAAACCAGAGTTTTTCTGGCAACACCCGCAGTGGCTCCGGCCAAGGTATTTTCCCGCCATTTAGCAATCGAGTAAACACCCCAACTGACGGTAGTACACCAGCTTTAGTTGATTTTGGTTGTGGCAGTGGTGTAGATGAAGACGATTGTGTTCAGTATTCTGGTTTAGCCGAATTATTGTATGGTCCAGATGCTGACCAGACGGCACTAAGCTTTAATCCAGGCAATCCACGCAATCAGGGTAATACTCCTCAGATTGCTTCTAATGCCAGTTGTGCGGCCGGGGTCAACACCCTGCGTCAAGCGGCCAATATTGAGACTAATCAAGCTGTCTATGCCTTCTACACTACCGCCAGTGGCCAAACTGCCTGGACTAACTTAACCGATGACAATCGAAATAACCGGCTTGTCATCGATGCTGACACCATTAATCAAATAGAAGCCAACGGTGCGACCGATGTTCGGATTGTACAAATGCAACCTAAAAGTATTGCTAGTACGGTGGAGCTTCCCCTCGATGGTTATGGACCTAGTGCCGCTGACTACAGCGTGCAGTGTGACAATATATTGCGAGACTTCCCTTTCATCACCGTTGACTGGAACGGGGTATGGAAAAGCGAGAACGAAAGTAGGCTGGCTTGTCCACGGAGGACTTCAGATACTGAAGATCTAATTCTCATCGACGCCCTTTACGCTGTATCTATGCTCCCCGCCGGATCTCGAAATGAAGAATTTCAAAAACTCTTAAATTCAGATCTAGTACCGAACGATGATCGGGCTGACTTGACTGGGTTCGCTAATGGCAATCTAGACAACATGAGTCCTGAACAAATCAGAAATCTTGCCAACAGTATCGAAAGCGATGTGAAAATAATGAGCAATCGCGTCACAACCACAGAAGCCTGTCAGATTACTACTTCAATCGCAGCACCTACGCCGCCGCCAGTTGCTCCTCAAACAACAGAAGAGCTTGTTCGTACTGCTGTTGCTACAGGTATCGGGGCTGATCCGGCTGTAGTGAGCACTGTTAACTTTCGGGCTGTTACTTGGAATGACGGCTGCCTAGGACTCGCTGAAGCAGGTGACATCTGCACAATGGCTACTGTGCCGGGCTTTGAAATTATACTTAACGTTGGTGGTGAGCAAAGAACCTTTCACACCAATAGTAACGGGTCCATCTTCCGGGAAAATCGCTAGTCTCGACGGTTACTAACTACAAATAAAAGAACCGCACCCAGAGGGTGCGGTTCTTTTATTTGTCTTATGACAATTCCATACTATGTATACACATTTTAAACTCCTTACAGGAGCTATACACTTTGTCGTGATTTTAATTCTAAAATCACAGTCAAAGTCTTGCTGAAAATTTTTTCCATCACTCTCTTTTGTCTTATCCTGGCTTTGTCTTTCCAAAGTGTCTGATACCAGTTAGGGATGGTGAGTATCATTTCCCCTTAGGTGCTCAATTGAGGCACCTAACATCGACCAATTAGATGAAATAGGCATCATGCCTACCATCGTGTCCAATTGGAATTAATCCACGACCAGCTTCCGCTAGCCGTGCCTTGTTACGACTTAGTCCTTGTTATCGAGCTTACCGTAGGCCGTGATAAACACGGACTTCGGGCACTCCCGACTCCCCTGACTTGACGGGCGGTGAGTACAAGGCTCGGGAACGTATTCACCGCGGCATGCTGATCCGCGATTACTAGCGATTCCGACTTCATGTGGTCGAGTTGCAGACCACAATCCGAACTGAGGAACGTTTTATAAGGATTTGCTCCATCTTGCGATATTGCGTCCCGTTGTACGTCCCATTGTAGCGTGTGTGCAGCCCGAGGCATCAAGGGACATGCTGACCTGGCGTC
>CAYGKO010000004.1:0-165809 GCA_964350735.1 uncultured Candidatus Saccharibacteria bacterium
CGATCTCATGATTTGAGAGTGCTGACGGATCGGAATCCGAAAGCGTGTTGCTGACGCCGGTGAGGTTTGCAGCTTCGGCTACAAAGTGCGAACCTACCGCCCACAGCACAAGTGCGGTTGCAACGAGCATCGCGATCGCTCGGTACGCAGCATTTTCTTGTTGTGATAATGCGAACATGTTCTTCTTATTTAATTTACTAAATAACTTTATGTAAATCGTCTCTACGTTGTAACGGAGAGTGATATTACACATCGATTTGTCATGATGCCTGTGGAGAAGAAAGGCTGTAGTTTAAAAAATGTCAGCCATTTTTCCACAGCTTTTCTAAGACACGGACAAACCGATCTACTTATATTTTACCGAGTCCCAGAGCATTCGTCTCATGTACTCTGTTGATAAGTCTAATTCAAGATTATTATAATCTTTATTCTTAATAGTATTATTTCTGCCTAAAACTATCTTTTGTTTTATCTAGAAAATTGAGTAACATTTTAGTCTGACTTTTTGACTTTTGTACCTTTAGATTGCTTTTATAACAGCAATATTATCCCACTTTGTCGTATAGTGTGGGGATAACAAATCTTGAGCCGATGACCAAATTTGAGATCCGCCCAACCTACCCACTGTCAGCGTGTCTTTGCCAAACTTTCCATTGAGAGAATCAAGCACATCCATTACTCTAGAGTCGTCCTTTACTTGAGCACTTACCCCAAATAGATCCAGCTGTTCCACGTCTGCATTCGTAAATAAAC
This sequence comes from uncultured Candidatus Saccharibacteria bacterium, assembly GCA_964350735.1. Taxonomy (GTDB): domain Bacteria; phylum Patescibacteriota; class Minisyncoccia; order Phycocordibacterales; family UBA918; genus OLB19. The sequence goes on from CAYGKO010000004.1 coordinate 754, forward strand.
CAAGTATAACACCAGCTTTCTTATAAGGGACACCCGGCTCATAGAATGTCCTAAACAGTTCTTTGGCCATTTTATTAAGCACCCTCGTATCATTGGTAGCGCTATCAAACACAACCTCCTGACTACCTCCCCTGAGTACCCATTCACTATGACGACTGGTTCCAACAACGACACTCATATATCCAGCTCGCAACCCTTTGTCTCGCAGTTCTACCGCGGCATGCGCCACGTGATAGGCCAAGGCATCTTCCACAACCGCTGGATCAGTAGTAGTTGATCGAAAAGACCGGGTACTCATGATACTCTTCTGATCACCGCTCTTATCACCCAGACGATATCGTGACTGTTCGTGTAACTCATCGCGCTTCCTGGTACCTTCAATCCCAAATAACTTATCAACTCGAGCTGGATCAGCCGCCTGAAGATCTGCTACGGTGTGCAAACCGTGTTCGCGCATTTTCTGACTAGTCTTGACCCCAATCCCCCAGATACGACTGAGTTCAAGTTTTGCTTTTTCTGACTCCCAGACTTCTCCGGTCATGATGCAGATACCCGTCCCCCGCTTCTCTTTCTCGGCTGCGTACTTCGCAATTGTCTTTGTTTTCGCTAAACCAATTGAAACTGGTACGCCAGTCTGTTTTTCTACCGCTTGCTTCAGAGCCCTCAAACGCTCACCGAGCCCCAAGTTCGAGGTTTCACCTCGAACTTCAAGCGCAAAGAAGGCTTCGTCTACTGAGTACTGTTCTACCTTCCCAATCTCTTCTTTCAGCACCCGCATCACCCGACTCGATATATCTCGATATAACGAAAAATTTGAAGAGAACATGATCGTACCAGCCGCTTCGAGCTCTTTCCGTACCTGAAAAACCGGGATTCCCATCGGGATTCCGAGTTCTTTTACCTCATTAGAGCGTGCTACTACACAACCATCATTCCCCGAGAGCACCACCACTGGCTTCCCGCGCAAATCCGGCCGAAACAGCCGCTCACACGAAACGAAGAAGTTATTACAATCAAGTAGGCCGATGTATTGCATTGACCTCATTCTACCGTAAAATAAATTGAATGAATGTAGACATACGAGAAATAGTGCCATCTGATATCAAAACTTTGACCGAACTTAACCGGGAAGTATTCAAAAGTGATCAGGATCATATTGATGATCTCGAAATTTACTGGCCTGATTCAGAACTAGGACAGAAATACTACACAAATGTTGTAAATAAAAAATCCAATAAAATTGGATTCGTTGCCGAGACAGACGGTGTCCCGATTGGGTACATAGCACTATGGGTGAAATCACCGCTGTGGCGTATAAAAAAGTACGTCGAAATTGAGAACATGGGTGTTATTCCCGGTCAAAGATCGAACGGAATTGGCACAAAATTGTTAGAGAAAGCAGCTAGCTATGCAAAAAGCTTAGGCGCAGACAGACTTGAAGTCAGTCCTTTCTCAAAAAACCGTCGAGCCCTAGCTTTTTATCGCAAGTTTGGTTTCGAAGACTTTATAATTTCCCTTCAAGTAGATTTAGAATAACCGCCAAATCTCTCGATCTTCTTTTCCGTTCACGCTAAATAACGAAACGCCTTCTAGGTCGTATTTTTCTGCAATATCAAGCTTCCCTTCCACCGCCTCATCGTCACTCCAGATCACTACCCGGACCGGGATTTCAATATCAAGGGCTGTGGCGAGGGCTAAGGCCAGCGCTGCGCGCTCGAAGCCTTTGGGAGTATCTTTTGGCATACCCTTGAAGCCGTTTAGAAATGCCCAGGGACTGGTTTCGGGGAAATACGAGATCACGGCCTCACCGCCAGCCGTACGGCCGACAGTGGCGTCATAGATATCAACTAGTTCTTCGATCCGCTCGTGGTTAAGCGCGGCCACATTGTCATAGTCGCGATACCATTCTGACGCGACTGTCACGTCCCAGGCGCGGCCGTAGGTTGGAATCCCAAGCATCAATTTGTCTTCATCAATATCTTCTAGAGCCAGCTCAATCACCTTTTCTACCCAGTCTTCGTCCGCTACCGGAGCATACGGGACCCCGCGCCGCTGGTCGTTTAGGGTCAAGTCTGCCCGCTGCTGGTCGTAGGCCATAATCTGCACCCGGTCACAATAGCGGTTGATGGCATCATAATCATTGGCATACTCGAGTGGACTCGGTACAGTTCGATATAAGTCCTCGGGTGGTGTCCGGGCTTCAAGCGTACAGACCAAGTCTTCTCGACCCAGTGCACGCTCTAATTCCTTTAAAAAGGTCGAAAAATCATCAATCGTGCGGGCCCACTTCCCTTCATAGTCGATATCAACTCCCGCAAAATCATTATCCTCGACCATAGTCACAATCTCCTTGATATGTGCCCGCCGCTGCTTTGTATCACTCAGAACAGCATGCATTTCTGCCGCCTCAAACCAAGCGATAGTCGGGATCACGTCGACCCGCTCGTCTTCAGCCTCTGCAAACAAATCTTCCCAGTGATCATCAGTAAAATCAGCCCGATTGCGCAGACTACCGTCTGCAGTAACTTCAAATACAAATGGATAGACCGTATCAAGACTACTCATTTCTGCGGTTGCTCGCTCAACCGCCTCTTCTCCACCAAACCACGGCACCCACGCCGCCACTTCGGCCCGGTATTTTGCTTCTACAGCTGCTATCGGGGTAGCAAATAATAAGACAGCGAAGACGCTCAGTGTGATTTGTTTCATACCCATTAAGACGTACAGAATGATTGATTCTTTCATTTTATGATTGTATAGTAACTTATATGACATTCTTAGTCAGCTCAAAGGCTTATTATCGCTCAATTTCCTCTCACGAAAGAGGGTTGAGCTGATATTGCCTGCTGACTGGAGGCCCCTCAGACTAACCCCCTCTCGTGAGAGAGGGGGTTTTGCATTGGCAAAACTCTGTTCTTAAAAAGGGACTGGCCATGTCAGAAATCTATAAAAACAAAGACACTCCAAAGGAGCTCCCTCCATCAATTGATGGAAATCCGCCCGTAGGGCATGAACATCCAAGTGACTGGTTTGGGCGATTCGCCAAGGATGGTTCTTTGGAACGATTTCACTGGATAGACGGGGCGTGGAAACCCTACTTCCCTTATCCATACTGGCACTGATACCATCCAGGCCGCGGCGTTCCGTCGCGGCCTATTTTATGTCTAAATAATCTTGGAGGCGTTGCTTTAAGAGTGGCACAGCGTCAGGCAGTTCCATAAATTCTGAGACTGGCATCAATCGCCATTTTTGTCCTTCAGAACCAAATTGTATTGAATCAATCTGTTCTTGATCAATATTCACTACGGCAAAATATGCGTTCTGACTTGAATCATGCATAGCTGGATACTGCTTCCACCATACGATCTGGTCTTCAGTGATTTTGATTGTAAATTCTTCATCAATTTCTCGCGCCAACGTTTCATAGCGAGTTTCATTATCTTCACGTCCGCCACCCGGAAAATCCCACATATTTGCAAAGCGAAGACCCGGTTTATTATCACGCAAATACACCACCAGCTGCTCTTTAAAAAACACCGCTGATTTTACTCCATTAAAATCTTCCATATTAAAATTGTCTCACACTACCAACTACCACTCCCCAAATAAAACATTCGTCATTGTCTTGTAGTGAAATCGGTTCGTATGATTCATTCTCTGAAATCAGTTGCAAAGCGTTATTCATAAGCTTTAAGCGCTTGACTACCATTTCCCCATACACGGCCGCGACCACGATCTTCCCTTCCTTCGCTTCTACTGAGCGATCGACCACCAACACATCGCCGGAGAAGATTCCGACTCCTTCCATCGAATCCCCTTGCACCCGCACAAAAAAAGTCGAAGCGGGATTCTCGACCACCAAGTCATTGATATCGAGTGATTTCTCAACCAAATCATCAGCGGGAGCTGGAAAACCAGCCGCTGGCTGACTGGCAAAGAGCGGGGCTCGCTGCGGATTAGTAGACGCAGCTTTAGAAATATCAGCCACAGACGTTTCGGTAGTATTCATGTATACAGTATACCAAAAAAAGACCCGAACGACTTAGTGGTCGCTCGGGTCTTTTTATACTTTAAATTATAGCTGCACCTGAAGTAACGGCCGTATGCACTGAGTATAAGCCATACATCAACAGTAACATCGCAAGACCATACCCGATCTGAATGGGATGCTGTTTCCGAATTTCAATCAAAATAGACAACATCAGAGCGCCAATCACGAAGAGTCCAAGCATTACATACAATACCTGTAATACAAATTGCGGCTGAGTCGCAAAAGCAAAAAATGGTTTTTCCGTTTTACTGACAGATTCACCATCAATAGAAGCTGGTATCGCTCCAGTCGTGGTTGAGATGAGGTCAGAGTACGCTACTACACCAGAATCTTGAACGGCAATCTCTGTAATGTCGTTGGTGGTTTCTGCAGCCGCTGCATCAGTTACTAATTCCGTTTCCACGATCTCAGTTACCATAGTGGTAACAGGCTCTTGGTCTCGATCTTCTGCTACCACTACCTCATCCTCAGCTCCAGCCACCTCAGCCGTCTCTGTTGTTTGTATTTGGATAATTTCAGGCTCATTTACCGGAGTTTCCTGCACCACTACTGGAGCTGGGGTCTCAGTTGCAGCAGCAGCCACTACTGGAGCTGGTTCTGGTGCCGGGGTCGTTACAGCCACAACTGGCGGAATTACTGGTGCTGGTGAAGCGACTGCTGGCGTGCCAAAAAGCTGCACTACGTAGAGTGTTTTATATCCTTCGTATGAACCTTCGGCGACGCCAATCCCAATCTCCCGAAAATCACCATTTAGGATATTGGCGCGGTGTGTCGGTGAATCCATCCACGCCTCGACGACTTCACTTGAATCACTAAAATGAATAGCAAGATTTTCTCCAGCATGTACAAAACCATAGTCCACCTGTCCGAACCAAAACCATGGCGAAGTGCCGTCTGGAGCAAAGTGGGCAAAATACTCATTTGCTGCCATATGTTCAGCCTTGAGTTGAGCCGCAGCATCAAGTGTTGTATTGCGTCGGAGTTGCACCAAATCTTCATCCCCTCGCTCATCATTAGTCTCAGCTACCACCACTGCCGGTAGAATAGTTGAAATCATCCAGTCAGAATTAATCCAAAACAGAGCCTGGATATTGGCCATCGTGAATGAGAGCGCCACCAGCACTACCATAGCAACCAAAGCCGCTTTCTGGAGAATGTGCGGCTTATAATCATTATCGGCGTGGGGAATAAAGTGGTTTTTAAGCACGGTTTTCATGTTTATATTATACGTATTTTATACTAAAAGTCAATTTATAAAGCAAAAAACACCCAATTAAAGGTGTTCTTGCTTCATTATCTATTTTATTACTGTAGTTCTGGGAATTCTGCAATTCCGGGACAAACAATATCGTTTATTTTCCACTTTGTTGTCAGAAACACATACCCCGTTGGATTTGCGTCAGTAGCTAAACCAGCTTCAACCCATGGGAGTAGTACGTCTGCACTGTTAGCAACCTGGAAAGCCCGCACACTCGCGTCAGTCGTACTGTCAAACCTACCAGTAATTGGAGTCTGATACCCATTCCAATTCAGAAATAGCTGCAACTTAATGACTTCAAACGAATCATTAGCAATCCCTTGTCGTAAGTACTCAGTCAAATACAGCTGACATTGCTCAGTTGAACTACTCGTACTAGCTCCTAAAACTTGTCGCAAGCCACTTTGAACTTGTAGTCCCCCAGAAGTACGGTTTGGTGCCGGGATCGGATCATTAATCGCCTGAGGAGTCTCGTCTTCATTATCTAGCTGATTACCGAAATCACAACGCAGTTCAGTTGTCTCAACTTCGTTAACACCAAAGCCCTCCGTACAGCTTCCACTCGCTGGAGCAGTTTGTGTCCAGCCAACCTGCTGTACTTCAGAGACTGTCCACATACCTGATTCATTGAAACTGAATGAGTAGTAGCCAGTTTCGTCAGTAGTAGTTGTTGCGGTAGTTGAGCCATTAGTAAGAGCAATTACCCAATTGTTTAGACCTGATTCAGTCGATGTACTCCAAACTCCATCTGCATTAACATCTTCAAACTTATACCCTTCTACTAGATACCGATCTTTTTCCATTTCATACTCTACTTCAGTGTCATTTGCACATGACTCAATCGTCTCACGAGCAACTTCAACAGTGAATGCGTCAGCACCCGTATTAGCCCACAAATCGAAAGCGACTGCCGTATTGTCGTTTATGACTCGAGCACTATCAGTACCATCGTTGGTAATGAACGCGTCCGTTTCTGAATGATTTTCAAACCGGAATTGTCCTTGAATATCCTGTAGTGAGTCTGCGTCAACCGCAGCATCACGGAATTCAAGGATGGCTCGAATATATTCGAAGCTTGGCCCTTCATCTTGGTCATGCTCAGCATACAGCGCCACCGCTACTTCACCATTACCCTTTCGACTGACAAATAGTCCTTCCAGCTCATCTGGGTTGGCGAAATTAGTAACTGTCCGTTCGTCAGCAATGAATGCAGCTGACATTCCTTCTGTCGTTGCTTCTGAGATTGGGAACCACTCGCCAAAGGCAACTGTTTCTCCGCTACCGAGCACGACTGTCTCAGCCATATTCCCATTCCCTTCGTTTCCAATGTTATTAGGAACATCCTGCAGAATCACTCGCGCCTCAACCCCAGCCTTACAATCAGGGCAGTTGAATTTTTCAATTGAACTTCCGATCTCGACAGTGAATGCGTCATTCCCGGTATTAGCCTTCATACTGAAGTAGATTTCATTATCATCTTTCGTCACAACATCGATTCCACGACCAGAATTTTCTAGTGGGAATGAAGGATTTGGCTTCCGATCAATTGATCCCAGATCAATTCCAAGTGTTTCAACCGTACCTGACACTTCATCAAATAAACTTGGATTTCCACCTACAAATGCCAGAGCAAGCTTTTCAGTCTCTATGTTTCGAGAAATCGCCAGACCATCAACTGCGTTTGCAATCTCTACGAATGAGTCATCTCCCATTTCATCAAAGCTAAACCAAACACCGTTTGGCAACAGATTGTCTTCACTACCTAGATACAAGCTTCCGTCAAACGAAGGCCCTACACTATCTTCAATAGTTACTTTCACTAACCGTTCAACTGAACACTGGTTTGCGAAGAGACAGTAGTCAGTACAACCTTCTTCTCCAATTTCGCACTGCTCCCATGAGCCATTTACCTGCCCATCACCACAGTAAGCGCCGACTTGAGCTCCTGGATCACACACGAGAGCGGCATTATCAATGAAGCCACCCAGACCGTTATCTTTGCCATCATCTTTGAATGCTACCGTCATCGTCTCGCCAGTACCAACAAAATCGTATGAGTGTGACGTCCATGCTGTCTGCCCTACAGGAAGAGTTCCGTCGTTTGACGCAACCACCGCATCATCTACCAGAATATCTATATCATTCTCAGAAGCGGCTACTCCGGGACGTGGTGAATAGTCCCAAGTCAGGCGGTACTCTTTACCAGCAATGGTCGGGATCTCTTGTGAAATCACCACAGCATTATTAGTGCCAAGCTCAGTGTGTTGATCACCGTCTGATGACAACCACCCAAACACACCAGCTTGTAATTCAATTTTATCTGACTGACCACCGTTTACTCGATTTACCATCCAACCAATTGGATCTACCAAATCCCAGCCACGGTTATTGGTGATTTCTGGTTCTTCAAATGAAGCGTTGGCGAGCAGATTAACTCCTGGCGCACACACCAGTGGTGCGGCTACTACTTCAATATCGTGGAATTTATACCGGAAGTTTCCATCTTCATCAAACGCTTGCACCTTCAATCTATAGAAACCTTCCGGGAGATCAGCCGTACTAAAATTCCAAGTACTCGTACCGCTAGCAACACCCCGAGTACCATTGGCAACAAATGTGCCTCCAATACCACTAATTTCGTTTACAGTGTAGAGCACTTCTACAATCGAAGACTGTTCATCAACTGCAGTTCCGTTGGCAGCGACAATACCTGGTTCAAATGTCGCGCCATTTGTTGGCTCTAAAAATGTCACCATTGGCTTATCTGCATCGACAAAGACGTCGTGGAAACGGAATTTATGATTTCCAGCAGTATCGAAGGCTTGTACCTTCAATCGGTAAAATCCCGTACTTGCATCTACCACGTTAAATTCCCAGTCTGTAGTACCTGTAGCCGTACCACGATCTACTGAAGCCACAAATGACCCACCAAACGCATCAATCTCAGTCACCGTGTAATCCACGCGGTCAATCTCTGAATCAGTATCAGTAGCCGTTCCAGTGACTACGAATGTTGCTGGCACAATTTCTTCATTTTCGGGAGTAACAATCACTACATCTGGCTTGGTCACATCTGCTGGCTCAAAGTCATAAGTGATAATCTTGGCGGTCGTTTCTAGTACAACATTGTCATAGTAACCACTGACACCTGTATCACCTGACAAAGTATCCCCAACCGAGATCGCAAAGAAGTGTACAAAACTCCCTGCTGGCATTTCAGCAATAGTAGCGGGGCACGCAGCAATTCGTGACCCTCGTTTAGTCACATTAGCTGGAGTATCTTCTGAGCTAAATGCGGCAGTCATAAAGCTCCCAGTTGTACCGATCTCGGGCACAAAATCAAAGCGGCAGTCATAAAAATTATCTGACTCATCAATGTTTGTGTACACATTAAGGTAAAACTCTTGTGCATCATTTGCTGCAACAGCTGCTACATTAAAGTCATAACTAATTGATTCAAAATCAGCCACGGGGAGCTGAATAGTGTTTGCTCCAATGAATTTGTCACAACCGGTTTGATCAGATGTACTTGATGTACATGGACCAAACGCACTATCGTAATCATTCGCAATTGGCGGTACGAATAACGCACCGGTACCGATACTAGCTTCCGTATCAGTGAATTCGAACGGGGTTGTAGTTCGAGGATCAGCATTGAAAAGCCACCCACCTTCACCCAACACAAAGTCGTCACCCGTTACAATAACCGTCTCTTCATTTTTCTCTATCTCAACTTCAGCACCAATACAGTCATTTGCCAGGAGTGCCTGACCAGCTGCATCGTGATTTTGACCAGCGAAGAAACCGAAGTTTCCCAAATCAATGAAGTAGAAGAATGGTGGGACAATATCTCCTGCTTCAATATCAGCACCAGAAACAATGCCCGCTACAGGCTCTTGATCGGCGCTAAAATCAGTCACGTCATTAACTTCGCAAATAGCTATATCTTCAGCACCAGTCAGTACTGGAACGGTCTGTGAGATAACTTCATTGTCAGCTGCACTATCATAACTAAGGGTAAATACTGCGTCGGTCATACCTGGAGCAAATACACTCAGTGTATCGCCTGTATTAGTGAATGAGCCACTCGTCCAGTTAGCATCACAGTCGACATCAGTATTCAGTGGTGCACATACCTTAAAGGTGTCCCCAGAAGCTAAGGAAACGTCAGGGAAGGCAAAATCAATACTTGATCCACCCGCATTCTCAAAGCTAAAACCAAGGAGTGGTAATGAAATTGGACCAGTGTACGTAAACGACACTGACTCTCCTTCACTGTCAGTCCCAGCTGGGTTGGGTACCAACTCAACAGTAGCGGTGGCGATTGTCGCCGCAAACACTGGTGCGTAGAGCGGTAGCAAGCTGATAAAAAGAGTTGCTATGGCAAGAATAGCGATACTACGCATGGTCATGCGAGAGAAAAATTGAGTCATAAACTTGAAATATAAAGTAGTAATCCCACCTACAAAAAGTTCGTAGATACGCAGATACTACACCCTTTATTTCAGTACTACAAGACAAGACACGGTATATAGGCTGTGTCAATCATTAGCGCATCGATTCATCAATCCGCCGCACTGTTTTCATCTCGGCACACATCCCCATTTTGCGATCTCTCCGAGCTTCTTCATTAATTTCTGCTAGTCGCACTGCTGCGTCTTTATGCGCGTACATCCGATTCACAAACCCTTCTCGACCTTCTTCCAGCTCAGCCATTGGCATATTTTTATTGAAAATCCACGGAAATACTCCACACGTATGTAGGGTCGCTTTTGTTGAAGTGGTAGTAATCCCCAAAATTCGTACTTGTTCACCACTAAAGAGCTGCCGACGGTCGATATTTCTTAATTCCATGATCTCTAGCGACCAGTCTGCACCGTCCACGTCTACAAACGTAACCATGTCTGTACCGACATCTTTACTGGTGATATTTCCTACCAAGCGGCCTTCGGCTGGGTTCTGCCACAGCATCAACTCTTTCTTTTCTTGTGACATATACATCGGCATTCGTTTACCTAACTCACGATCCACCATGGTCCCGACACCAACAACATGCAATAACACTCCTCCAATTAGGCTAAAAACAAGACTACTGGCAATGATATGAGCAAACGGGTATTTATATCCACGCTTAGTATGCCGCAAGTTGAAGTACGCCAATAAAGCCATCGCGGCAAACACAACTAACCAAATATACGGGAGTGCAGAGACCACAAACTCAAAGGTACTGTTGTGAGTCGCTTCAAAGTACGAATAGCGGCTCTGTGTCGCTACCATAGCGACTACAGCCACCGCTAAGGCTCCAAAGAGCACTGAACCGGCCCACAACACCCACGTCATGCATTCCTGGCACTGGAACCACATTTTAGGCGTAACCTTTACCTCCTCACGTACCAGACGCTCTAATACAGAGTTTTTTAAGTCGTTATTTGGTTGTTGGTTTTCTGTACTCATACGTTTATTTTTTCAGGATTGAGTTTAGTAGCAAGTTGTTTCTTCCCTCGATGTACCAAAGTCCCTACTGAACCAGTCGGTATCTTTAAAATATCAGAAATTTCTTCGTACTCCTTGTGCTCATAAAATCGCAAAATAAGCACCGTACGATATTTCTCATCAATTGTCTCAAGCGCCCGCGCCACTTCTATAGCATTTACATCATGATCGAACAGTGACTCAGCTCCAGATTCTTTGCTGGCCAAAATTAGCATGGCTGGCTCGCTGTCGTCGACGAGATGTCCCTCCGGCCGTACATGTATCTTTCGATACCAACTAATCGCTTCGTTATGTGCAATCCGGTAAATCCATGAAGAAAACGAGAGTGATGTATCAAAACCATGCAGGTTTCTGTACACCTTCACAAAAATGTCCTGCAGCACATCGTCACGATCATCTGGGTTGCGGACTCCTAATCGCATTATGTAGCGTGATAACTTGGCTTCATACCGCTCAACGATCAGACCGAAGAACATTTGCTCCACGAGAGCTTTCTCAACAACTTTTTCATCTGATAAGTATTCTGGTTCCATGTATGTATACGCACCGGTGTGCAAGTGTCTTTCAGTATAGTAAAATAACGCACATCATGCGAATAACAATTTTTACAACCCTCATTGCACTTTGTATAATCCCAAGTGTTGGTGAAGCTTATTTTACAACGGGCCAAGGAGCCCAACTAGTTGACGAGACAACTAGTATATTTAGTATCACCTATCAATTTGGACACAAGACCAAAGACATGTTCTTACCCGTACGAGCACTGCGTGGATCAACTGGTGACGACTCGCTCGGATACACCTTAATGGAAGAAGGTGAAACCCCAATTGATTTCGGACATATCGACACCGCAATCGTGAGCAATGCCGCAATCACCGCTGATGGTTGGTACAAAGTCCCAGCTGGTGAACTGCGAGAATTCACCCTCTACGCCGCCTTAGAATACGAACGACAGACTGAGGACTTGGATGTTGCTTTACAGGTTACATCGCTTCCCTTTTACTTTGGACCGGATATGAATAAGAACGGACTTAATGACGGCGAATTAACAAAGTATATTACTGCAAAGGTAGATCTCGATGAAACGAGATCGATTACTGGACCAGTCATGACCCTAAAACGAGCTGAGTAGCATACAAGTAAAAAAACTGGCGCCGATGCAGGCGCCAGTTTTTTATTTACGCGTGACTTCCGGCCACCCAGCCGGTCGTCCAGCAGAGCTGGAGTGAATAACCACCACTCGGTCGGTTGATATGCAATACATCACCAGTGAAGAAAAGATTCGGGTGAATTTTAGAGGCCATAGTCTTAGTATCAACTTCCGAGAGATCTACGCCACCATCTGAAATCACCGCCCAATCCAGCCCCATCGTACCGGTAACAGTAAGTGGCATTGCTTTGAGACGATCCACCAAATCATACCGCTCTTCCTTACTGACACTGTGTACCTTCTCCTCTAGAAGCGTGTCCGTAAGCTGCGCCGCAACACCATCACTCATACCGTGCGGTACAAATTCTTTTAGCACGTTCTTCAAGGTTTTGTTTTTATTATTATTGAATACGTCGAGTACTTTTTTGCGCAAAGTACCTACTTCAGTATCAGGATACATATCAATATACGCTCGCACGACACCATTTTTTAAAAGCTGCTTTACATCATGAGCTGCGTTAAGTACGAGCGGTCCAGAAATACCAAAATGAGTAAATAGAATTTTACCGGTTCGAGAGAATGCCAGTCGCCTTGAATCCTGTTCATCAGTAAAAGTGATCTTCATAAACGACAGCGTTCGGCCAGACAGCTTCTTCACCCAGTCATTTTCAACTTTGAGCGGTACAATATTGGGATTTGCTTCGTACACGGTATGTCCAAAATCCTTGAGCCATTCGACTCCTTCACTTGAAGCTCCAGTTTCAGCGTGTGAACTGCCGCCTGATGCCAGGATGAAGTTGTCGGCATAGAACTTACCGCCATTAGTTTCAATCCCCACAATCTTTCCTTTTTCCGTTATAAAGCCATCGACACGAGTTTTTGCTTTAAGCTCAACGTGATGTTCAAGCACATAGTTGCGCATCACTTTTGTCACTGCTGGAGCTGACTGCACTTCAGGGAAGGCGCGCTTGCGCGCCTCAACCACAATCGGCATACCGCGCTTCTGGAAGAAGTCCCAAGAATCCTGCATCCCGTGCTGAGCAAATGGTGAGTGGAGATACTTTGCAGACTCTCCAAAATTTTCTAAAAGTGTTCGCGTATCCTTTTCAGCGTTCAAGATATTACACCGACCACCGCCAGTAACCGACAATTTCTTACCCAAATCTTTGTTTTTTTCCACCAGCAATACCCGTCGGCCACGCTCAGCGGCGCGCCCGGCTGCCATCATCCCACTGGCTCCACCGCCAATAACGATCACGTCGTATTGCTTATTAGTTGACATAGCTGCAGAACTATAGCACAATCAGGCACTACTGCAACCAGTACCCCACCCGAAACAAATCAGCAATTATTCTACGAGAAGTCCTCGCTTTGAATATTCCGCTGCGGATCGCAAAATAACCACTGATCTGTTTCTCTACTCTATAAAAATATATTTATGTCCGAATCAATCCGCATCAATAAGCGTCTATCCGAACTCAATCTCGCCTCACGGCGTGAGGCTGATACGCTTATTACTGAAGGAAAAGTACTGGTAAACGGCAAAAAGGCGGTGCTTGGACAAAAGGTTTCACTTGAAGACAAAGTGACACTCCAAGGCGAACAAAAGAAACGTGTCTATCTCGCCTACTACAAAGGTCGTGGGGTGATTTCTCATTCACCTGAAGCGCACGAAGTTGATATCGCAACTAAACTCAAAAAAGATTATGGCCTCACCGACGTCTACCCGGTTGGTCGACTCGATAAAGATTCTGAGGGTCTTATTATTCTTACCAACGACGGCCGAGTGACTGGCCCCCTCCTTGACCCCGAGGCTGAGGTCACTAAAACCTACGAAGTATTCCTCGACAAAGACCTCAACGGACCATTCTTGAAAGATATGGCTCGAGGCGTTGATATCGAAGGCTATATGACTAAGCCTGCGGAAGCAGAACGGTCCGCTAAAGGTTCGAAGAAACGCTTCACGCTTACCATCACCGAAGGTAAGAAACACCAGATTCGACGTATGTGTGCTGCTCTTGGTTTCCAGGTCCAGTCTCTCAAACGCATTCAGATTTTAAATATTGAAATCGGCGAACTCAAACCGAACCAATACCGAAAGATCGCTGGCCCAGAACTACAAGAATTTCTCAAAAAATTACAGATACAGAAATAATAGGAACACCACACTTGCTTTGAAGCAGTATTCTGGTAGATTAGTCCTAAAGTAGAACCTGGAGGTACTCAATGAAAGAAAGTGGCGATCATCCACACCATCCTCAAGCCAGTGCCGCCGCGCTCGCTTTTGCACCAGAAGACAGAGATGACGTTGGTGCGTGCCTCATCCTAGTCGATGAAAGCGACGACTGGAGCACATGGCTCTTCACAGTTGATGTTGGTGGTGACGAAACTACTGAGGGTGCCCCCTATGCAGCAGGTTACGCTGTGGTTTCTGATCAAACACCGTTTTGTCTAATCACCACAACATACCCAATTGGAACGAGGTCAATTCTGTTCTTAGAGAGTTAATGAGGTCGGCCACACTCTGTGGCCGACCTCTAAATCTTTATAAAATTATACCGCAGCCCAATCCTTCTCAAACCGCTCCATCCAGGCTTTCTTTTCTGCTTCAGACGCCCCAGTAATCACCGCTGCATGATCTTTCATATAGTGATCATAAAGATGATTCAGCATCTCCTCTCGCGTTTCCACTTGAAATTGCATATCGCAGTCGTAGCACGTGATTGTTTTCATGTGTACAGTATAACAAATGAAAAAGGTTGTACATATGTCTACCTAGAGCGATTTAATATACTAGACATCCTATACACAGTAAAATGTGGTGGATATCATATAAGGTTCGATTCGTTTTTAGGTCCTTGTTTTTCCAAATAGTTCTGATGATGTTGAAATAAAGTTTCAAATATTTCTTTATGTGATGTTTGGTACATAGTTGTAGCAATAGTGATATGCAGTGGATTTATATGATACCAACGCACCCACCAAGGCAACTGACTGTACATTTCCTTTGTGTTTTTTAAATAAATCACTATTCGTCTCATGTTAGTTTTTCGTGTAGGATCGCGTTTTTCAACAACCTCAAGAACATCTGACCACGCAACATTTTTGTAATTACCTAATAAATAAGCAGACTGCATACCATTTTCATTGACTGCGAGACCCTTATCTAAGTACATTAATACAATATGACAAGACCACCAACCTAGTGCAATTAGACCAATTGGCCCAAAAAGTAAAAAACCTAAGCCTTGCTCATCTTCCAGTCCTGACCAACCAACTGCCACATAGGTATTCACTAAATCAGGAACCAGCCAAACTATGGCTGCCAACAGAAATAGTAGCGAGAGGCTACCTAACAAAAATATGCGAATCAGTGACACTCTAAATACTTTACTCATGTTCGGTATGCTTTAGTCTAGATGTAACTAAAGTATAGCAAAGCAAACTAGGAAAAGCATTACTGCTGACTCTTCCAAAAATTCCACTCGGCAAATTTGATGCGGATTAGGAAAATCATTTCTTTGATACTGTGACGCAAATCACTCAGACGACTCTCAGCCGAATGTGCGAACAGATTGGTTTCTTGCTCATCAGATTCAGCCAAGGCGGCTAGAAGATTAGTCGCTAATTCGGAGTCAGTTGGGTAGGTATTTACTACCGTCGTCAGATCAAATTGCCCGCTCGGGTTACTGACGATAAACACCGCTCGCTCACCTTCTTCTACTGGACCACTTGAACACAAATACCCCCACGTAGGATCTTGCTGGTGGTACACCCAGAATTTGTCTGAGAGCCAGCCTTTGTGGACCGCATTCACCTCCACCACCTGCCCAACATACCCCGCATCAAACTGTCTATTGGGATCACCGTCGGTAGCCGCCTGCTGTACAAATGACGTGGTTTCACCTGCTACCGCAGTAAACACGCTAAAGGTACCGCCTTCGACATACATATCAATCATCCCGGCCGGATCCATGCAGCTCAGCGCTGATGCCGGAGCTGGAATGGTAATACCAATAAACATACATAGAGCGAGCAGGCCGCCGGTAATAGATTGTTTCATAGTATATATAACGGATCAGACAGTAGATTCTTACAACAAAAAGAGCGGCAGCAATGCTGCCACTCTTTTTTGTGGTGCTATATCTATTTCTTCTTTCGGTCACTCTCCTTCAGACCTTGCTTGCGGAGTCGAATAGATTGAGGACACACCTCTAGATATTCATCAATCGACATAATTTCTAGACCGATTTCAATTGAAAGTGGTCGATGTGGTGTCAGTACGGTAGCATCATCACTACCTGAAGCCCGCATGTTGGTAAGTTGCTTGCCTTTAGTCGGATTAACGATCATCTCTTCACCCTTACTAGTGTTACCAACTACCATACCTTCATACACTTCAGTTCCAGCTCCAATGTAGAGCTCGCCGCGATCTTGTAGACCCATGAGACCAAAGCCAAGTGCTTTACCGGTCGCCATTGAAGTCATCGAACCAACTTGGCGCTTCTTAATCTCACCCGCGTACGGACGAAACTCTAAGAATCGCGACCCGAGAATACCCTCTCCCTTGGTATCAATAATAAACTGGTTTTTGTAACCAAGCAGTCCCCGAGTCGGCCCTTCAAAGAGTAGTCGGACCTGATTCTCGTGCGGCACCATATTTTGCATAATAAAACCTCGGTTTGAAAGGCGTTCGATCACTGAACCTTGGAATTCACTAGGCACATCAATGGTCACCTCCTCAAATGGTTCACTTTTTACACCCTCAATATCTTTTACAATTACTTGTGGCTGAGAAACTGACAGTTCGTACCCTTCTCGACGCATGTTTTCGAGCAGAATCGCAATGTGCATTTCTCCGCGTCCGCGTACGTCATAGGTTTCACCGTTTTGCTCAACCTGCAGTCCTACGTTAATTTCCACCTCTTTTTCCAGTCGTTCACCAATCTGTCGACTAGTTACGTACTTTCCTTCACGACCAGCAAACGGTGATGAGTTCACCAAGAAGGTCATGGCTACTGTTGGCTCATCAACATTGATCGCTGGTAGCGGCTCGGCTGTCTCTGAATCAGTGATGGTGTCACCAATATTAATATCTTCCAGTCCTGCGATTAGAACAATATCCCCAGCAAACGCTTCCGTAAGTTCTACTTGGGCCACTCCCTTATAACCAGAGAGCTTCACCACTTTTCCTTTTTTTGTTTCAGCATCTTTATGCTTAATTAAAACCGGCTGTGCCTTGGCAATCTTTCCGTCGTAAATACGAGCCACCGCCAGACGGCCAAGGAAGTTATCGTACCCTAGGTTGAATACCTGTGCTCGCAGTTCGTCTCCTTCAGTGTAGCCCTTTGCTGCCGGCACATGCTCGAGCACGGTATCTAAGACCGGCCCTAAGTCCTTCATTTCGTCTGCCATATCTCGCTTAGCCAGACCGTCACGTCCAATCGCATATACAACCGGGAAGTCAGACTGTTCGTCGTTGGCCCCCAGCTCCAAGAAAAGCTCCAATACTTGCTCCTCACAACGATCAGTGTCTGCTGCTGGCTTATCAATCTTGTTGATCACCACAATTGGTCGCAAACCAAGCTCAAGCGATTTCTTGAGCACAAAGCGTGTTTGTGGCATTGGACCTTCTTGCGCATCCACCACCAAAAGTACCGAGTCAATCGATCGGAGTACACGCTCAACTTCAGAACCAAAGTCGGCGTGACCAGGAGTATCAACAATGTTGATTTTAGTGTCTTTATACTCGACGGAGGTGTTCTTGGCGTAAATAGTAATCCCCCGCTCTTGTTCAAGCTGGTTATTATCCATTGACGCTCCCGCTTCACGGCTGCCGGTGAATTCCATCAGACCGTCAGTCAAAGTAGTCTTCCCGTGGTCTACGTGGGCGATAATCGCAATATTTCTAATTTCTTGGCTCATATACTAATTGGTTCTGTGAATAAAAAAGCGAGTCGATCACGACTCAAATTACGGCAGTAGCATACTGTGGAAATGCAGTTTTGTCGATAGCTGCTCGATTTTGTGTTACAGTCGATTTGTCCATCATGCCGTTTACCCCACCTTCATCCCGGGGAGATTGACCCTCGTCGGCATGATGGATACCGCCTTTGCTATCTGCTCCGGCGGTCTTTTTTATTAAAAAAGAAAAAGGCCGCCCGACTCGACCTTTAACTAGTCAAGTCATGCGGCGCATCAGCTTAGAGTAATTCCACTAATGAACAGTAATCCTGACCTCAGCGTAATGTGGAGTAAGTTTATTTGCAACCACCCAGAAGCCTCCAAACTGTACATCAAGACCAAGATGTTTCGCCCGCTCTCTGTAGAGCTGGCGGAGATGGCGCGCAAAGTCTGACCAGGCTGATACTCCAACGCAGCCTGCAGTTTTTGCTTGATCCTGGGTAACACGAATTTCGACACATATGTTGAAGGACGGGCTACGCCAGTCTTTAGCCCGACGACATATGTCATCTTTTTCATAGGGATCAGAACATCTAACAGCAATCCTTTGACTATCCATCTAGTTCTCCTCAAAATGATCGTCTGCACTAAAAGCACCTGAAAAAATATTAGGGTCAAGTAAAATCCTCGGGCTGAAATTTTGCAATCCGCAGCGAAATATTCAAAGCGAGGACCTTTTGCAAAATTTCAGCCCGAGGATTTTGTGATCAAAGCTTCTTTCTGTGCTTTCAAAAGCTTACGGAGGGCTGCTTCAGCGCAAGCTGCAGAGCTTCGATCAGCACAGCTCTTTTTATAGACCATCTGCACTGGCCGTCGGGCCTTGGTATACTTGGCGCCTTTTTTATTATCAAAATTATGTTCGTCGACACGACGAATTACATCGGTCGTGATTCCGGTATAGAGCGTGTTATCAGCACAGCGGAGCATGTAGACGTACCAAGACATGTTTATTCTTGAGTTACCTCCTCATCTCCAAATGCTTCGTCGAAATTCTCATAGGCAAATCCAATGAATAACAGAGCGGCCACTATACAAACGATCAGCTTAAGCATATTTATGTCTTCGATATAACCACACTGCCGACAAAACCAGGAGTATAATTGGCAGATACACTTGCCATGTCACTATAGTCCCTAGGTATCCACTACCAAAGTAGCCATGCAGGGCAAAAATCTGGTCAAGGGATTGAAAATAGGAAATATCCGCAGTCTGATTGATATCAAGTCGATACTGACCTTCGTTTTTAGGAGAACTTACCTCGATGCGATATACACCAGGACTCAACTCAGCAACCAACTCATTGGAACGGGTGAATCTAAGTTCACTGACATCATCCTGGTACTCTTGCCAGGACTCATTCTTACCAGCTCTCCTTCCTACTTCACTGACACCTCGCTTCTCTTCTTTAATGAGAATAAGTGAAGATCGCTGATTACCGTCGGGACGTACTGACAACTGGGCTTTGAAGAAGCTCTTTTCAGTCACGACAAACTCCCACGTGTGTGGAAAGTTAGCTAATTCTCCGATAACCACTTGATTGCTTTCACTCGACTGAATAATCCCCAGCTCAAAAGAGTCCTTCGGTTCAAATTCCGCTACTGCCGCTAGTGCGAACTGCGGAAGCATCAGCAGGGTTAGAAATACCATTCTCATCTCCACATCATACCAAAGAGCGACCCCAAATGAGATCGCTCTTTGCGTACAATGTGTTTTATCTAGCTTCGGTCTCCACGCTCACCACGATCGTCGTGACCTCGCCCATGTTTCTTGTGGTCTGGCTTCTCGATACCTAACTCATCGAGTAAGGCTCGAGCTTCAGCTTTGTTACCTGTTTTTCGCAATTCATGCGCCTCAACGAAGGTTTCGAAGTCTGATTCAGAAGTGATCTTATCCTCCAGCCGTGTCCCCGCTATCGCTTGCTTGAATTCGCTATAGTCTTCAGCATCTACCGCTGCTTTCACATCTTCACGCCTATCTTCTCGCTCTGCTCGCATGGCATTTCGGACTTCTTCGAGAGTATCAAGGTCTACCCCAGCTTCGGCCAAGATATCGCGCGCTGCATCTCGATCTCCTTCTTTCTTCAGTTCATGTGCTACCTCAAAAGCAGATACTTGCTCATCTGAAAGTCCGGCATCACGCAAGACATTTGGATTGAAGGCACTGACGCTCGTCGCAGTCAGGGCAAAAGCAGCTACTGGAATGAGTAAATGTTTGGCTTTCATATTTTATTTTTTATTTGGTTACTTTGGTATAAGGATGATTTGTATAGATAACTGAATAAAATTCTTTCAGTACAAATGCAATATCATGAAGAGATCTTCTTAATCGTGCTCTTCACTAACTACTACGAACTCACTCGCTATAGTATTTCAAACGCCTCAAACTAGAATATAAAAAATAGAATCGTCAATAATTATTTAAAAAGACTGGGGAATAAATACCCGATCACCCCAGCTTCTTGAAAATCTGTTGCGGAGTATGCGAACGCTTCTGGATCTGCCACGATAGAAAAGATTTCGCGCAACACTGTCTGTAAGGCTGAGTTATTGCGTAACTGACTACGGCAAGTATCTAGCTCAAACACTTCACCATCTAACGTAATGGAATAACGATAATCAATACCATCTATAAATGATGGGCACTGGGAAGCAGTGAACTCTTTAGTAAGGACACGCAAATCTGCTTGCAGGATATCAGACTTAAGCTCCTGGAATTCACGGCGCGGATACGTACCACTCACAGGAGCATCTGCTCCAAGACTTCCTCCAGGCAGGTACTGGAACGAACGATCCGAGGTCAGGCGAAATGAATCGCAATTAGAGCGACAGCCCCCATACGCATCACCAATGATTTCAAAATTTTCAGAAGTAAAATTCTCTGGCTTATCATCAACATACACCGGGGCAAATACAGTGAGGTAGACATACACTCCACAAAAAAGTCCGACTAAAGCGGTCGATGCGAGCAAGAAAATATCACGAGCACTCATAGCAATCAGTATACCAATTTATTTAGTCGTAAATTCAAATACCCCACTCCAGTCGGTCGGTGGATTTTTCTGCAGATCAATCGCCCGTCCTAGGAACACTTTACTCGGACCATCCTCCGGATCAATCTCTAATGCAGCTTTAAATGACTGCTCTGCTTTTAGAAAATCGCCGGCCAGGTACGAGACTCTGCCGGCAGCAAAATGCGCCAAGACTTTTTCTACTTCAGGAGTCAGGTCGGTAGTGATAAGTTCATAAATACGACGTGGTTCTTTTTTCCCTTTTACCATTACATCATCAAGTTCCCGCGTATGGAGATGTGAAATATCTTTAATCTCATAAAAGGTTTTTTCGCCAATCAAACAAAATACTCCGTATTGCTTGGTCAGTCCTTCGATTCGGGCTGAGAAGTTCACTTCGTCGCCAATGATCGAATAATTAAACCGGCGTTTAGAACCCATGTTACCTACCACCACGTCACCCGTACTGACGCCAACACCAATGCCAAACGGTGGGCGGCCTTCGGCCGCCCACCGTACATTAAGCTTCTGTAGCGACTGCATCATCACCACCACACTCTCACACGCTAACTGCGCGTGGTTTTTCATCTGCAGTGGTGCTCCCCAAAACGCCATCACTGCATCTCCAATATATTTATCTACCAAACCCTGCTTTTGCATCACCGCCTCGGACATTTCTTCTAAATATTCATTAAGTTGTGTCATCAATTCTTGCGGCGTGAGCTGTTCTGACAGAGTAGTAAACCCCCGAATATCAGAAAACAAAATGGACAGCTCGCGCGTTTCCCCACCAAGCGCCAACTTACCTGGATTCTTCTGTAATTCATCTACTACTTCACTAGCTACGTAATGTTCGAATCCTTTTCGAATGAATTCCTTCTCTTTGCTTTCATACACAAACTGCAGCAAGAGGAGTGCGCCTGTTAGCAACAAAAACAAAATCAACTCATATAAATGAGGTACTAAAATACCAAAAGAAAATGCGATGTAGGCATCTAAGATAATCCCGAAAAAGACTACTGCCAGCAAGATGTACAAATTGCGCGCTGTTTTGATTCTAGTAACAATAAGTAAAATCAAAAGCGCTAGAATGACAAACACCAGCAAGGAACCAGCTGGGTGTAATGGCTCAAGGTAATTCTCTGACCATATTGTATTGATGGCGTTAGCATGCACCTCAACTCCTGGCATTACTCCAAATGGCGTCTGGAAGGTGTCACCGAGTCCTGCCGCACTGGCTCCTACCAACACAGTTTTGTCTCTGAATAATTCTTTTGGTAGCGTGCCCTTAAGCACATCTACGTATGAGAGTGTGGTATAGGTAGTGGCTGGACCTGCAAAGTAGATACGAGTATTTTGAGGGACTGATTCAGTAGATTGAACCGCCGCGACGGTACTCTCGAAGCTCAAGGTCCCGTCCCGATACAATTCAGCCCGGCGCACAACACCATCACGGTCAGTAGCCGTATTCACAAAACCAGTTTGAGCGGCCTGATCTAAAATCTGAATTGGTTGTATAACTGTATTGCTTTGTTCGTCGATGACACCTGCCAACACCACTTCACCATCAAACGCTACAATCGAACGCGCTAAATTATTATCGTCTTCGGCTCCTAAAGATGATGGTTCAGTAAAAAGCACATCGAAACCAACCATTCGGGCTGATCCAATCGCATCCAGCAGCTGGCCGTGAATACTGCGACTCCAGGGCCACTGACCGATCGCTGCAAGACTTACCTCGTCAATATCAATTATCACGATGTCACTTGAAGGCTCAGACGGCGCAAAGAATCGGTCAGTAAGCTGAGCTTCAAGTGTATCGAACACACCAAAGTAAAAACTCAGACCAACAACACTCGTCACAACTATCGTGACGAAATACAAAGCTCTAGTGCGAGTGAAGAATGTAGACATGCTTATGGTGTTGCAGTATCACTCTCTCCCGCTCCTGATACAGTTATAGTAAGTACCTCTTGCAAGAACGTATCGAAGATATGCAATTCAGTCGGACTAAAGAGTCCCCAGTCAAATGGCGGTTCGTTATCCACCAAAATTGTATCAACAATATCCATACCTGGGCCACGTACAATCACAAATTCCATACTATCAGCAAAACCACTAGTGATCTCTTCAATCTTAAGTACTACCAACTCTTCCTCCTCTTCTAACACCACTTCAAACGCTCCCTTGAGTTCAAACGATTCATCACCAGCAAAGAGCTCTATGTCATAGACCTCATCCTTTTCTGGTAGTTCATACGACCCAATAATCAAGATATCATCTCGCGTCACTTCGAACTCAACATCACTACCATTAAGCGTTACCCGGTCTACCATTTCAAAGCCTGATCCACTGACTATCACCCTATCTTCAAGTCGAGGATCAAAGCGAACTGGATCAACTTCATCGATACTAAGAACGAGCTCTTCGGGTTCTGGCTCAACTTCTGGAGTGGTCGTTGGAGTAATCTCTGGTTCTGGTTCTGGTTCCACCACAGGTACCACTAGGGCGGGTGGGATAACAACTGCTGGCGGATCGATCTCAATCATCTCAACCGGCTTCACTGTTGTTTCCGGATTATTTTCCACATACCAGTCATCCCGGTCTAACGGCTTTGTTTCCCTCACCGTAAAAACCTCTCCATTATCTTCAAGCGTACTCCCTGCCGATACAAACACTTCTGTCCCCGGCTTCGTTTCACCAGTAACTGGATCGCGTTGCTGCGCTCGGACGGTTCCTTCGGTTACTACCAAGCTTTTAGTCGGATCGAGACTGACACCAAACGACGTCCCACGAACTGCCGCTACCATGGTTGGCGTGTACACTTCGTAGACCTCGTCTTGTTCGAGTGCCCGTTCAATTTTGGTCCACGTCTTCCCCGCCGTGAGTTCAATCCTAGTCTGCTTTTTATCGGGACTAAGCGCTAGCTTGATTTCAGAGTTACTATCAAGTGATGTGATGATCTCCAGGTCGTTAGCAATCACTGCCCGCCCTTCAGTTGAGGTCCGTACCCCCGCTCCATCTTCCACTTCACTCACCGCACTGATCACCTTCCAAGCCTCGGGATCAAGCAAGCTCGTCATCTCAACGTCCGCAGACAGCGGAGTAAGAATCGCTCGCTCAGTCGCTTCAACCACTGTCGCTGGATCAGCTAGCTTTTCTTCTGACACGCCTTGATACCAGTACCCAGCCGCCGCTATCACCACGAGAATCCCCCCAAGAATATATACGTTTTTCATATCTAAAATAGCAAATTATCCATTACCGCTTGTCGATCACCAAAGAAAACTTCTTGCGGTAATACTGTTTTATCTCCTAAGTATATAACAACCTCACTATCTTCGCTGATCTTGGTAGCGATATACCACGGTACTCGCAGCTCAGTATCAGACACCGGTACAAATGGCATCAACTCACCATCAATTTCGACTTTTCTGAGCTGATTAAACCCTGTGCCAACCACGGTAAGTTGGCCAGGATTTTGAAACCAGAATCCTTCTCGGTGAGCGGTAATCAGCTCAAACTGTTCACTGCCACCATACTGCCAATCTGCAGCCATGTGCTCAGCGTACCAGACATCTTTTTCAGCTTCGGTAATTGGCCGCACCAAGATACTCCCTTCGACCATCTCAGCTACCGCACCGGCTGCTACTGATATACCACTCTCTTCACCACGTATTCGAACCTCCACCACCCCCTCGCCCACCACAAACTTCTCTTCCTCATCAGACACATACGTTCCAAAAGACGTCCCTCGCACCGCCGCTACCATGGTTGGAGTGTATACCTCATAGACTTCGTCTTGCTCGAGGGCGCGCTCGATCCGCGACCACACCTTTCCTGCTGTTACATCTAAAGCTGAAGTTTTCTCAGTATCAGTAAATGTAAGAGTGGTGTTTTCAGCAATTGAGCTGATTAGCTGCTCACTACTCTTAATCAGCGCCCGTCCAGTAGCGTCAGTCCCCACCACGTCACCGTCCCCAACAGGAACTTCTCCCGTCACCGAATCATTGTTTTTACTCACTATATTCCCAAGCGTCAACAACACAGCTGGTTCATAACGCACCGAATTCTCCAGCACTGTATCCGCATCAGCCACCAACCAGTAAAACCCCACTCCACTGACCAACACCACAGAGAAACCAAGAAGGTATTTCATATACTAGTAATAGTGCCTGTAAATCATTATTTGCACAAGACAAATACTACAAACCGCCAGCTGATGCTGGCGGTTTGTGTACAATCAACTTATTCAGACCAACTCTAGATAGTTCGCATTTCTAGCATTAGAAGTAACGCCTTAATGAGTTCTATCAGCTGATTCCGCATTGCATCAGTATCACTTTCCACTTCTACGGCTGCAGGTTTGGTTTTTAAGTACTCGCTGTATGTAGGAACTGAGTCAGTAGCATACGTATTATCGAACTCAATCTCCTCTGCAATATCTTGATAGGTGATCACGCCAGTAATTCGCAGCTGAGTGCGGTTATTCAACTGATCAGTAATTTCTTCGATCAAATACCCTTTCCAGAGGCCGCTATCAATTTTATATGCCGTAGTCTGGTATGAGTACTCACAGTCATCGAGATATTCTACAGTCACCAAATCTTTTGAAAAAGCGCCATTAGATTTCACCTGCACACGAGTTATATCTCTAGAAGAAAATTCTTCACATCGTTCTAACTTATCGAGATCCGATATAATCTGTTCCAGCTCGCTGCCATAGTCTGTAAAATTTACATCTATATCTGCAATAGCTTCTATATCATCTTCGTTATATGAACCACCAATACCGTAAGTATCCTGCATTTCATCAAGTAACGCTTCTAGGTAATTATCAAGGTTTGAATTACCTTGATAACGAAGAGTTATGTAGACAGGGACACTCTCAACTCCAAAATCAATCAAAGTGGCGATATAGCCATCTTTATCACCAGCTTGGATGGTGATATCTTCAATCTTTGAAAATGTCAGACCGTCACGATCAGCTGCATATCCATCATTGGATGGTGAGCCAATGGTACTAAAATCTACATCGACTTTCTCTCTTGCATCTTCTGCGTCTTCTCCAGTCCTGCGACCCAAATCTGCGTACACATCATCTTTGTCTGTAGTGTCCCAGATTTGGTAGTAACCCTCACGACCATCAGTGTATTCCAACTCCATATCAATCCGGTCTTCTGGGTAATTGATAGTAGCAAATGCTTCAGCAATAATTACAGAACGAAACTCTGTCACATCTTCAAGGTCATCACCGCCAAAATTACCACGCATCATATAGGCGCTTTGCAGGTGTTCAGCAATATCATTGAGCACCTCATCTTCATCGTCTTCGTCGCCAACAAAACCGTCAAAATCTAACTCCTCATCTTCATCTTCAATTTTAACTTCCACCTCAATTTCATTATTGTAACCGTACACAACGTTAATGTACTCAATATCATTTTCATCGTAATCTGAATAATCCTCGGCTGCTAAAGCTGGGCCTAAAGAAAATCCGAACATTAATAACGCTCCTAAAACTATAATCTGAAACTTTGAAATTATTGAACCCATATTTTCTACTTAATGTATAAACTCACGCTAATGTTGTGTCCAAACGCACTATTCCCTACCCATATCCTATTCACCATACATAACATCTTGATAAACTTCAAGATCAGTATTTGTATACCCCCATAGGTGCGGTATCATGACTGCCACGGAGAGATGGCTGAGTGGTTTAAGGCGCACGCTTGGAAAGTGTGTAGGGAGCAATCCCTCGCAGGTTCGAATCCTGTTCTCTCCGCAAAATTAAGTAACCGCTTCGGCGGTTTTTAATTTTGTGGAGAGAACAGGTGCAGCGTTTTGAAAAAACGCGCTGTACGATTCGAAAAGCGGTTTGTGATAGTTTGTGAGCGTAGCGAAACAAAGTATCCAAACGCTGCACCGTTCATGTAATGAAAGAATCCTGTTCTCTCCGCCGTTTAGAGCTAGCACGAGACACTATGTTTCGTGCTGGTTTTGTTACAATTAATCAATATGAGTGCTACGACTAAAAACAAACAAGACTTAATCAATAGTTTTAAGCTTCTTGAGACACATATTGCGACATATGAGACAGGTAATTATATTGTGTACCAAGCTATGGCAGTTGAGTTAAGAAAATTATTGTGTGAAACAAATCCTTCACCTTTATTAACTCGAGTGATTACTGATTTTAAGTTACATAAATTGCATTCAGCAAAACTATTTGAGAAAAATCCTTCCTTATTGGAGGGGTTGGTTAACTTCATGCCTGGCACATTAAGTACAATGAATAAAACAATACCAATATTTAACCTAAGCTTTGCTGAAGGATGGGAGCAGATGAATGTGTCAGACTGGGCTGATCAAATATTTTTCAAAGAAAAAATTACAATCCGTGAACTAATAAAGTCTGTTGCCGACAAAGAGGGGGCTCATTCAGATGAGAATTACAATGATACTTTGATTCATTGCAAAAGTTGGTCTTTCAACAATACCGAAAGTCATATTCTGGGTATATATGCGATTTCAAAATATGTACTTGCTGTATTTAAAAATGAGTACGAACCAAATTTGGAGTAGGGCTCGAGACACTATCGGATTAAAATCTGGGAATTAGTAAAACGGCCAAGGTGGTCTTGACCACCCACGGTTCTAACTCGAGACAGCCCGCCTCACCCGGCGCGCCTTTTTCTATTATTGATCATCTTAGAATTACCCACACAGCACTAATACGCTATACTTTCACACAATGACCCCACCAGACCTATCAAATTTCTCCATCACTGATCCACACTTCGCCCTTGCTGACGCCGGTGAGGTTCTTTGGCGTAATACGAGCCAAGAGTTGGAGCTTGCGGTTAAATTTACAGACACTACATTTGCCGGATACGATAAATCGCATAGAGAAGCTCTGGATAAATCTTGGGGTGCTCTAGCCGCTCGAGCAGAATCTAGTTTACCCCCAGGCGACAAATTTAAATTTTATAACAGCGAGATTTTGAAGTGGGCTGATTTTGATCCTGCTACCAATACCGTCAGTGTCGAGCGCGGGATGTTTTACAAAGACATTACTGCTGTACGGAGCAAACAGGAAGTCTACGACAGCATTCCAGCCGCTGATCGGCCCCGGGCTTTTGTACTCATGAATATTCTGATTACGGCTGACAATAAAATTGTACTGGGTCGACGGCCGTACTTTGGGGACTGGCCGCATGACCGCTTTGAATGCCCGGGTTCGTTTCTGAAGGAGAAACACGTTGTTGAAAGCTCTTTAGCAGAAGTCGCCAAAAGTCGTGTGTATGATGACTATAAAAACCACCCTCCCCTACAGACCACACCGCTGCTTATCTGTGACCTGCCTCGTGTCATGGAGACTTTTGCGCTCTACGTAACCCACACTAGCATCATTGCTGATCAGCTCGAATCAGACTGCTATACTGACATCCTCACCATTGAAAACTCCCCCGCCGGCTTCGAACAGCTGAAATCACTGCCAATCGACCAATTCCACCCACCGTCTAGGACAATGCTGCAGGCGTATTTTGAATCAGAAATAACGCTGAGCGAAGTACGTAACTAAAGTAAGAGGCGCCCACGAATTTAATCGCAGGCGCCCAAGTCTTTCATGAGTCAAATGACATAGTCAATGTGCCAGAGGCGCATTCTAATTGCAGCCTTGCAATCAGTTTCCAGCGGTCAGGTACAGCGTCAAAAAGATCCATCCCAAGTACAGCGTCACCATTCCAAATGATACCCCGCTTAGGATACCGCTGGCTCATTTTGCCAGTTTTAGTTCGCGCACCTGGATACTCGACGTACATTCGTCGCCCACGTTCTTCCCTGACTGGAGCACCAATAGCGCTGCAGCGCTCAAACGCCAGTCGGCCTTGTACCAAGTTTTCAACCGGGCCTGATTGTATCCCGACCAGCTTGAAAAAATTTCCTTTATTGTCGTTAATGACCTGATTCAACACAAGCCGTGCATCAGCTCTGCCTGCTCGACGAATTGTCACAGCCCCGATCATTCTTTTTGGATCATCTGTCATTCCTTATTCCTTCCTTCAGCTGCAAACTAACTACTCATTTTATGACAAAAAAATACACTCCTGTCAATCATCCCCGGGACAACATCTAAACTTACGCTAATCTTACTACCGATTACTACTGGTACAAAAACATTGAATCTCCTACCCATACATGGACAAAAAGAATTGCCAGAGCAACCAGCAAAGCTGGGAACAGTAATCGTGGTTCCCATTTGATAAGTAAGAATCCTAATACTACAGCAATCTGATCAGCTATCAGTCGATTCAGAAAGGTTTCTTCACCAGCAAACCAATTGGCTAAAAACGAAATGTCAGACAGCTCTATGTAATGTTCGATAATTTCCCAACCGAAAGAGACCAGTAGCAACAGCATGATGGGATGGTGAAAATTAACCGATCGCAAAGATATGGTGAAATACGCCAACACTGCACCAGTAGCAACGTGTGTAATAGTCCAGATATCAAAAATACTATCCTGCTTATGGCCAAACAGATTAATATCAGAAATAACCCAAGCAACTAAAGAAATCATTAACCCCATTAGAATTAAATAGATTTCAGGTCGAAAAGAATAGTGATCCTTCTCTGAAAAAATAACCTCGCGCCAAGACTTCATGAATCTGCACTATGACATCGCACGTAATCGAGCAATCCGGTCCTGTGCCGGTGGGTGGGTTTGGAAGAGACCACCAATTTTTTGCATAAAGCTACGCTTCTCGCCCTCAGCAAACGGATCTGAGATAAATAAGTGGGCCGTAGCGTGGCTACGCTTCTGCATTGGACGCGCTGCCCCAGAAATCTTTTCAAGCGCTGAAGCGAGTCCTTCCGGGTAGCGCGTTAGGAGCGCTCCCGTGGCATCAGCTAGATACTCCCGCTTACGGGAGATGGTCATCTGGATCATCTGAGCTGCCAGTGGCGCGAGGATAATCCCGACGATCCCCAAAACAAGAAAGGCTGGATGTCGATCACGTCCATCGCCACCAAACAAGAAGGCTCGGGATAAGAAGTCAGCCAGGATAGCCACGAAGCCTGCTAGCACTACGGCTACGGTCATCACCAACATGTCGCGGTTGCCGACGTGCGCCAGCTCGTGCGCCATCACGCCTTCAATTTCATTACGGTCAAGCATCTCTAGTAGACCGGTAGTCGCTGCCACCACTGCGTGTTCGGGGTTTCTTCCGGTCGCAAACGCATTCGGCGCCGGGTCGTTTACCACGTACACCTTTGGCATGGGAAGGCCAGCAGTGATAGACAGGTTCTCTACGATATTGATTAGCTCGCGGTGCTGGTTCAGATCAGCCTCTACGGCACCCGTCATCTTAAGTACCATCTTGTCAGAGTAATAATAACTATAGAAATTCATCCCGAAGGCAAAGATCACCGCTCCATAGAGAATGATTGGATTTCCCATGTACCACGCTGCTGCGTAGCCAATTGCGATCACAAACGCCAAAAACCCACCCATCAAGAGATAGGTTTTGAAAATATTGCTACTTTGTTGAGTATATAACGTGGCCATATTAATTTATACGCTTTCTAATTGAGAATTATTTCCAATCTTAAAAAATCGGCCTAAATACCAGGCTACTATCACCAAAAATCCCGCACCATTAAATACATCGAGATATGTTACTTGATCAGACGCTATGTCAGGCATGAGAGCGGCATACACAATGATTGTGACCCCTATGTACGGTATTGCTATAAAAAACAGTACCCGAAACGTGGCAGCAACATAAATAACAACATATTTTTCGATAAATGATGTGTCTGTTGCGTGTAGATGATTGAAGTAGAAGATTGGCAAAATCATGCCAGCAATTCCTACGAGCGTTAGCAGTAGCTCAATACTCCACGGTTCAGCAAGTCCCATAAACCGAGATCCTTCATACCCGACCACCATAATGAGTGACCAGGCGACAAAATACGACAACCGCTCAGACTGGGACATGACCCCTGTCTCAAGCCGGACCACTGCTTTAGTAGGACTCCAAAACGCCCTGTGCCAAAATTTTACTGTTTGTTCACTTTGTTGATCAAGCATGTATTTAGCCTTTTATCCCCTGTGGTGACTCGTTACTCTCGTACGTCTTATCATCAGACCAATGCAAGAAGCAGCGTTTTTCATAGGTACCTTTAGCTGCAATGTTTTTATCCATCGCTTGGCGGACATCTTCTTCGGTAAATTGCAGATATTCATTGAGGGTATCGAGTACCAACATCAAGTCAGAGAACTCTTCCAAGAAATCTTCTTTCGTCCGCACCATTGAAAGTGCTTTGGCCTCTTCTACCACTTTTTTCATAAGTTCTTGGTGGAACTCGTCATTATCAACGATTGGTCGAACATCACACAGCTCACCTTTACCAAGAATAATATCTTGGATGTTATCTCGAATTAATTTATTGTAGTAGATTTTTGCCATATTTATTGATTAGGCGGAGTAACGTTTGAAGTACTTGGGTCGGGACTAGCAGGAACGGTCGTGCTGACAGTAGACCCACCTGCACCAGGCTGGGTGTTTTTGCGAACGAGCATCTTTTCGAGCAGTTCTGGATTGAAGTTAGTTGGAACAGTTTGTTCGGTTGCGTAGATATACAAGAGCGTCCGCAGAATACCAGACATTGCCGACGCGATCAGTCCCATGACAAGGAACCAAACCAGCAAAAATCCTAATGATACAAAGGCCAAAATCTCTATTCCGCTGGCAAAGAAAAAGAAGGCCAGACCACCGAGCGAGCAGATAGCGAGAAGATGTAGCCCAAGAAAGACGAGTCCGTACGATATATTACTCACAAACGCTTCACCCCAAGTTTGTTTGAAAACCCGCGCTGAAGTACCGATTGACTGAAAGGCTGAATGATTGCTAATAACCATCGCTGGGACCACGAAGTACGTTAGTACTGCCCAGACTGCCCCAAAGATCATGGCGACAATCTTGCCGAGAATTTCAGATCGTTCAGAGATAACGCGCAAGACAATCCCAACTGTACTGGTGATAA
Organism: uncultured Candidatus Saccharibacteria bacterium; assembly: GCA_964350735.1. Classification (GTDB taxonomy): domain Bacteria; phylum Patescibacteriota; class Minisyncoccia; order Phycocordibacterales; family UBA918; genus OLB19. Next base: position 32,731 of record CAYGKO010000004.1, read on the forward strand.
GTGACCATAAAAACAGTGATCCCCAGTGCGAAAAGGCCACCTTGAGTGATTCACCAAGCGTAGCGTCTCCTCCGTGGGCTCTGGTGTATACCGTATGAGCCGTGGCTGCTTGCGCTAGCGCCAGCGTAAACGCTCCAATCACATAACATAAGAATAGGAAACCGATACTTACGAGGGAATTTTCTGAAGCCAGAATGTCGGTAGTGAGCACTATAAGAGTAATCAAAACTCCAAACAGCAACAAATTCAGCACTCCGGTAACAATCGGGATTAAAAGTAGCTCTTTATCTAACATCAGAAACCGCCAGGTTTCTTTGAACAAAATCCACCCCGCCTTTATTCTTCCAACTGGTTCCCCTCCTAAGGTTACTTTTGCCATAGCGTTTAGAAGTTTACTTTGACGTTTTCCCGTTCTTCACTCCCCTCTTCTAGCTCAAAGTAAGGCTCTTCCTTGAAGCCAAACATATTTCCAATAATATTGCTTGGGAATGACTGGAGGCCAATTACCAAGTCACGAACATTGGTGTTATAGAACCGTCGGGCTGCCTGGATCTTGTTTTCTGTATCTGCGAGCTCAGTCTGTAGCTGGGCAAAGTTAGTATTTGCTTTCAGGTCTGGGTAGGCTTCAGCGATTGCCAAGAGACCCCCAAGTGCACCAGTCAAAGCAGACTCAGCACCAGCCATCGCAGTAATCTGCTCTGGAGTCACGTTAGACGGGTCGACGTTCGTCTGGGTTGCCTTCGCCCGAGCATCAGTTACTGCTTGCAACGCTTCCCGTTCATGCGCTGCGTACCCTTTCACCGTCTCGATCAAGTTTGGGATGAGGTCATATCGACGCTTGAGTTGTACGTCAATATCCGCCCACGCCTCTTTCGTTCGTTGAGTAAGTTTTACAAAATTGTTGTACGCATAGATAACGTACAACACCACAACAGCAATAATTCCAATTCCAATCCACATAAAATTCCAAGTTTAGTCGATAATACGTTTATTTTATCATAAAAAACTAATTACATTGTCACAGCCACATAATCTGGTATGTTTATATTCATGAAAAAAATAGCCATCATAGGTGCTGGTATCACAGGGATCAGTGCTCTACACTTATTAAAAAAGTACTCGGACTATGACGTTACTTTGTTTGAGAAGGAAGATCGTATTGGCGGACATGCAAACCCTGTGTGGGTAGGAAACCAGTATGTAGACACTGCATTCATGGTTTACAACCAAGAAATGTATCCAAATCTAATACATTTTTTTCATGAACTCGGAGTTGAAAAAATTAACAGCAATATGTCAATTGCTGCCGAAGATAAAAACACTGGTATATGCTATTCATCTGATGACGTGTGGTCAAAATTTTGGTATTCACCTAGTCATTTTAAAATCTTATTTAGTTCACTCCGGTTTTACCGAAAAGTTAAACATGATTTAGCTCAAAATATGATTGATCCTGAGATTAGTATTCGGGAATATATAAATCAAAACAATTTTAACGACAATCCCGGAGTTAATCACATGATTTTGCCGCTAGTTGCAGCGATCTGGAGTCAGCTCGACAGTAAAATTTATGATGTTTCAGCAAAATCTATCTTTGACTTCTTCAACAATCATAAACTCATGAGTGCAAAACAACCTGTCTGGTTTACCCCTGCCAACAGATCAGATGCCTACCTCAAAGCCATTGAAGACCTCTATGCTGCAGATATTGTTACAAATGCCCAAGTAGAAAGTGTTTCTGGAGTTAACAGAAAAAAAGTTTCTTATCGGAAAAATCAAACCCTTACAGAGACTGAGTTTGACATCGTAATATTTTCCACCCACTCTGACCAAACACTCGCTGTCGCTAAATCGCTTAACCCCACTATCTGTCGGACATTGGCCAATATTCCTTACACAAGCAACAGAACGGTTCTCCACACAGACGAAAAAATGATGCCCACAGACAAACAGAAATGGTCTGCCTGGAATGTTGTCGCGGAGGGAGAACAGTCGATGTGTAGTTACTGGTTAAATAAACTACAAGCCCTTGATTCTGGAACGGACTACATCGTCACCCTTAATCCCACAGTAGATTTAGACAAAGAAAAAGTGATCGCTGAATTTGACTTCGCCCATCCAAAATTTGGACCCAAAACAGCAGAATCACAAAAAAATGTCCACGACGCCCAAGGAAAAGACGGATATTATTTTGCTGGAGCCTGGTTACGTGACGGATTTCACGAAGATGGAATCTGGAGTGCAGTCACCTGTGTAAAAGCACTTGGCGTAAACTTACCAGAAGAATACAAGACATAGTGTATGCTAAACAAAATTGCCAAACAACACATCGAAAACCTCCTTGAGGAGGCGAACATCACAGTTGGTGGCTCATCACCTGGTGACATAGAAATACACGACGAATCAGTATACAAACGCATTCTGTTTGGTGGTCTTTTGGCTATCGGTGAATCCTACACCGATAAGCAGTGGGACTCTAACGATCTGGTTGCTACCATTGAAAAACTAATAACGTCAGGGCTAGACGAGAGAAAGATTTCCCTAGATCCTTCCTTTTTTTTATGGAAATCTACTCTGATTAATCTTCAGAAGAAATCGCGTTCGTTTGAAGTTGGGACCGCTCATTACGATCTTGGCAATGAATTATACGAACTCATGTTAGGAGGCACACATATGCAGTACACTTGCGGTATCTGGAATCATGGTGCCGCAGATCTAAACGAGGCTCAAATGGAAAAAATGGATCATGTCTGCAAAACTTTGGATCTCAAGCCTGGCAAGCGTTTACTCGATGTCGGTTGTGGCTGGGGTGGTCTAATGAAATTTGCGTCTGAAAATTATGGGATTGAATGTGTTGGTATTTCTGTATCAAAAGAGCAAACTAGTTGGGCTCGAGAGAGCTTTGGCGATTTGCCATGTGAAATTACTATCACAGACTACCGTGATTTTTATGACGACGCTGGATTTGACTATGTCACTAGTATCGAAATGATAGAAGCTGTTGGACCAAAAAACTTCCACGTGTTCTTCAAAAAAATGCACAGTCTACTGAAAACAGACGGTAAATTTTTACTCCAAGCGATCGTAAGCGCCTATGATACACCCGAGACGAATCCTTGGTTTGATAAATACATATTTCCGAACGGCATCTTTCCTGCTGCTCACCAGCTACAGACGGCTAGTTACGGCTTATTTCACTGGGATAAAATGGAAGACTTCGGAACTGACTATGAAACCACCCTTAGAGCGTGGTGGTCAAATCTTGACAGTGGCTACGAAACTTTAAGAAAAATTGACCCAAAAAAGTACAACGACAATCTCTACCGGATTTTTAAGTTTTACTTACTTTCGATGGCCGCAAACGCCAAAGTTCGTCGCATGTATGACTGGCAACTTCTAATGACCAAACGCTGACCTAGCTAATAAAACAGTCATGATTAGACTACTTGCACACCTTCGACTGTTCCCAAATGGTCATATACATCGCGCGCATCATGTTGGCGTGTTCGGCGGATTGGAAGATAGCGGCGTTATTCTTTTCTTTGGGGGCGATATACATGACTGAGTCGTCGTAGATAAAAATGGTGGTTTGGAACTGCCCCATCATGGTTTTGGGTAAGATGCGGATCTCGGCGGTGTTTTGGTAGAACTTTTCAATAATCTCGGGCGCAATTGGCTCTTCCCAGAGGTGCTTGGAGGTAATCCCCCGCTTCTTGCGCTCGGCCACGTAGCGCGTGGCGAAGTCAAAGCCGGTTTGGAAAAAGAAGTTATTGATCGGGGCGATCGACATGATGTGCTTATCCTTGCAGTACAAACTATTAAAGACAATCCGTTCAATCGCTTGCTGATCTTCGAAGTACGTAATCCGCGGTCGATCCTCATCAATCATTTCATCTTCTGAATGCGCGATAAATTCTTCGAGCGCGGCTTCGGTTTCAAGCAGCGCCTTTCGTTCTTTGGCCAGAATGTCACGCAGACGACTGAGGTCAGTCACCTGCCAGCGGTTATACTCGCCCACCTGAATCCGACCCACCAAGCCACGCTGCTCGAGACTGTTCATGGCGTGATAGACCGATGGTCGCTTCATGCCGGTTTGGACCATAATATCCTTCACCTTCACATTGCCATTAATCATCGTTAAAAAGACGGTGATTTCGGAGTCTTTGAGGCCGAGCTGCTTAAGCAAAGCCTGGTATTCGAGGTTTTCCATAATTGTATAATGAATATACAACAATATAGTACAAATTACTATTCCCCCGTATCTTGGTACGTAGAAGAGAAAGTTCATTCACAAGAGAAGGAGACACGTTATGCGTGACACTAATGAAATCGTCTTGAACGATGTTATGCGGTCCGTTGCCTTTATCAGCTCTAAGCTGCAGCAGCGTGTCCGTCATCCGAACCTCGTCGCCTCACTGCTTGAAAAGGTGGTTGGTGAATACGATGACTTGACCCGTGACTACCACGGCGTTGGTCACCTGGACTACGGCTTTGAGTGGCTGCAGCGACTGGAGAAGTACCTTACCGATCCAGCCATGCTCAACCTCATCTGGCTGAACCATGATCGCTATTGGGCCTACGGTTGCTCTCAGAATGAATTCTGGAGTGGCAAGATGGCTGTCGTTGACGCGACGCAGTTTGGTATGAACGGAAAAGACCTGGCGGTCTTGGACGCTGGTATCAACGCTACGAAGCATCATCTGGTTCCGGGTGATTATCCCGGTCAGATCGAAGATCTGAAGATCTTGCTCGACATTGACTTGTCAGGCCTCGGGGCACCGCTCGAAGACTTCATGCGGACCAATGCAGCCGTGCGAGCTGAAGCTGGCAACACCAGCGAAGCAGACATCGTCTCTGGTCAGCGGAAGTTTGCGCTCAGTATGCTTGAGCGCAATCAGATCTTCCAGACTCGTCACTTCGCCGACCGCGAAGCTCAGGCGCGCAGCAACTTGCAGCTGCTCGTTGACGCGGCATAACACCACCTTCACCAATGCGTGAGCCCTACTACTTTGGGCTCACGCTTTTCTTTTAATCTTTTATCAGTAGTGTCTTGGCGAATCGATACAAGACGTAGGCATTTATAATATGCCAAAAGATATGAAGGCCGTGACCGCCTGTAATTTCGCAGTACGCAAGATCAAGCTGTCGCATAGTCAGCGAGAATGCAAAGATGCATAAAGTAACAAAGAAATATCGGGCCTGCACTGGATTGGTTTTATATAAAAAGAAGCTAACCACCAGAGCAAACGCCAAGGCTGCGCCATAACCAGCACCGACCTGAATCACCACCGGGCCAAACACTGACGTCAGTACAAATACCATCATCACCAATAAACGCTGCCAGCGTGGGACAATCATTTGCTGCAGCAAAAACCATAGAAACGTGAGTAAAAATAGTTGAATTGGAATCACATCAAGCGCCAAAGACCACGGCTCACGGAAGAAGTGCCAAAGTCCACTCCCTACTCCGACTGCTGCCAGGATACCGGCTAGTATCAGCACTTGCCGATGATGCTTGCCCTCGCCAACATCTCTAGTGAGACGCCAGATATAATAGGCCCCTACAATAAAAGCCAAATTTGAAATCGTATTCAAAGGCTCAAAGACATTCCCCCAGATTGGTAACTCGCAGTAGAGTGGCATAATGCACAAGTATACCAAAACAAAAAGCGCCTTAAGGGCGCTTTTTGTTTAATCTACCTTCTGCACTACATCCCCATCCCCAGCGTCAGATTTCTAAACTCGCTTCATTGGTTAAGAATCTTCTGCATGACCTCGTGGTTTTGCTATTAGAACAACCAAGGCATCACTCTCTGGCTCAATGGGAATGTAAAAATCTCTGCAGATACGCGGCACACAAGAAAAAAGATCCGAGTGGGGCACGTGCCCAGCAAGGATCTTTTTTCGTAGTGCAACAAAGTAGCTGCTAGATTTTTACATTCCCATTCCCATGCCGCCCATCCCAGACATATCCGGCATCGCTGGAGCGCCACCTTCTTCTGGTTCGTCTGCAATCGCTGCTTCTGAGGTGAGGAGGATTCCAGCGGCTGAGACAGCGTGCTGTACACCTGAACGCTCTACTTTTACTGGGTCGATGATTCCAGCTTTTATCATGTCATCAATCATCACTCCCGCGGCTGCGTCGTAGCCAGCGTTTCCGCCGGCTTCTTTCACCTTCTGGACCACGACTGCACCGTCGTCTTTACCAGTATTGTCTGCGATCTGCTTGAGGGGCATTTCGAGGGCCTTCAGTACAATACTGTAGCCCACCTTTTCTTCAGTTGATAGATCGAGCTTGCCCATAGAAGCTTCAACGGTCGCTGACGCTCGAGTCAGACTAGTTCCTCCGCCTGGCACAATCCCTTCTTCAATCGCAGCCCGAGTCGCATTTACGGCATCTTCAATCTTAAGCTTGAGATACTTCATTTCAGTCTCAGTCGCAGCTCCCACACGGATCACCGCCACACCACCAGCCAGCTTCGCAATTCGTTCTTCAATCTTTTCTTTGTCGAACTTACCTGACGCTTGTCCATGCTGAGTGCGCAGCGCTTCGACTCGAGAAGTAATGTCTTCTTTTGTACCTTGTCCCCCTACAACCGTAGTATCGTCTTTGGTCGCAATCACTCGATCTGCCTTTCCAAGCTGTTCCAACTCTACATCTTCTAGCTTGAGACCAACCTCATCAGAAATCAGTGTCCCACCAGTCATGATCGCCAAGTCTTGTAGCATATCCTTCTTGCGGTCTCCATACCCTGGTGACTTCACTCCAAGGACTGAGAAACCACCTTTTAGTTTGTTCACTACAAACGTAGTCAGCGCTTCACCTTCGATATCGTCAGCAATGATCACCAGTTCTTTCTTGCCAGCCTGAGCAATCTTTTCTAGCAGGGGTAGGATTTCTTGCACGCTCGATATCTTCTTATCAGTGATTAGAATTTGCGCATCTTTATACTCTGCCTCCATTCGCTCATGATTAGTCACCATATACGGTGAAACGTAGCCTTTATCAAACTGCATTCCTTCAGTGAACTCAGTTTCAATCCCAAATGACTGCCCCTCCTCTACTGTCACCACTCCGTCCTTACCGACCTTATCGATCGTTTCGGCAATCTTCTCGCCGATCTCAGCACTTTCGGCTGAAATAGTGGCTACTTGCTTGATCTCTTCAATTGAATTGATCTGCGTTGCCATTGCCTTGAGGGCAGCCACCACATCAACTGACGCCCGCTCCATACCAGACCGCACCGCCATTGAGTTGAGACCCATGGTAGTTTGCTTCAGACCTTCGCGCACGAGCGCCTGCGTCAGAACCGTCGCTGTGGTTGTTCCGTCTCCAGCCAGCTCGTTAGTCTTGTTGGCTACTTCCTTAATAATTTCAGCTCCCATATTCTCAAACTTGTCGCTCAGGGTGATTTCTTTGGCGATTGAAACACCGTCGTTGGTGATCGTTGGGCCTCCATATCCTTTGTCTAAGACAACATTTCTACCTCGGGGTCCAAGCGTTACCTTCACAGCATCGGCCACCGTATCAACGCCTTTTTGCAGCTTCTTTTTTACTTCTTCACCAAAAATTACTTGTTTTGCCATATGTTTTGTATCTTGATTTAGATTTACTGGGCTAGCCCATGACTGCTAATATGTCTGATTCGGAAACAATTGAAAACTCCTCATCTTCCACCTTCATCTTGTCACGCCAGCTTGAGAAAAGCACCTTGTCACCAACCTTCACTTCCATCGGGATACGCTTTTCACCATCTTCGTCCCACTTACCCGGACCGACTGCTACCACAATCCCTTGTTCGTTTTTATCTTTATCAGCCATCGAACTAGGGAGAATAATCCCTGAAGCTGATTTGGTACCAGCTTCGTCTTCGGTCAATGGGCGGACCACTACGCGATCCCCCAACGGTTTAATATCTGCCATACGTACAGTTACAAAGATTATTATGTAATTAAATCTACTTTCCCTATCCATTGCCTCACGTCACCAAAACACGTCATCATTCCCGTGATGCGGCACTATTATACTGCAGCTGCGAGAGGTTGCAATTTTTGACTAAAAAACGTAGATTTGAATCAATGACCCCAGTGCTAATTTTGGCCAAACGCGGGAGGATGTCATGGAAATCACATATAATGTTGATATGCCTTGGGAGCAGGGAGAAAAAACTGCACTGATGTATATTAACATGGCAATTACCGAAGCTTGCATGCTGTGGGGTATCACAATAGCAATTGGCTCGGCAGCCATAGGAATGATGGGTGATGTTCGAGTACTTACAATTACTCGCTGTCAAAGCGTAGCAGGAGGAGCTTCAGTTTCTTTCCTTGTCCGAATGGATACTGCCGAGATCACCTCATGTGACCACAACCCTCAAATCATGAAAAATACTTTCGATGCAAAATGGGACAGCTGTGCGGGAAAAAATCTGATCGAATCAGCGATCGAAGATATGGTCGAGAAAATGACTTCATGATCTTTTGAACTATCGGGAGGCATCCTTAACAAGACCTTCGCCGGGGTGAGAAACCTCGGCTTTTCTTTTGTCTCTCTGCTAGGGCGGCGGCGAAGCCGCCGCCCGTCCAACCCCTCCCAGAGGCAAGTCAGTACTCCGGAATTTCTGAGTATCTGCAGGCCAAAAGCACGGTCTTTCGTCAGAAAGTTTTGGCCGAAGCCGCAGTAAAATTTCGCTGGAAATTTTACGATCAGAAATTCCGGAGTCCTCACTTGCCTCCCCCCACCATTTCTGCTATTATCGCTGCACATGGAATTCATCCGATCTACTGTTCTACCAGTACTACCGTACATCCAATTAATTATCTCAGTCCTTCTGATTGCAGCAATCTTATTGCAGCAGCGCGGATCGAGTCTCGGTGGTGCGTTTGGTGGAGATAACTTTAGTGCAGCATTTAATAAACGACGAGGCGGCGAACAGTTTTTGTTCCGTCTTTCAATTGGACTGGCCGTACTCTTTGTACTTTCAGCGTTGTTGAACTTGGCTCAATAGCCATCGCTGTTTCTCTGGTTCAGAGATCGTAAACCCCATTTAGTTTAATCTGTGCATTCATGGAAGATTCTTCTTCGCGTTCGCGTTTTGTATTTGATCGATTTTTTCGCTACCTAGACCGACGCCGACCAAGCGACCGTTTTATCTTTGTAACCATCCTTTGGATCGGTGCTTTAGCCCTGGTCGCAGCTGCATTTTTATGGAATAACCAATACTCAAAATCATTCCCTAGCCAAGGCGGCACCTTTATTGAAGGCGTGATTGGAACTCCACGATTTGTGAATCCAGTTCTGGCGGTGACCCGAGCTGACTATGACTTGGTAGAACTGGTATATAGCGGTCTACTGACGCTAGAGACTGACGGCATGGTTCGTGAAGACCTGGCTGAATCAATCACCATTTCTGATGACGGCACGGTCTACAATGTAATCTTGCGCAACAACGCAACCTTCCACGATGGCGAAACTGTTGACACCGAAGATGTCGCCTACACCATTGGTTTGATCCAAACAGCTGAATTAAAAAGTCCGCTGCGCGGAAACTGGAATGGTGTTGTAGTTGAAGTTATAAGCGAGCGTGAAATCAACTTCGTTTTGGAAGAACCATACGTACCCTTTATTGAAAACCTCACTGTCGGTATCTTGCCCAAACACATCTGGGAAACACTCGCAATTGAAGAACTCCCATTTAGTCAACACAACACCGTGCCAATTGGATCTGGACCCTACAAAATTACAGAAGTCGGCCGAGATGCAGCAGGACTGATTGATGATTACACGCTCGAAGCGGTTTCTCCTGACGCTGCGAATATCAATACAGTGACTCTAAACTTCTATCAAAATGAAGTTGAGCTTTTAGAAGCGTTTGAGAAAGGAGACGTGCTAGCAAGCGCATCACTGAGTAACGGCGCAGTAGCTAATTTAGACATGGATACCTATAACGTATACGAAGCATCTTTACCGCGCGTCTTTTCAGTTTTTATTAATCAAAATCGTACTGCAGCTCTCCGAGATAGTGCAGCCCGGGAAGCGTTGAGTGTAGCTATCAACCGAGAAGCGTTAATTACTGAAACGTTAGCAGGTTATGGTACACCAACCAATTCACCATTACCTGGCCAAAAAAATCAAGAAACTAACACCAGTAGGAGTGGCATCGAAGCCGCCGCTGCTATACTTGAAGCAGCAGACTGGGAACGGAGTGCAAACGGACGTTGGGTGAAACAAATCTCAGAAATCGAAACCGAATTAGCCATCACCATCACGACAGCAAATACACCAGTATTTGAACAAACAGCCGCTTACCTAGAGCGGGTGTGGACCGAACTTGGAGTATCAGTAAGTGTTGCGTTGTTTGAACAGTCAGACTTAGTCCAAGCTGTCATTCGACCGCGTGATTATCAAGCCTTGTTATTTGGAGCTGACATTGGTCGCAGCGCAGACCTATATCCGTTCTGGCATTCATCGCAGCGGTCAGATCCTGGCCTCAATGTTGCGCTCTACGCCAATATCACTACCGATGCTCTGCTAGAAGAAGTGCGAATTACGCAAGATCCTGTCGCCCGAGCCGCTACGCTTGAACAAATCGCAAGTGAAATTACCACCGAACAACCTGCAATATTTTTATACAACCCATCCTTTGTCTACGTAGTCAAACAGAGCGTCGAGAATGTCTCTCTGACTGATATCAATAGACCAAGCGAACGGTTTACCAGCATTCAAGATTGGTACATGCAAGAAGAAAAATTATGGCCCATTTTTTCAGATTGAACGAATTAACAGAACAGTATTACAAAATTAAACCTAACTAAATTATTATGAACGAACGTACAACAAACAATGGAGCTGGACAGTCTACAAACCCAAGTGGACCAGCCCGACCACGAACTGGCGGACAACACCGAAGTCGCCCTGGTGGACGACCAAATAGTCGACCCGGTGGACGTCCTGGAGGGAGTGGACAAGGAGCCAACCGCCCACAAGGTGGCCGACCCAACCGCAATGGTGCCGGAGGAGGTGGTAACCGAAATGGCGGTGGCCGACCAGGTGGTGGTGGCAAACGTCGAGGTAACAATCAAAACCGGCGTCGCTCAATGACGAATCCGGCTCTTTCTCACCGCATGGCGGAACGTGATGAAAAATCTCCGGTACTGCCCGAAGTGACTGACGAAGATACCGTACGAGTGATCCCGATGTCTGGTGTGGAACAAATCGGACGAAATATGACGGTGGTTGAAACTAAAGACGATATCATTATCTTTGATATTGGTTTTCAGTTTGTATCAGCTGACTCACACGCTCCTGGCGTAAACTACATTCTGCCAAACACGCAGTACCTAGAAGAACGAAAGCATAAGATTCGTGCGCTCGTGATCACTCATGGTCACCTCGACCACATTGGAGGTATTCCATTTGTTATGGAACGAATTGGCAATCCACCAATCTACACGCAATACCTCACCTCTTTAATGGTGAAGAAACGACAAGAAGAGTTCCCTCATATGGACCCACTTGATATCAATGTGATCAAAGAGGGTGATTCTTTCATGGTAAAGAATACCAAGATCAAGACTTTCCCCGTCACTCACTCTATTCCTGATGCAATGGGAGTGTGCGTCGAGACCAAGCATGGCGACGTAGTTATCACTGGAGACATCAAACTTACACACGAAGATGGTGAAGTAGTAAAAGAAGAACGTGAATCATGGGAAGGAGTTGGCAAGAACAACAACCTCGTCATGATGTGTGACTCAACCAACGCCGACCGTGAAGGCTTCTCAGCGCCAGAAAGTACAGTATTCGAAAGCCTTGATAACATCATCAAAAATGCCACTGGCCGGATGATCATTGGTACCTTTGCTTCACAGTTTGATCGACTAATTGCTATCATTGGATCTTGTGAAAAATATGGCAAAGTAGTCGTACCCGAAGGACGTAGTATTAAAGTAAGTATCGATATTGCAATAACAGCAAAGATGCTTGAAGTAAAACCTGGTGTGATTGTGTCTGCCCAAGAAGCCGACAACTATCCAGCTGATCGGGTAGTAATTCTTTCAACTGGTGCTCAAGGTGAAGAGTTTGCCGCCTTGATGCGAATGGCGTGTGATAAACACAAGTTTATTACCCTCAGCGAACGAGACACACTCGTGCTCTCATCTTCAGTGATCCCGGGGAACGAGATCGCCGTGCAGAAATTAAAAGATAATATCTACCGGAAGAATGTACGAGTGATCAACTATCGATCTGCCTCAGTTCACTCTTCTGGACACGGAAACGCTGGTGAACTTAACTGGGTACGACAAACCGTCAAGCCTAAATTCCTTGTACCAGTACATGGTCATCACTACCACCTCAAGAGTCACATGTATACAGCGGTAGAAAATGGCTTCCCTCGTGAAAACATTGCTATCCCTGACAATGGAACTTTAATCGACATCAAAAACGGAACCGAAATGATTGTCCATAAACAAAAAGCTCCGACTGAGGAGATCTATGTCGATGGCTTCACTGTTGGCGCGCGACAAGAAGTAGTGCTTCGTGACCGCCTCTCACTTTCAAGTGACGGTATGTTTGTGATTATTGCGACCGTAAACACCAAGACCGGTAAGTTGCGTAAGTCACCAGACATCATCTCTCGTGGCTTTGTCTACCTACGTGAAAATCAGCAACTACTCTCTGAAGCCCGCGTCCTCATCAAGAAAACGGTTGAAAAAAATACAGAGAATATGCACCCAATCGACCTCGACCTCGTGAAAGACGAACTGACAGATACAGTGAGCGGATTCCTGATGCAGAAGACCCAGAAAACACCAATGGTGATTCCAGTTTTGATTGGAATATAAAGTTAAAGCTTCTTAAGAAAAGAAAAGTCGCCAGTAGCAATGGCGGCTTTTCTTTTCCCCGTTACTACAAAATAATATTGCGGTAAGTTGGTACAATACACACACTATGGCACACCACCGCAGACACTCGCTACATCGTGCTCACCCTGGAAAAGTTGGCTTTTGGGTTATCTATCTTCTTTCAGTACTCTTCAACTTCCACGGACTTTTAGTAGCGTACAGTAACTCCACCTTCATGGAGCGCTTTGTGAGTCCTGAAACCATCGGTGGCCTGTACACTATCGGTTCGGCCTTAGCAGTCTTGGGCTTTTTGTTTATTTCCCGAGTGTTACGAAAAGTTGGTAACGTCCGCCTGACTATTTACTTGGCAATCGCTGAGATCATCGCCCTTATCACCCTTGCCCTCGCAGGCACGGCTGCAACGGCTCTAGTGGCCTTTGTGATCTTCCTCGTAATAAATCCAATGATTTTCCTGAGTATCGACATCTTCTCTGAAAGCCTCATCGGTAAAGACGAGAGTGGTACCGGCAGCAAACGCGGCCTGACACTCACCCTTATGAGCATTGCCGCTGTAATGGCTCCGCTAGCGATGGGGTTCATTGTAGGCGACAATGACGACAACCTTTTCCGCTCCTATTTAGTCTCGGCCGGGATATTTAGTATCTTTGTCTTAATAGTACTCCTTAAGTTCCGCGACTTTAAAGATCCTGAGTACCGAGAGATTCAAGTACTCTCAGCCATTCAGTCTTTCTGGCATCAGCTTGATCTACGCAATGTCTTCTTGGCCCACTTTACCCTCCAACTCTTCTTCTCTTGGATGGTCATTTACGTACCCCTTTACCTAGCCACTGAGATCGGCTTCACCTGGGAACAAATCGGCTCGATTATTGCTGTTGGACTCTTTGCGTACGTTCTCTTTGAATACCCAATTGGTGTGCTGGCTGACAAATACATCGGCGAAAAAGAAATGATGGCGGTTGGGTTTGTCATTCTTGCCATCTCATCTTCCTGGATATCTTTCATGGCAGCTGCCCCAGTGCTTTCGTGGATGATCTTACTCTTTATTAGCCGTATCGGCGCTAGTCTAGTAGAAGCCACCACTGAAAGCTACTTCTTCAAACACACCAGTGGTGGGGACGCTAACATCATGAGCTTCTTCCGCCTCACGCGCCCACTCGCTATGCTCTTTGGAGCGCTCCTTGGTAGTGCCACGTTGCTGTACTTACCATTTGAACTCATGTTCGTCGTCCTTGGCTTTATGATGATTCCTGGTATATTCTTCACACTAGCCCTTAAAGATACAAAATAGCATGATCGCAAAAACTCGTAATATACTAAATCGAACACCTGAAATGCGAGCAAAGTATGATGCTCATATGTCTGGAACAGAAATCATTCCTGACGACCCTGATGAATTAATTAAAGACTTTGTTCATTGGAAAATTATCAAAAATAAATTTCCGTATGATGCTATTTTCTCAACACATCATATGATAGTTTCAAAAAGAATATTTAGTAGCACGGAGGAAGCTACGGCTGAAGAAACCGCGGAATATCTAGAGATAAAACAACAACTAAACAATGAAGGATTTTATGATCTTCTGCTAGAAAATTTTCACAAAAACCAATCTAAACCAAAACATTGTCATATTCATCTACTGGTTTGGAAAGTAGTTGAAACCAACTAAGGCAATTGATATTTCCGTTCTTGTAATACAATCAAGTTCTCCGCCTCTAACTTCTGCATCTGCTCACAAAGCTTTATTTTTGGGAATGTGGCCAACTTCGCTTGTAACTGAGCTCTCGTATACGACTTGTCTGCAAGTGCTCTAATGATTGCACCGCGTACTTCCCTGTCACTACCCTTAAATTTTGATTGTTTGCTGTAGCTTTTAGCCTGCTTATTTAGATTCCCATGCAACTTCTTCAAGTGAGCGCCATAGTCCATTAGTGCCCAGTACCACTCACGCGGTTTTTCTTGATCTAAAGTTAGTTCGATATATCGTACTATTTTTGCCTCAGAAACTGCTGACTGTTTACTGAAGAAATGATAGAGATACACCGTCCGAATATTAGTCTCAATGATCGGGACCGGTGTATCGAACGCAAACGCAAGCACCGCGCCAGCGGTGTAGGGGCCGATCCCTGGTAGTTTCTGTAACTCGTCATAGGTAGCTGGGAAAACACCACCATGTTCATTAACTATTTCTCTGGCACACTGATGAAGCATTTTTGCTCGACGATTGTAGCCCAAACCTTGCCAGGCGCGTAGCACATCACCTAAAGAAGCTTTGGCTAATTTCTGAACCGTGGGCCATTTCTCTAAAAAAGCTTCATATTTAGGAATCACCCGCTCCACCTGTGTCTGCTGTAACATGATCTCTGAGACCAAGACCTGATACGGATCAGTCGTCTGTCGCCACGGCAGACCATGCCGTCCGTTTGTTTCATAAAAATCCCAGACAGTTTTCACCATCTGCTGCTCTTTTAGGGTCATACTTAACTAGTTGAATACTGTGTAATCAGTCTCATCTACTGGCTCGATACTCGGTCGCTCAATAACTACCACCCAGAAAATGAAGTAAATGAGTATGCCTGGCATAAAGCCAGTCAATAGTAAGAAAACAATAAAGCCTAGTCTCCAAATCAGCGGATCTTGATCATAATACTCAGCCAATCCTGCTAACACTCCGGCCACCACTTTATTATCTGCTGATCGGTATAATTTCTTTTTCATTGCACTAGTATAGAGATTTATACATCAAAAGGAAATGGCTGACTCGATCAGAGATCGTGTCAGCCATCGACAGTTGCTATGTCGGATTAGCTAGTTCCGACACCTACGAGCAGTCAACCCGTAGTTCAGCCGTGCTCGGGCCGAATAAAATTAAGTACAGGCTTCTGTTGCCAGGCGCCTGCGGACCCCGCCTTAAGCTGCGAAGCCTAAGGACTTAAGGCATTACGCCCGACCAACGAGGCCGTGCGCTCCACCCAGATTGGCTGCCATCCACGCGGGAACCGCGTCATGACCGCCATCGCTTTTAGCACGAGTGCCATTTGCGAAAAGTGAACCGATAACGGTGGTGTCTCACCGAACAAAAGCTAACTCCTTTAGACGTCCGTCGATCCTATTTCGACCCCTGCATCCAAACGTTCGGGTGTTTGGTGGAGCCGCCGGGTACCGCCCCCGGGTCCGATCCGTTTATTGCGAGCGCGTTTATTGCCATAGATCCCTAGAGATCAGTTTCATCCTAGTATTAAAATAATTGAAAGTCAACTAAATATTGTAAATTACGTCTTTTCGCTCCACTACGACCTCCCAACCTCGTCGCTCTGCCTGCTCGTATAGCTTCTGATTTGGATTAAAACAAATCGCTCGTTCAACACTTTCAAACATTGGAATGTCACCGTCAGTATCACCAACAGCAATCGAACCAGCAAAAGACACTGCTTCCCGATCTAGTACGCGCGCCACAATATTGGCCTTATTTTCGATCAAGTGCACATCGGTCATTTCACCCGTAAAGCAATCCTGTGGTCCAATCTCATAGATGCGACCATACACTTTATCAAAACCTTGAGTTTTACAAAATTCGTCGAGGATAGTTTTTGGAGATTGTGAGATTGCTACTACAAAATAACCTTCTCTTTTTAATTCATGAATCAGATCCCGGGTATACCGATACACATGTTTGCTTTGCTCTCCCACAACCATTCTGCCCAGATCAGCCAATGTTCCGTAATGAACGCCTCTAATATGAGTAACGTAACAGTTAATTACTGCCCGTATGTACGCATCGTAAGTCCCCTCCCGATTCCGCCACGCATGATAGGCGTCGCTGTATTCAGCTCGTGACTGCTTTGCAAACACCCCCTCAGACACCAGTTTCTCCACCAGTTCAATTAATAAACTGGAGCGAAATACTGTGCCGTCTATGTCAAAAAATGCTACCGGTTTCATATTATGCAACAGAAATAAATACCGGCTGCAGCTCACGCCAGACTGCAAGTGGTAGCGTATCTTCAGTGAACATTCCGGGTTCTATCGTACCGACACGAGATATTTTTATAGACTGATCTGGATATACAGCATCCACATACGCCACTTCACCAAGTCCATCCTCAGAGATAATTTCAAATATAGAATCGGTTTTTGGCATGACTCCCACATGAACACCCGGTCGACCTTTAAGTAGACGCTGCCACGATCCTGCCACTCTGGGGCGTTGTGCTGTCCAAGGAATCTCTACTCCTCGGAGCCTGTGTCGATAGGTTACATATTCAACATCTTGTAGTTCTGTATTCATAGCCACAGTATGAAATTCATCATCAATAACCGTCCTGATTGAGATCGTGTCTGAATGCACATCAGTATAGACATCACCAGATTTTAGATTTGGCATCACTACACTTCTTTGAGTAACCAAGGCATTTTCATTAACCCAGCCAGTAAGATCACCAGCAGAAACTTTAGCGAACCTGCCTTTGTGTTCATGGTATATAACCTCAGCTGCATACTGAAATTCATGCTTTACTCCATCAATACTATAGGTGGGAAATAACAAAAGTGGTGTTTCTGGAACTGCGATGTACAGCTTGTCACTGCCAGCAAATGAAGTCGTAGCCAGAGGATCTTCTTCTAGAGGGATCTTTCGTGCTGCTGACGCAACCGCCGCTGTGTACTCTGTTACTGCTTTTTGACGCTGATCTTGCAGTCCAAATTGTTCACTAAAAACAAAGTAGAAAAGATCCTTTCCAACTGCTACTAATGTCTGCATAGATCCATAGTACCACTAGGAGCTGCATCACGCATGTGTTACGACAGTGACTTAAAACCCGACATTACCAAACTTCCAAGTGCGATAGTGAACAGTGCGAGAATCGCCAGCGCTCCAAGAACTGGCACATAGACAAGAGCTTGGACTGCAATAGTTCCAATTATGATCCATACTAGATCAACTCTATACCCTTGCCCGAATACGCGAGCCAGCAATGCTCCAGCATAAATATGCATCACCACAAATGCCACAACGTACAACAGTAACGTTCCCAACAAAACTACTAATCCTAGCCAGAATCCTAGCACCGTTAGCATTAGAAGAATGGTGAGCGGAAGAGAAAGTAATACTACGGCTAAACCAATCAGACCATTTCTTCCGACATGACCTACGGTAGACTGGACTAATGTGTGAAGACGAGCTCTAAACAACAAGAACGCACATAATGTGCTAAATAATGCGATAAGAAGCGGGAGCAATACATCTTTAGGAGACATTGTAGGAAGCAGCTCTGGCTGTGTCCTGTTTACATTCCCTTGCACGACTGCAGCTTGAGATCTTTGTATTTCACCTTGGCTTTTATACTGAACATTACCAATAATATTTGCTCGCTCTCCAAGTGTAAGCTGTTGAGTGGTTACATCAACTTCTCCATTCACCACACTATCAATTCGCACCCGTTCAGCAGTACCAACAACAGAACCGGCTACGTCACCAGAAATATCAGCTTCTCCACCGAAAAAATAGACGTCGCCACCAACGCTTGCAGTCGAGAGAATCTGTAGCGAACCGCCGATCACAAACACATCACCTCCAACAGACTCTGCCAATATCACTTCTCCGCCTAATACCCGGACGTCATCAGTGACTGAAGCGTGCACATGAGCAGTACCTGAAAAAAGAGTAAGGTCTTCAGTGACAATACCGTTTATAGTTACACTACCACCCACTGCGTACATATCACCGGCAATTGTACCTGACATTAAAACACTTTCACCAGCTGCATAAAAATCACTTTCAACAATCTGATCCTCGGCCACTTGTACCGCATCACCCGTTCGAACAACTGTTTCGGCCTGTGAAAATACTGGCAGTACAATTAGTGCTACAACTAGAAAGATTTTAAATTTCATATTTATACATTTTGATCTTTACGAATAATTGATTCATCTAATTCTGCAATAGTCTGTTTTTCTGCCTCTATCTTCTCTTCTTCTTTTTTGATAGTTGACTCAGCAATGTGCTGCTTCTCGTATAAATTCATAAGCGAGAACGTAATCATCGCAGCAAAGATAATCCCCGCCAAGTTCATTAGCAGCATCACTGTCGAGCCGGTAACAATCGCCAGGTTCCAGTCTGCAATTCCCACCCCGATTACCGCAAGCGGTGGAATAAGTGCGACTGAAATAGCAATCCCAGGTAATGTCTCACTCCACTCAGGCTGTCCAAGCGCAAACGACACTGCTGCACCTGCTGCTACAGCTACCAAAAAGTGCAACAACGATGGTTCGGTCCGACTTAGTACTTCAAATGTCTCAACCGATCCTTCACTAAAAAGCACCGTCGCAAGAGCTGCCAATCCAATTCCGATAGCAAATGACTTACCTAAAGTAAAGATCGAACGTCCAATCACTTCTGGATTCGACATCACCAGCCCTAAAGCGACACCAAGAATCGGATACAGTACTGGAGCGATCAGCATACTTCCAATCACAATGGACGCACTATCCAGCAGCAGACCGAGTGTGGCCATAAGTACTGCCAGACTAGTAATATAAAAGAAATCAAAGTTTGGAGTACTAGACTGCATTAGTTTACGCACTACAGCAGCCTTATCTTTATCTTCCATCGCACGAAAGTGGGCAAAAATCGACATATCCAAATCTTATTAGTTAATAGGTACAGTATAACAAAATACTGCTATTTTTATAGCTATTCTAAGCATCCAAACAGAGCGAGACCTTCGGCAAAGCCTGGCGTTGCACCATTTTTAAATTCAGTTAGCCGTTCGGTTCCCACTTGCTCCTCAGCGCACATAATCATAGTGGGCGTAATTTCAAAGGTATTTACATCAATACCAAAGGTCTCAGCTGCTCTAATTTGAGATTCGGAAAGCTGTAAATCTCGCAAAAATATACTTTGTGGTGCTGATTCAGTAAATATACGCTCATCTAGCGTATCTTGATTCTGCATTCGTGGCGCAGCCCCTGCTTCGGCGGAATTAGGTGTCGTCTCCTTCGGGACTGAATTAGTCTCTGGAAACGCTGTTGGAATTGCCACATTACTAGCTTTAGAAGCTTTTTTTTCTGCCAGCGCACCTTGGACTAAAAACCAAACTGCTAGGGTTACTAATATAGCCCCTAGCAACATTATGATTCCTACGATAACTTGTTTTTTCATATATCAATTTATATTTTATATGTTACGGGCGCTTGTAGAAAGCTGACAATCAGCAATCCTAATACGATCATAAAAAGACCAACCGCAAATACCGTAACTCGTGGGCGTGACAATTCTTGCTCACCAGTGTGCCAATCGCGAATGTATAAGAAACTAAAAATAAATCTAAATGGGTCCATATTAACCAAGCTTTTTGTATAGTGTACCAGTGAGTACCAAAACACCAAGACCAAGCAGTAAAATAAGTAGTGGATTTCTATCCAAAAAACTAACTTGTCCTATAATGCGTTCGAATCCAAAAAAGGTAGCGGCCACTCCAAACGTGACTGCTACTAAAAAAATACTAGGATACCGCTTAGAAAACGAAGCACGATATGGCCGTACAATCTGATCTGTAGTTTTTGCTACGGCGTCAGCAACTGACTCAACTGTCTCGATTGTTTCTAGTACCGGGTCTTTAGGTATAGTGGACGGTTTTTTCATATACTATTCTGAAAATATTTCTAATCCCCGCTCCCACATTTCTGGATGCCCCTTATCTTGCAACCAGTACCACCACTCTGCTCCCCAGAGATATTGTTTTTCGAAACGAGTTTTCTCAGCGTATTCTAAAATATCATTTAATTTATCGATATCCATTCGTGAGTACTGAGTCTCAATATCTACATTAACAATTGGTTCTAACAACCAGGGTTCGGCTGATAACTCAATCAACATTGATTCCTGCTCTCCATACAAAAGACTCATGACACTTGTCTTCACTCGATAGAACCATGGCGGGAGAACTGTTCTGAACTGTCCTAGTTCTGGATTCCAGAAATGTACATAGACACTGGTTCCAAACGCGTCACCGTTTTTCCACGGACCAGCCCACAAGCCAAGGTTGCCGCTGTCTGTTACGAGAATTGGTCTTGTGGGGTCAAGCGACTTCACTAACGCAACCTCTTCTTCTAGAAATACTTCGTCAAAATCTCCACAGTGTTCATATGCAAACACGGTAAGATACGGCTCATTTTCTACCTGCCAATACGTGATCGCGGGGCTATCTTTATAACGATTTACAATCAATTCAATGTACTCACGTACTTCTGCTTTTTGAGTTTCCCAAGAATCTTCTTTAGCCCACCCGGGCACGTGACATTCTGGCCACCGGGGTAAACGTCTACCGACAGCAAACACTACCTCAGCACCCACCTCTTCAGCTCGTTCAATTTGATAGTCTAATTCACTGAAGTTGTAAGCGTCCCGTTTCGGTTCAACCATCGGCCAATGGGCTGCTAGGCGTAAATGGCGCACATTTAGTTCATCAAGAATAGCATCGTAGGTCTCCTTCCAATCTAACCCCAGCTCTCGGGCATAGGGTGTGTTAAATGACATGCCATATTGAATCTTTTCTGGTACCTCTCTATCAGCTAAAACACAAACAACACCGGCGAATACTGCAGATAGTAAGAAAACAACAAATGCTACTTTTTTCCACAGTGACTTTTTTAAAAGTGAGTGGATCATGTAAATAAGACGAGGAAACCTAATGAGATGATTGCTACATACGCCACCTTCCGCATAATTGTCTGGAAATCAAACTCATTTTCGCCAGCAGATTCTGGGATAAGACGGCCAATAACCAAACTCAAGAGAATAATGAATACAAACTTTAACCCATCGAGCGCTTGAACCACCGCCACATCACCCCAGTCAGTTGCCTTGAGTAACATAAATGCAGCGACACCAGCCAAGATTTTTGTTGCGAGTACAATAACGCCAGTTTTTTTGCTTGTGGTCTTGGTTTGAGCTCGGATCTTTTCTAAGTATGCCGGCACCAGAAGCAACGAGAGTGCAAACAGCACAAATGCGACGCGCGACCAAAAGAAACCATCGTCAAAACTAGTTTCTTGAAACAACCCCTTCATCGCAATAAAGTGCAGGGCGAAGAAGAGACCAGCGTGTACCGCATGTAATGCTACGCTACCAGAAAAGCGCATCTGTGAAACTAACATGGTGCCAAAAGCTAGAATGAGAATCCCGGCAATGAAATTATGGGTCAGCTGTGCATCTAAGAAAAGGTACGACATACCAAACGTAGAAATCGCTGAAACAGCTCCAATCACGGGAATAACATCTGAAGCATCAGAATGCTTAAGACCATCATACATAGACACCAGAGCCATAAAGAACGTGTAAGCGGCCAAGAAAGACATACCTACGACTTGAATAGTTGGTACGGCAACATTGCTCAACTGAGGAAATCCAATTGAGGCCAGACCTGGAATAAATCCAACTGCATATACAGCAATCCAACCACCTGTCACCAGACATGAGTAAAAAGCATACACGAAGGGTCGTGGCAATGCTTTCTCGTCCGTCACAATATATTTATCTAGAATCGCAACGATTGCATTCAAGAATTGTCCGGCCGTAGCCAGTAGAATCCAGGCCATAGATACGTTGTACGACGTATTACTTACAGTATGACACTAAATGAGCCTGAAAATAGACCCAGCTGTGAAAAACAAGCTAAATATCAATCTGATTATTTTGAATAATTTTTTTATATTCTAGAGCTGAAGAACGAACTTTGCGCTCTAAAGTGGCATAGTCAATTTTAATCAAGCCAAACCGCTTTGTTACTCCCAAAGCCCATTCGTAGTTATCCATGAGTGACCAATACATATGCCCCCGCACATCAACTCCAGCCTCCATGGCACGAGCCATTCCCGTTACTTGCACCTGGATATATTGTGCGCGCAAATCATCATCCCAGTCAGCCAAACCAGCCTCAGAGACAAATATCGGCTTCTGATACTTCTTTAAGATCATAAGCGCCCCGTAGATACCGCTTGGATATACCTTCCAATCCATGTCGGTACGTAGATAATTTTTTTTATCACCGAATTTTGTATGCCGATAATAATTCAACCCAATCGAATCAAGATGATCATCAATCTTATTTAAAAACTGTATAGTCTGGAAGTACACCATCACACGGGCGTATAGTTTGTGGCGCCATTTTTGATCTGCTTCAAAAAAGTGCACATGCTTCACGATACTCACATCTACTTCAGGTTTTACCTGCTTAATACTTTCATACGCTGCGTTATGAGCAGTAGTCAAATGCTTCGCCACTGCAAAGTACGTGAAGAAATGCCAAAATCGAGCTTTTGCGCCAGTACGCTCAGAAGTTCCGTCTTCCTTGCCAATCTTTTTCCATCCAATCTTTGCTCGCTTAAATGGTGGCCACGCCCCGTATAAATACCCGTGAGTTGCATACACATTTGGCTCGTTCATCGTAGTGTAGTCAACACACAAGTCACCGAACTCACCCACGACAAACGCGCAATAGCGCGCAAAAATATCAGCCGCGTCAGATCGCTCAAAACCACCTGACTCTGTAAACCAGATCGGGAGAGTGAAATGCCACAACGTCACAAACGGACGAATGTTTCGCTTTTTTAATGCCCTAAGCACCTCACGATAGTGCTCAATTTCTGTTTGATTAAACTCCCCTTCTCGCGGCTCTATTCTAGACCACTCAACTCCAAACCGGTGCGCATTATGTCCAAGTTCTTTCGCCAAATCAAAATCTTCCTCATACCGGTGATAATGGTCTGCTAATCGTCCTGCCGTGGGGACTCTTCTCTCTTTTGCGGCCTTGGCCCAATCACAGTTCTCATTCCAGCCTTCAACCTGATATGAAGCTGTGGCGGCTCCCCAATAAAAATCTTCTGGAAACTTGAACATAGGTTAATCCAGTTTTGCGAGTTTAGTATCACTGATTCCGTATGTTTTACGAGATGCCCATAATTTCATTACTCTATTAACTCCATACCCAACACCCGCCAACAAAAAGAAGTATACGAAACCAAAGGCTGTGAATGATGGTAGAGAGTCCTCACCAAATAATCCGATCAGAGTTGCACCCACGCCCATTGAAGTTACGACCGTGAGGTTTTTAACTGAATTGCTAGTTGACTTGGCTTGTAGATCACCAAATAACTGTGCTGCAGATGAAACGTACTTCTGAGTAAGGTCCCAGATGTCTTGCATGTACGAAAGAGTATCTTCAAGCGTCTCATGCTTATATCCGAGTATTTTCTCAAAATCTTTTAGTCGTCTGTCTTTTTCTGCGATCGAGCCGCGAGTACTTAAGTACGTACCCATCTGATTGATACGGGTTCCGATAAAATCAATGGTTTTAGCATACTCGTCAACCTGTTTTTTAAAATCAGGAATCTCATTCCCCTTCATAGACCCTCGTTCTTTGACCTCAGCAATCTGTTCCCATATTGTCCGGTGCAAGTTGAGATAGCGGTGCATCTGTCCACGGAACTCACGCAAAAAGATCTGTTCTTCAATAAAGCGCTGTACCTGATCATCAGTCACCCCACGTTGATTGATAATATACAGTTTGTCACCCCTAAATATCTGATAGGCGTCATGCTCTACTGCAAAATATTGAGCTTGATCAAATTCACTGAAGAGCGTGTCAACCTCGGACTGATGGGCGTCACTCACCGACACAAAGTACGGATACACTGTCTTGATATTTGCTAATTCTTTTGGTACTGGAGCTCCGAGACTAAAAATGTAGCTGAATGCTGGTGACAGCTTTTCTTCATAATATGAAGTTAATTTTGAAATATCAGCCTGCAGGTCATGACTATGCTCTGTTGCCAATACAATCAGGCCATCTTCATACATCCGCACCGTAATACCATCTTCGGTCTGCAGTCTAATATATTCAAGTACATCAACCGTCAGATCCAGGTCTATGATATGTAAATCTGCACGCAGCGCAGTTAGTTTTCCCTGATCGAGTGGTAGTGGTGATTCCGCCTCCCGCAAAAAATCATAAATTTCTCCCAAGTGAAGTCGAGTGCGTTGAAACCAACCTCCAACATGTACACGTTTAATTTCCATTACCGTTTATTGTAGCTAAATTATTAGGAAAAATGGTATAAGTAATACACATGAATAAAAACTGCCCAGACACAGCGATCGTTGTACGCTGCCGAAACGAAGAACGCTGGATCGGTGAAACATTAGAGCGGCTGAAAAAACAAACGTATCAAAATTTTGAAATTATAGTTGTCGACTCAGGTTCAACAGACAAAACTTTGGAGATTGTAAAAGAATTCGACGTAACCCTTGTAGAAATAAAACCTGAAGAATTTACGTATCCCTACGCTATCAACGTTGGAATTACAGCTAGTACAGCCTCCGACTTCTACGTCATTTTATCAGCCCACTCCTTACCAATTGGTGAAACGTGGCTCGCCAGTGCTATAAGAAATATTAAGCGGGATCCGCAAGCTCTTGGCGTATACGGGCCATTACTCGCTATGCCTGACGGCAGTCTAACTGACAAACTATTTCACAATACAGGCTACTGGCTCAGTAAGAAAAAAATGTTGCCCAGTACATCATGCAAAATCACTGTCATGAAAGGTGGCGTCATGGGCTTTACCAATGCCCTCATCCGAAAAGACCTTTATGAGCAGTACCCCATCGATGAAGCCTATGCGGGCGGTGGTGAAGATCATGTCTGGACTGAATACTGGATTAACCAAGGCTACCATGCCATCAAAGATCTCAACTTTGCAGTGCATCATTCACATTACCTAGGACCCATCGGGTGGTATAAGCAGTGGCGGCATTGGAAATCTAACGCTACACCACAACCCTTTGTGCATATGCGGTACCGCAAGGATGCTGCTCACGCGCCCATCAATACCCTCTCTCAGTAAAGCTCTTCGGGGCTAAATACTTCAGCCACTTTTGATATAACTCGGTCGTTGCGATAACATCGCGCGCATTGTACGTAGCGATGTCGCGGAACTGTTTGCTTGCAAACAGTTCCGCGACATCATCCCCAGCCACACCGGCTGCTTTCGGACTCTCAATATCATACGCTCGACAAAACATATGTAAATTTGGCCGTCGGTGCATCGCCCCATAAAACGTCAGCTGATCTTGAAGATCAATATGAAACGTCGTTTTTTGCTGATTGAGATATCGTCCTTCCATCAAGTCTTTAGTTGGGACAACGCCGCAGACCACTGAACGATGTAACAAGAATGGAACGTCAAAGCAGCGACCATTAAACGTCACAAAAGTGTCATAACTTTTTGCTCCTTCCCAGAAATCTCTCAACATCTCTGATTCACTGCGCTGCCTTAAAACATACCCATCAACTTCTTCGTCTGTCTCGTCACCGTTTCCTATGTAATACACGGCACCCAGTCCCCGCTCTAGGTCGTACACTGCTATAGACACCACTGATCCTGTGAGTGGCGAGAAGCCTAGCCCATTTTGTAAATCTTCTAAAAGAACAACGTGTTCCTCTTCGCTTTTAGCAGTTTTATCAATCCATCTGGTGAGAGAGTCTTGCGTCACTTCATCAAGTGCACCCCAGTCTTCACCTACTGTCTCAATATCAAAAATGAGGGTGGGCATACTAGTGATTATAAATCTACTGGAATACCGGCGAAGCAGCTGATGATATTTTCTGTATTCGAGACATGGTATTGATACGTTCCATTAACATACTGCCCACCACAATCATCGAGTTCTTCCTTAGGAGTAATTGGTCCATATATCCCAAAACCATCACGGGCAAAACCAATTTTTACACCACCTGGCACTGCTTGATACTGCCAAGCGTCGGTATTGAGCAGGGGCAGACCATTTGTAGTTACACCAATAGTGGTATCAGGTAAACAAGAATCAAAATTTGAACGAATAGTCCGGATTGGAAGGGTTGTATATACATCTGTCACCAAAACTGACTGGGTTGATGATCCCACTTTTTGTATGAGCTGTGTATCAAACTGTACTGACACATCTATAGCTACTGCCAACCGTGGCTGATTAGGCCAATCATTAGTTTTTATATGAGGTATTGCATTTCCACAATATTGGACCGGAGAAATACTGGCAACAGTACCAGTAGAGACCACAGATTCATCAAACGAAACGGTGTCTGGCGAATCTACTGAAGTAAAAACTGGTGGCGCACTAATGAGTTGCCCCTCCCCAGCTGCAATCTTTTTTTGTAAGTCAGCCAAGCGATCCGCTCTGCTATCATTTTTTGGCACTCCAGAGATTGTAATATCCTGTACTTCAGCAGCAGAAAAATCTACCTCGTCACTAACGGAAAGTGCGCCCTGATCTTTTGTTTGCACTGTGTAAAAAACAACCATAATCAAAAACACTAACGCCGTTACAAACAACAAAAAATCTCTCGTTCGTATCATATGCCCATGATACCAAAAGGCTTGCAGCGATGCTGCAAGCCTTTTGGTATAACCGTACGTACTCATTCACCTTACTCAAACAATCAGCTCTCGTAATAACTCCTGCTGTAGCTGATTGGTTGGATCATATTTGCCCAGCAATACAGATTCGAACAACTCAGGGCGCTCAGCCATGGCTGCCCACATACGTAAATTACCTTCGAGATATAACTTATCTTTTAAGAAGCAGAGTCCTGGCAATGCAGGATTACCGCCACGGAAGATTCGTACACATAAGCGCCACACATACTCTGTTGCTACAATATCAACATCATCTCGATTATGGCGACTGAAGCGATCGATGTAATACGGCTCCAAAAATGCAAAGGTCTCCTGGAAATCACGAGACTTCCCATCGAACAATCCTGTTGCTACCCCCAAGGCAAAGTATTTATCCCGGCCTGAAAATCGAAACTCACCAGCAACCAGTTGACTACTCATAATGGCCAAACCTTCCTCTGCCGCCTGATACCCCGCCAACCCAATCGCCAAGAGCTGGAGAGGGCTTTTAAAGCCATTTTCGTACCGTCTAACGTGCACGCCAACCTCATGTGCATAGAGTTGATGTATTTTATCTGCGGAATATCGAGCTTTCTTGGGGATGAGGATTACCTGGCTTTTGTTCCGCACGTTGATAGTATTTGTACGAGTACTCACCTTGCAGCGCCATTTTGGTGCAACTTTTTGTAGATTTTCGTTCCAAATTTCGACAACCTGATCCGCTGTATATGTGTCATGACTCTGTTCCGTCAAGAACTGCAGCGGCTCCAGATACTTTTCTGCACTACTAATGGTGTCTGCTGTTGGCACAACAAACACATCACTATGTGAAGAAGGGTGTCTCTGAACACGTATTTGCAAATCTTTAATATACGGTGAGTGCCCGGCCATGTCAGATAAAACTGCATCAAAAATAGTCTTATCTAAAGACCCATAAAGCTTTTCTGTATACATACTGAACTGCGAATAATCCGCGGTTGCGGTTGCTGAGAGCATATCAAGGGAAAGTAGTAGTTCATCAACCTTTTGAAGATAGAGCGTTGATATTGACTTTTGGGCCTCTTCTTGTAGTATTTTACTTCGCAGGCTCAAAAGCTTGCCTTTCGCAACCGCATTCGCATTTTCATCTAGAAATAGATACTCGAATTGCGGATTAATTTTTTTACCTGAAGCCACAAAGGTATTAAAACAACTACGCATATTTACCGGCTTGATAGCATACGACCGCACTGCAGTTGGCAGAGAGAAAGAACGTAACGCCGTGAACCACTGCGCATCATTTTTCCTTAATTCTGGTTCAATCAATTTCATCATTATAATGACTATAAGTTATGGCAGCTAAAGTTACAAATCTACAAATACTCAAACGGGCCGCAAAAAAGTTCGGATACAGCTACGGTCTCATTGATACCCCTTATTCAGAGGCTATTTATGTTACTGATGGTGAGCGCCATTTTATCTCTCGTTCCAAAACAAAATATGGGATGTACCCAACTAACTATAAGTTCGGTGAGCACCTAGTCGATGACAAGGCAGTGACCAAACGAGTTCTAAAAAAATTTGGCTTTCGGGTTATTAAAGGCAAGGCTTTTCATATTGCCCCTCCCTACAAGCAGGCCATTACGATCAAACAAGCTGATCGGGTTCCAGCGGCGTATAAGTACGCAAAAAACATCACGTACCCTGTGTTTGTAAAACCAAACTCTGGGTCCCGCGGACTGCACGCAAGACTTATTTTCAATGAAAGTGCTTTCAAAAAACATGTTGCTACCATGAAAGCTGACAAGGTTAAATCATTTATCGTTGAGAAGTTCACTCAGAGACCAGAGTACCGCATTTTTGTAGTAGGTGGTAAAGCTCAATTCATGTATCGCAAACAACGGGTTTCGATCACTGGTACCGGAACCCACACCATCGACGAACTCATTGAACTCTCTAACCATATCCCAGATGAAGAATTCCTCGGTCAACTACTACGAAATCAAAAGAAAACCCGTAATACAGTCCTCAGTTCAGACCATGAGCTTGTGCTGCAAGAAACAGCCAATATCAGTCTAGGTGCTGAAATTATTGATTACCGAGAAAAAATCCCTAAGTCTATCGACAAATGGACTAATCGACTCTACCAAACTGTTGGATTAGAAGTATTTGGCGTTGACGTATTCACTAAAGGTGAATGGGATGAACCAAATCAATATCTCATCATTGAAGTCAACTCTTCACCAGCCCTGTCTGGGATATACAACAAGGGACACCAAGAAAAGGTCTACAAGATCTGGCAAAGAATCATGACAAAATTCTTCGTTTCTTAAGACCTCAACGCAGCTAAACACTCCATCAAGAAATCATAACTGTACAATACCTGCATTCAGCATGCAGGTGTCTCATCCGCTTTTATACATAATGTCATAATACAGAGCTTGGAATAGCCACCTCGTGGTATGCTCTACAAGCATAGATGCTCGTTATTTTTAGATTTCTGGCACCAGAAGATTACTAATCCCCCACCTAAAACCAAATTAACCATGGCTCGCGTCTTACACATTGAACTACTACTCAAAGCTGCCCGGAAGATGAAACTGACTGCCATGGACGTCTCGGATGCCGGCGATAAGTCAAAGCTATTTATTAGCAATGAATCTCTCTGCTATGTTGCTCATGATGACTATTTATATCCTGATGTCTCGATGTGGCAACGTCGCCTAATGGCAAACAAAATACTGACCCAACAAGTACTGACCAAGTTAAAATACAAAACAATTAAGTCGTTTGATTTCAGCCCTCGAGACTACGACACTGCATCTGCTTTAGTAAAAGCGGTGAAGAAGTGCCCTGTAAAGTACCCTGCTATCACTAAGATAAACAGTGGTACGTACGGCTTAGGTATTGTTTTTCTTTCTAATGAAAAAGAACTAATTAAAAGCGTAACTGAATTACATAGTGAGAAGAAACGCTTTATGATTCAGCCTGTACACTGGCATGATGAGTATCGAATTACCTTTATCGGAGGAAAACCTATTATGGTTCATAAAAAGCGTCTACCCCAAATTACCGGGGATGGTAGGTCAACTGTAGCAAGCCTACTGGAGAAACAACCTACAGAATTAAAGGACCAAAACTTCATTGCCTGGAACCTTGCCAAGCATAAACTTACCCCAAAAAGTATACTGGATGAAAATCAATTTTTAGCTACACACATCATCAAAAAACGGACCCCTGACTACTACAAAGTTACTAACTTCCCGACAGAGGTTGTGGCTTGGGGGAAGCAACTACTGACCGATCTCTCCATTAAAACCTGCGCCATTGATTTCATGGCTCCTAAAGGCCTCGAGCATCCCGACCAGTTCATAATCTTCGAATTGAATTCCAATCCGCACTGGACGTATGTCATTGATGAACTCAACGACCGTGACACCCCTGTAAACATCTGCCAACATATCTTAACTTCATATTTTGGAAGAAGTACAAAACGCTAACCGACGAGAACTTATCTATACTAACCTAATCTAAATTACCCATGGCTAACATTAAGCACGCTGGTTTCATAGTGAAAGAAGCCCGGAAAATGGGTGTAACTGTGAGTGATATTTCTAACTTGAAAGATCAGACTAAAATTCTCCTTAGTAACGGCAAAAAACGCTTCATATTAAGTGATGAACATTTATACCCTGATGTTACTGTTTGGCAGCGTCGGATGATGTGCGACAAAATGTTGACGCAAAAGATTCTCACCAAACTCAAGTATAAAACCATTCATTCTTTTGATTTTAATAGTCGTAAATACAACAGCCAGAAAGAATTTCTGACAGCCATTAAGAAATGTCACCTGTCCTACCCTGTCATTACGAAAGTAAACAAAGGAACCTACGGACTTGGTGTCACCTTCATTGCTAACGAAGCAGAACTTCTTCATAGCGCCAAAGAACTTTTTGTCGCCCGGCAACGCTTCATGATCCAGCCGATGCTCTGGCACACAGAATATCGCGTCACTTTTATTCACGGCGCACCAATCATGGTCTACAAAAAACTACTCCCCCAGGTAGTTGGTAACGGCGCAGCTACAATGGGGGAACTGCTGTCAAAACAAGCAGACGATCAAAAAGATGCGAACTTCATCAAATGGAATCTTTCACGCCAAAAATTGGGACTTAAGAGTGTCTTAGCAGCTGGTGAAATATTTGAAACTCATATCGTTAAGAACGTCACTCACGAATACTACAAAGACGCTAAGTTTCCAAAAGAAGTACTTGGCTGGGGACAATCACTACTCCGCGACTTATCAATCAAAACAGTTGGAGTGGACTTCATGGCCCCAGCTGGACTTGATCACTCTGAACAGTTCATCATTTTTGAACTTAATTCCAATCCACACTGGACTCACGTAATCGAGGAGCTTAATGACTATGAAACCCCACGCAAAATCAGTCGCCATATTCTGAAGTCTTATTTTGGAGCAAAATAACTAAACCCTCCTACTGTGCCCTATTAGGGTAATGATGAGATCAGATTCCAAACTCAACCGCAGGTTCTGTTACTACTGTTTCCTCACTTTGGATACCAAGGGCAGCTTCAATAAGACTGATCAGGTCTGCATACGAAGCAAACTGAATTCGCTCCCCATTAAGCGTGAAAGTCGGAGTACCGGTGAAACCAAGCTGTTGAGCGGTACGGAACTCTTCCATAATTTTATCGTCAATGACTGATGCATTGAGGTGCCGCTTATACAGCCCCATATCAAGTCCGATCTCTTCTGCGTATTGCTCAAAATACACATTCGGTGAAGCAGCGTTGCTCCACACTCGTTGATTTTCAAAAATCTTGTCGTGCATCGCAAAGAACTTCCCTTGTTGTCCCGCGGCTTCAGCCGCACGAGCTGCGGTCACCGCTGAAGGATGGATAGTAATGAGCGGGAAATGATTGTATTCAAATCGAATCTGTTCACCGTATTGACTCAAAATGTCATCCACAACTGGTGCAGCCTGGGCACAGGCTGGGCACTGAAAGTCACTGTATTTAGCCAATACTACTGCTGCCTCTGGATTCCCCTTTACATGCTCAGAAAAAACAATTCCTTCATTTGCCTCATTGGCAGCATTATTACTATATACAAACGACCCTACTAACAACAAAACAGCAACGACACCAAAAATTTTCCACATGTGATTTTTCATATACTTAGTACTATACCAAACTAGTACGAAGCGCCCAATATTTTATTTCAAAGCGGCTGGATGTTGGGCGCTCCACGCCGCCGCCAACACTGCAGCAGACACTGAGGCGTTCAATGACTCAACCCGAGGATGGATTGCGATTGAAAGCAGCTCGTCGCACTCTTCACGTGTTTTCTCTCGAATCCCTTTCCCTTCATTCCCGACTACAAAGACTGTGGGATGATCAAATTGCATATCGGCCAAAGTGACGTCTCCTTCTCCAGCCAGGCCAAAACTTTTAAAGTTATGTTCTTTGAGTTTTTGGAGCGTACGGTTGATATTGGCTACTCGCACCAATGGTACTGAAAATGCCGCTCCGGCTGAAGTCTTAATAACCGTACCGGTTACAGGACAACCACGATGCTCTGGAATCAAAACTGCTGAAAAGCCGAAGGCAGCGGCTGAGCGAATAATCGCGCCTACATTATGCGGATCTTGTACCTCCCCCAAAATCATCAAGGCAGTATCTGGCGAAACATCCAATTCACGCAAGAATGGGGTGAATTCTTGTAGTAACTTACTCGTGTCAATCAGTGCCATCATTCCTTGATGTACCACCCGATCGTCTGCGTACTGTGCTGCACGCTTTGGGAAACCCTTTCGATCAAACAGCTCTACATCTGGTAGTCGACGCAACTTAGCTGCTAAAGCTTCGTCTTTCAATACATTCTGCTGCACAAAAACTGTCGCCAATGCATCTGGCCGTTTTTTTATCGCTTCAATTACGGCGTTTTTGCCGTATATCAATACTAAGTCTTCATTCATGGCGGCTAGCATAGCACGCTTGCACCAATATTGCTATTAAACCGAACTCGTGGTCTAATACTGCCTTATGGCCAAACGCCCTTTCATCCGCAAACAAAAACGTAAAAAACACGGTGCGACTTTTTGGGACCACGAATATACTGAAGGGGGCCACTTAAAACTCTCTGTGAACCCTAGTGAAGACTTGGAGAAATTCACCCGCTGGCTGACTCGACAAACTGGTAACGAACTACTCAATCCCACCAATTCAGCCATCGACGTCGGTTGCGGGAATGGGCGTAACTTAGTCTTTTTGGCCCGTGAATTCGGCATGAGTGGCATCGGCTATGACATCTCTAACGCCGCCATTAAGCAAGCGGTCCAAGTCTCGACCGAATACAATATCCAATATGAATCCCGTTCCATCGCTGGACCGCTTAAGGTTCCTGCCGAATCACAAACCCTGGTCCTTGATATGATGACCTCTCACTTCCTGAATGAGGCTGAACGCACCATGTTACGAGCCGAAGCTTTTGCAGCATTAAAACCGGGCGGGTATTTATTTATGAAAACCTTTCTCCGTGATGGCGATATGCACACCACCCGCCTGCTCCGTGAATTCGGCACTGACGAAGAAGGTACGTATATGCACCCCGTTATGGGTATGGCCGAACATGCCTACTATGAAGCTGAGCTACTTGAATTCCTGGGCGAACAATTTGAAGTCAGAAAACTGTACCGTTCACACAAACACGTCTCACACGGTCGAGCCCGCAAGCGCCGAACTATCTCTGTCTACGCCCAAAAACCGTTGTGGTAGCTTACATTGCTGTTTTAAACCAGTCTTCAGGAAATTCTTCAATCGTCACATCGATCTTCTCTGCTAAGAGCCGCTCTTTTACTGCTCCCCCCGACTCTTTCCACCGGGGCAAAAAGAATGCTGCTGCCAGCTTTCCAGACTCCATAATTGGTTGATGAAAGTAGTTGATAATATCATCATGGTCAAAATTTCGGCCTTGGATATATTTTTCTGAATCACCAAATTTCCACACCGTGTATCCACGCTGCTCTAATATCTCTTCTGCTGCTTCCAGGCGATCAGCATTACGCTGGTAACCAGCTTCCCCATCACAGGTAAGCGGACCACAGACACGCACTACTGGAGATTGCATCGTCGAAATACGCTCAATCTCGAACTGGGCTAGATGTAATAAAAATTTCTGATCTTCAGTCATTTAATCCCATGCTATCATATTTCCATGAACTTCATCATCAGAAATAGTAAGCGCCTCGGCTTTGGATTTACCGGTATTTTTTACGCATTGCG
This sequence comes from uncultured Candidatus Saccharibacteria bacterium, assembly GCA_964350735.1. Taxonomy (GTDB): domain Bacteria; phylum Patescibacteriota; class Minisyncoccia; order Phycocordibacterales; family UBA918; genus OLB19. The sequence continues at coordinate 67,331 of CAYGKO010000004.1, forward strand.
GACTGATTTTAGTTACCGCACCATGTTTTATGGTGGCGGAGCTTTTATTACTGTAGTGTGTTTTTTCTTATGGCCCCTTACCGACAGCGAATTACTGTTTATTACACTGTCCTGGGTGCTCGTTATCATCACTGAACTCCAAAATTCATCATTTGAAGCTGCACTAGACCGCATCCATCCTGAAATGCACGACTCAATTGGTAAAAGCAAAGACATGGCGGCTGGAGCAGTACTAACCGCTAGCGCTTTTATGTTGTTTGTACTTGGCGTAATCACCTACAGTAGACTTGAATATCTATTTTACTAGCTGTATCTAATCCAAAACTAGAAAATTACTATTATTTAGTCTGCAAACTCAACTCGTTTTACCTCAACTCCCGCTTCAGTCAATTGACCGAACACCTGTACTACGGCGGTCTCGTTAAATTCATCCGGGACACATACTCGATCAGCGGCACCCGGTACTACACACGTACTGCCTTCGTCAAAAAACAACGGCGCGGTCTGTCCGAACACGTTATTTTCCTCATAGACTAAATGCCAGTATTGCGGATCTAGTGGTGGCGGTACACTCTTGAGCAAATTTCCTTTACGCTCGAAACTAAATTCTCCCACCGGAGCTGATTCCCCGCTGGTGCAGACAATATCGGTAATCTGCCATTGTCCATCGACTGCCACTAACGAGACTTCTGCTCGTAGTGGTGAGATTTCACCTTTAGGAATTATCAAATATTGCGCTTTCAGCTCTTCTTCAAAAATCACTTTGATTCCGATTCTATTTGGAGCAGCGAGTTGACACAAAACTGGGTCTACCTGATCCTCACTAACTTCAGTTTGACTGGCACGCAACCTGGTTGCCAAATCTAGTCCCAGATGAGGTGACGAAATTAAATCAGACTGATATGGGTCAGTCGAAGTCGATTGTACTGCTGCCAACCACGTATCATAGAACTCCAGCACTATATCAACCCGATCTTCAGTCGGAATCGCTACATCTGTTGCCGCCTCCTCATTCTGACTAGAAGTTCCGAACAAACTCCATCCAGCTACTACTAGTAATACCAACCCTACTAAGCCGCCAATGATGTATTTTTTATTCATAGTATTTCATTAAGTACAAATTATAACACTCACCCGATTCAGCCAGCAGTTGGGTGACTATTAATTCTCTGGCAATCTATCTTCTTTTGAACCATAGAGATCAGCAATGATCGCAGCGCGTTTTTTGAAATTACGTACAGAGAACAGAAGTGCACCTAGAGTGAATAGTCCTTGCCCAACAGCGATTGGCACATGCCAAGACGCTTCCAGGCTCACTCCTGGATATAAATACAAAAAGAGTAGAGCCGCTACATTAAAGAGAACCGTCAGTGGTATCAGCACATACAATCCCAACTTTTGCTCACGCAGTAGCACTTCGTAAAAATCAGCTCCGGCTGGAGTTGCAGCAATTTCTACCCTCTGCTCCTTTACAATGGACAGGTCTACGAGGTACAGCAAGCCTCCGAAAATCGATATTAGTAAGAACACCCAGAACCACACCAAAGTATCCGTCACGTTTGAAAACGCCACCACCTGGAAGAACCCAATCACAAAGTATAAAAAGGTGTGCTGCAAGCGAATTGGCCAATCAATAAAACTAAGAGTGTGACTGATCGCTTCAGACCAGAAAAACAAAGCAAATAAAAAACCAGTCAAAATATACGGCCAGTATTCCAGATACTCCAGATCTACAACTGAAGCTGCCGATACTGCTAATGCACTAAGTGCTACCCCTTGCACCACACTCACCAAGACCAGCTCAATAGTGACAACCAACTCCCCTAATGTTCCTCGTTCGGTAAAGATTTTTGCTTTGGACATACTTTAGAAGTGTGCGACTGCTAACGTCGTATGTTTTATCGCTTCATCAACCACCTTCCGCATCACTGCCACCGTAGCTACCGGGTTGGCTCCAACTGCAGTTTCATTCGAAAGCATCGTCGCACTCGCACCATCAAGCACAGCATGGGCAATATCTGAAATATCGGCCCGTGATGGATCAGCATCATCAATCATTGATGTTAGCATTTCAGTTGCCACAATAGCCGGCTTTCCGACAGCATTACAACGTCGTAAAATATCTTTTTTTACAAACGGTAGGGTCTCAATCGGAATTGCATCCCCCAAGTCACCCCGAGCAATCATAATACCGTCGGCAGCTGTGATAATCTCATCCAGATTATTGAGTGCTTCCGAACGTTCAATTTTGGCAATTACTTTAGTCGACACTCGGTGATCTTGCAGCAACGCTTTCAATTCCAAAATATCAGTCGCATCTTTTACAAACGACAAGGCAACGTACTCTAAATCATGCTTAACCATAGCAGCTAAATCAGAGCGGTCTTTGTCAGTAATAACCGATGCCGATTGGTCAAAAGTATGGACCACACCTTGCTGCACCCTAGGACCAGACAAATCTTGAATAATTGGCACCTGTAACCCAAGCCTGACAGCTGCTTGACGCACATCATGCACAAACCGCTGATGTTCTTCGTGTGTACCCCACGAGAAATTAAGTCGCGCTATCGATAAACCAGCTTCCATCATATTGGTGATGATGGCGCTATCTTTTGAAGCCGGACCAATCGTGGCCACAATTTGAGTAGTAGACATACGTTAAGAGTAGATAGTAATAAGTCTATTATACTTCACCGCTCGTTCTGACTGACTCGGTGCACCTGCCTTTAAACCAAATGCTTTTGTGCCAAATGCTAAATCAGCAATAAAATTATCATCCGTCTCACCACTACGGTGGCTCACAATGCACCAAATTTTATTTTCATAGGCAAGTTGCATGGTGGCCAGTGTATCGCTCAGCGTCCCGATCTGATTAGGCTTAATAATCAACGCATTCACTGCATTACAGTCGATCGCTTTTTGTAACTGCTCAACATTTGTAGTGGTCAAATCATCACCGATGGTCAGCACCCCTGGGTGCGCCTCGTGATAGGAGGCAAAAGCCTTCATATCATGCTCTTGATATGGATCTTCGACCATTTGTAGCATTGGGAATTTTTTATGGAGTTCAGTATAAAAATCAAGCATACCTTCGACACTAAGGATTTCTCCTCCTAGTGCATATGCTTCCTTTTTATAAAACGAACTAGCGGCCACATCAGTTCCAATCAAAATTGGAACTTCACACTGAGCTCGTTTAATCGCTGTGGCAATATGCGCAAACGGTTCGAATACATCATGACTCGGAATCACAAAGCCACCTTCATCACCGACAGTGATCTCTTTGTGTTTGTAAGTCTCATGCAATACCTCCCGCAGCTCTCGCTGCACTTGTTTTACAGCCGCTAGTGCTGCCTGTACATCATCAGTGTCTGGAATAATTTGATGTTCTTGAATTGCACTACCCACCTTGGCGTGTTGACCACCATTAATGAGATTGACGAATAATCGCGGTGCAACTGACTGCTCTCGATATGAAAAGAGTTCTGCGATATGCTGCCAGGTTTCGACTCCCTTCACTGCTGCAGCCGCTTTACACGCAGCCACACTAATACCAAGTGCAAGATTCCCGCCAATAGCAGCGAAGTTTTTAGTCCCATCAATTGTATGCAACGCGGCATCAAGCGCAGCCTGGTCGGTCACGTCCATACCCAGCAGCACTGACTGCACTTTCTTTTGTAGTATCTGTACTGCTTTGTGGGCAGGAAGCACCGCCACTTCATACTCACCAGTACTGGCCCCACTTGGTACGCTGAACGTACCAGTTTCGCCACCAGCTATGACACTCACTTGAACAGTTGGCTTCCCTCGGGAGTCTTGTATCACTCGTGCTTCTACGTCAGTGATTGCTGTATCGGTCAATTCCGACTGCGCAGTAATGAGGAGCATCAAGTCTGACACATTTGACTCCAGCAATCCGGTTTTAATATGCCCTCCAGTTGTATTGAAAAACGGGAAGGAATCAAAGCGCTCTAAATGATCAGCAATTGACAAGGCTCGCTCTGCTGCGCGGATAACAATTTCTTCATCAGCAATCGCTCCAGCCATGTCAGTATTATCACGTCCATCAGACGCTAGCGAAACAAAGGCTTGATTAGGCTCAAGTGCTGACAACATACTGAGCGCTAAATAACTATTGCGACCACCAGTCCCATCCGCTGCTTCAGTCACCATTACTTTTGTTTCTCCACCCATACAGCGCGCTACACCGCTACCCGCTTCTTCTAAGAGTAATTCTTTAGTTTCAGGCGCTGTGGTGTACTGAGTAGCGGACACCAGGTCAGCTCGATATGATAATGCTTCGGCTTTTTCCTGCATTGCATTCAAGGCTGTGACATTCGAAGCAATCGTGAAGTTATGCACTCGCTCAAAATACTTTGGCTCCTTTGGGGTCTCCACTAGTCGAAATGAACCCAGCGCATATTTCTCAATCAGCGCTTGGGCGTCATGAATCGTGGTGGTGTCAAAACAGGTCGGACCAGAGGCTACAGCTGCTATATCACCACCTGGCACATCAGAAAAAACTAACCCTGCGACCGTTGCTGGGTAGAGAGCTTTAGCTAGTCCTCCACCTTTAAGGTGTGAGATATGCTTGCGGACAATATTCAATTCTTCAATCGTGCCGCCGCTTTGTAGGAATGATTCAAACAACTGAATCCCTTGAGTGCACTCCCCCATCGATGAGCACAACAGCGCGGAACCTCCTCCAGACACAACTACTAGTACCAAGTCTCGCTCTTTAGCAGTGCGTGCCACTTCTTCAATGTGTTTGGTGGCAGTATAGTTTTGTTGCGATGGTAATGGATGCGTACCGGCATACGTATCAACTACCTGACAAACTTTTTCGGCCACGCCAATCACTGCACCATTTTTTACTCGGCCATTTAAAATCTGCTCCAGAGTGTGCGCAGCAGTACAAGCCACCTTGCCAAACCCGATGACGTACACATGTTCGTGCTCACGTAGGTCAAATTGATGCCCTTGAATCTGTAACACATCATCACAGAGAGTAATATTGTTGTTAAGAACTGTCTTTGTATCAATCGCTTGCAGGCCTGCTTCTGCAATCAATAAAGCATCCCGCCGCAGGGGTGAAGTTGCTAGTTCGTCAAAATTTTTAATAATCTGCCTCATACTGATACCTGATTTGCCGCTACTCCAGCTGCAAATGACTGGATGTTACTCACCGTAATATCAGTGATTTCCCGCTTGGCTTCAGCGGTGTTAAAAGCAATATGTGGTGTCACGATCACATTCGACATATCAATGAGCGCATGATCGGCCACTAGGGTTTCCCATAGTGTAGCGTCGACATTTTGTGCGACCAGTAACTCAGCCTCCTCGCGTAATTCGTGCTCTCCTTCAAGCACATCAAGTCCGGCTCCAGCTATATGTCCGGACTGCAGTGCCTCTACCAAAGCTTTGGTGTCGACCACTTCGCCACGAGCGGTATTTATTAAATAGCTACCCGACTTCATCAAAGCTAGTTTTTCTGCATTTAGTAGATGGTGTGTAGCGGGAATAGCAGGTACGTGCAACGTCACGATATCAGCCTGAATCAATACTTCATCAAGCGACTGATATTGCAGCGCCTGCTCATTTGCGAACCCCTCATCTGGCTGTACGTCATAGGCGACTACATTCATACCGATCCCTCTTGCGATCTCACATACACTGCGTCCGATCGCGCCGGTACCCACCACCCCTAAAGTCTTTCCGTACAGATCAAACCCTTCATACGTTGCAAAATTTGTTACCCCTGCATCTTTCTGCATATCAGTATACGAACGAAAGGCGTTCCGCGACAACGCAAACATGAGCGCAATCGCATATTCAGCGACCGTACGCGTGCCATAGTGCGGGACGCGGCACACTACCATCCCTCGTTCAGCTGCCGCCGCAACATCAATATGATCATATCCAGCCGAACGCGCGGCAATCAATTTTAAATTTGGAAATAAACTAAGTGTTTCAGTAGTAACTGGAGAGTCAACAAATACACTTAAAACCTCCATCGCTTCACGATCGGCAACAGATAATTCCTCGACACTTTCAACCACCACCCACTCATGAGCAGGCGCTGTTGCTGCCAAAATATCGATCTCGCCTGGATACGGTCGAACATAGCCTATTTTCATAGCTGTATTCTACCTTGATTTAAACACCAGCAATGAAGCCTATCAACATTTTGTGTTGCCGGACAAGGATTCGAATCTTACAGATTCTGTGCAGCGTTTGGATATTTATATTCGCTTCGCTCTATAAATATCTCAAACCGCTTTTCGAATCCCTCGTAACAGTCCCCCGGACTGTTACTTATCGCGCTGCTGTAAAAACAAAAATCTCCTAACGGAGATTTTATGCTAACAGCTGCCCGACAGGGATTCGAACCCCAGTTGACGGTACCAGAAACCGCAGTCCTACCACTAGACGATCGGGCAATATACTTCTGACGAAGTGAGTTATATACTGCCAGAATTTGCGTAAGATTCAAGCTTGATGTTACCGCTTGCTGACATCTATCTTTTCGATCAATTCCCAGGCGCAGGTATGCGACGCTGCGTTCTCATTAAAATGTAGATGAAACACTTCAGTATTTTTAGTCCGGAGAGTATTCAAAATACCTTTGGCATACTGATAAAACGACAAATCAATCTCGTTACAGATCAACTCTACAAACAAATTCATAAAGATGGCGTGTGACACTACCACCACCCGATCCCCTTTACTCTCTCCGATCGCATCTTTGGCATCGTGAATCCGATTACGAATATCAAACATGTTCTCAGCGCCTTCGTGTTGCCAATCGTTATTATCTCGCTGCCAGAAAAAGTCTTTCAGATATCTAAATGATGCCAGCGAAGCATGTTTCTTGCCATACAAACTATCGGGTCGACGGAACTCAGCTACACTTGGTAGCGGCATGATCGGTACATTGACATGCGACTCGATAATCTCAGCTGTCTCACGGGCGCGAACCAACGGACTGGCAAAGAGCGTATCAATCGACTGGCTCACCAAATACTGCCCCACCGTGTGCGCCTGCTGCCTCCCCTTCTCATTAAGGGGTGATTCGGGCAGTTGATGCACGTGCTTGGCATTGAAGGCCGTCTGACCATGTCGTACAAAAAAGATCTCCATCAAAAAACTTATTAGATACTAGTATGGTAGCACTCTCACCGAGTGATTTTGACTGTGTACTAACAAAAAACTTTATTCAGCGAAGTGCGCGTGGTCGTTCCAAGTCAAAAGCTGCCAATTTGTTTCAGGACTATACTGAAAAACAGTTATACCCGTATTCGACAGTCGCAATGCTTTATACATCTGGGCCCACAGCTCTGGGGTTGGAACGCCAGAACTTAATACATACGTGGCAAAAAACTTTGCAATATACTCATGGGAAACCACCATAGTATCTCCAGATTTTTCTTGTAGCAGATCAAATGCTGTTTTGGTGCGATCGGTTAATTCTGTAAAGCTTTCTGAATCTTCAAACTTCCAATCAGCTTCATGCAGATTTGCCACTTCTGCTTCTCTATACATGACATACTCGGGAAGAGTTTTATCCCAACCATCAAAACGAGAAGGACGCTTACGCTCGGCAAACAAATCACTTACTTCAACGCTGTGTGAAGTAATCGATGCGACAGCTGCTGCCGTGTCAGAAGCCCGAGCTGCTGGACTTGAATAGAGTGTCTCAAACTGCAAACTGCCGGCTCGTGCCGCAAGCAAGGACGCCTCCTTTACTCCCAAATCATTCAACGGTGTCTGGGCTGATTGCTGAATATTACCTACTGAACCGTCAGTCGCTCCATGACGGACAAAATACACTCGTTTCATGGCTAGTTTTTTTCAGCTTGTTCTAATAAGACAATTTCAAGTGGCAACTGTGTCAGTGCGGTGTGTTGAATCTGGGCTGAAGCTTCCAGCAAACGAACCAGCAGGTGCGAGTTGATAGCGGAAGTACTGGCGGTAGCGATCGACTTGACGAGCTCTCGATCTCCTTCGCCAAAAGGGGCCAGGAGTTCTGCTTCTCTCGCTGGCACATTCCGCAACATCATGACGGCCCGCACCCGCTCGAGTAGCAGTCTGGTGAACAACTTCATATCAACATGATCTCCTTTGGCCGCAGCAATCGCTGCCGTTCCTTTCTCAACGTCTTTTTCATGCAGTGCCGACAGCACATCACCCACCAAAGCAGTCCTAGGAGCACCAATGATAGTCGCCACTTCATCAGCGTCACCAATAGTGTCGCCTGAGGCCAAGATGACTTTCTGAGTCACTCCTAAAGCATCTCGAAACGACCCATCAGCTGCGATTGCAATCAAGTCTGCCGCCTCTGGCTTGAGTGAGAAACCTTCTTTCTTAGCCACATCTGTAACTGTTGCCGCCAAAACTTCCCGCGACGGAGAACGCATGGTGAACACCTGACACCGCGAGAGGATGGTATCGAGCAACTTCTCTACTTCAGTCGTAGCTAAGATAAATATCACGTGCGCTGGCGGCTCTTCCAGCGTCTTCAAAAGTGCATTGAACGCTTCTTTGGTGAGCATGTGTACCTCATCGATGATGTAGACCTTGCGTTCACTTTCGTACGGCAGTGTATGCACTGCTTCACGCAGCTCACGGATGTCGTCAATCCCCCGATTACTCGCCGCATCAATCTCATACAAATCTACATCGCTCGTACCAATCTCACGCGCAAAAATACGCGCCAAAGTAGTCTTCCCCGTCCCTCGTCCGCCGCAAAATAATAAAGCATGTGGAATAGCCTTTTTCTTGATCGCTCCTTCGAGCACCGTCACAATATGGTCTTGATCGCGCACTTCTGCGAATGTCTGCGGCCGGTACTTACGGTACAGCGCTCCCGTGGTTTCTGTCATATATGAGTAGTATACCATTTAGAAAAATCGGCCGCCCCGTGGGGCGGCCGATTTTTCTAAGTTTACTTAGCAGCTTTTTTCACAACCTTCTTAACTGCCTTCTTTGGTACCTTCTTAGGTGTTTTTATAACTTTCTTCACTGTCTTCTTTGGGGCTTTTTTGACTGTCTTCTTAGCGGTTTTCGCTGTCTTTTTTGCCACTACTCCAGAGACTTCTTTGATCAACTTCCCGGCGTCTTCGATGCCTGGCCAATGATCTTTCATTTCTCGTTTGAAGGTCGCAATGTCAGCCTTACTCGCAGTCTTAAGTCGTGAGTACGAAGATGAGACAGTGTCTACCAATTTTTCATATTCTGCCTGTGACATTTGTTCAACATCCTCGAGTGTCTCGAGCACTTCCGCCTTTGCTTTAAGCATCCAACTTTTTACTTTTGTTCGATTCTTCTGTGCATCAGAACTCACCCCCAAGAAATAGGCTCCGGCCGCTGCCACCGCTGCTGCAGTCAAACCAACACCAATCCCAACTTTCTGCTGGGTAGACATACTTGCTTTCTTAGCTGTTTTTTTCGTTGCCATAAATGATTTACTCTTCAGAAGATTTAGTTCGTCTCCGACGTTTGGGAGCAGCGGCACCAGGCACAAAACTCATCACAAAAGAAATGAGTCGAGCGGGATTGAGGTTAGCGCGAATACTTTCTATATCATCTGCCAACACCTCACTTCCCATCTCTACCCGCTCTACAATCCGTCTGATCGATCGAACAATTTTAATAAGCTGGTAAAGCAATACACACACTAAAATTGTCAGTGCTACCACTCCAAGTGAGGCGATAACAAAAAATATATTTGCGTGCAGTACTTCATCCATGTCACTAGTGTATCAGATCTACTGAATAGTTCGTAAAAAATCGTGGACAATTCGTTCCACTTCCGCCGGTGAATTTGATTCCATCAGCGCTGAGCGCAGCGGCGCTGCACCCGGGAAACCGTTCACGTACGCTTTGTAGTGCTTCTTCATGACTGAAAAATTCTTTGCCGGCAACAACTCTACAAACAACTTGCTGTGTTCCACGAGCACCAGTAATCGCTCTTCCAGAGTCACATACTCCATGGTTGCATCTGATGTATCGTTCGTCACGATCTCTTCTCGATTCACACCATGAGTTGGGAGCGCTGTAAGTCGCAGTGGCAGCGACCTAGTTGGATGGAAAAACCACGGGTTACCAAAGAGCGCGCGACCAATCATGGCTCCATCAGATCCGGTCTCGGCGATCTTCTGATGCGCATCTTCGAGACTCAATACATCGCCATTACCAAGGATTCTAGTTGCTGCCGAAATTTCATTTCGTAATTCAACCGCGCGCGTCAGTCGCTCCCACCGGGCTGGCACCTTACTCAAGTCTTTGCGGGTACGACAATGCAGCGACAGTGCCGCTGGCTTCTCTTCGAGCAAGGCCGGGAGCCAGGTCTCGACTTCGTCTTCGTTGTAGCCGAGGCGAGTTTTCACTGAGACCGGAATCCCGTCAGCTTCACCATGACGCGCACCACGCATCGCGGCCTTTACTACCTCTTTAGCATTCGCGGGATCCTGGATCATCGCTGCTCCAGCACCTTGCTTACCAATCACCTGCACCGGGCAGCCCATATTGATATCCACCCCATCAAACCCCAGCTCAAGACAAAGGCGCGCCGCCCCTTCCATATGCTCTGGCTGTGAGGTAAATAACTGCGCCACGATCGGCCGCTCTTCTTCGCTATAGATCAGATCAACCATCAATTTCGCTCGCCCTTCTGGTGGTGCCAACATCAACCCATCAGCCGCGACAAACTCAGTCCACATCACATCAGGACCACCGACAGAACCATCAGCCCGGGTGTGAGCTGAGTATTTAGTGAGCATGCGCCGAAACGGCGCGTCAGTGACGTCAGCCATCGGCGCTACGGCCATTATTGGGCTTGGTAAGTCTTGCCAGAAGTTCATAAGCTTGGATTATAGTTGACGATGCATATTTTGCAATGTATTAATAGTAAGGAAGCAAGCTAACGGAATAGGAAATAGGGAGATGTATGATGAGTTTCTATGTTGCTATTCAGTTCTTTTTTGGCTGCTTAGTCTTGTCGGTGTATAGCGCAAGATTCTATCCAAGAATCTTCTACGGCATTTTCTATTTCGGTGATCAACGACCGAGCCCCTTCGAAGACGAAGATAGGTGAGAAAAGCCGTCACATCGTAAAATATACTGCTGCCCTTTGAGGCAGCCTTTTCTTTACAAAGTCGAAGTTGCAGACGAGCTGGCAACATTCTGTTCATCTAAAGTTACCTCCTCTTTTACATACACCTTATTCCCAAACCGCAGATCAATGTATTGAAAATTACCCGGCTCGAGGTGGGTAAACTGGGCTGACTCTAGTACGGTCAGTAAATTGTCGAAGGTATCTTGGGCCGTAATGTCCCGTGACGTTTTAATAACCCCACCACCAGCAATATGGTATTCAATTTCTGTTTCTGATTTTTGAATGACCCCAATAATATTTATATCAAGCTGGTTTTTGGCCACATCTATCAGCTCTGTCGTCTGATCAAGCACCTCTCGTTCAAACACCTGCTTCTGTATCCCCATTTCTTCATCCAGCTGCACGTACCGGATAAAAGCAGCGCCAGTAAGCTCCGGAGCAATAGTAAAGGCATAACCGCTTCGATCTAGAAACGCACAAGCAGCGCTCTCTAAACCCTCACACCAGAGTGCAAACGGGACATATTCTTCAAAAACTATTTGTATAGTTGTGCCGTCAGTTCGATCTACAGCCACGTTCTTGATTCGTTCGAGTCGTAAAATTCGATCAGTAATGGTCTGCCGGGGATAGGTCCAAGCGAACTGCTTGGGGACGAGTCTGTAATAGGAACCAACCAAAAGCTCATCGGCCAGACGTCGCACTTCATCATGTGCGATTGTCTCACCGCCTACCACTTCAACTTGTGTAATAGTGAGCGCCTCAATCCGAGAGCCATACCAGACACCAGTCACTATAAGTCCGATCAAACACGTCAAAATCACTCCAATCCCCACCTGCCGCTTCCAGGTACTCTGAAAAACTTTTTGGGACCGGCGGACAGGCTTTCGCTTGGATTTGAAAAGTCGTGACAAGATTTTCATGGAAGTATGGTACCACGCAAATAGGTGGCGAACTTTGCTCGCCGGCCAGCAGGCACCAATAATTTTAATCCTCCGGAAAATCAACCCTGCCAAACCAAAAGCTACCAAAATATATACAAAAAAACCTTTCAATCGATTGAAAGGTTTTTTGGAGTCTTCGAGGTTTGGCGGTTTTTGGCTCGCTGCTACAAATCTCTTACTGCGCAGAGATCGTTTCCTTGTTCATGTACTTTTGCAGCGGCTCTGGCACCTTCACTGTCCCATCAGCTTGCTGGAAGTTCTCTATCAGTGACACCAAAATGCGTGGCGTCGGGATAGCTGTACAGTTCAGCGAGTGGGCGTACTTCAGCTTCCCTTCACTATCTCGATAGCGGATGTTGAACCGGCGAGTTTGGAAGTCATGGAAGTAGCTGGCTGAGCTGATCTCGCGGTACTTCTTCTCAAGTGGTACCCACAGCTCAATATCGTACTTTTTCACCTGTCCTTGACCAAGATCGCCGCCACAGTTCAACACGGTGTGGTACGGAATCCCTAAACTCTCAATAAAATCTTCCGTATTGCGGTTGATCTCCTCGTGCCACTTCACACTTTCTTCGTGTGACGCTTCGCACAATACCACTTGCTCTACTTTATAAAATTCATGTACTCGAATCAGCCCTTTCGTATCCTTGCCATGGCTACCTGCTTCGCGCCGGTAGCACGGTGAGAATGAAAGATGCTTCTTTGGAAACTCCGACTCTTCAAGCACTTCATCGGCGTAGTACCCCATGGTCGACACTTCACTGGTGCCAATTAAATAATCTTCGTCTTGCGTGTGGTACACATCTTCCGCTTCGTTTGGTAAGTGGCCGGTGCCGTAGAGATTGGCCTTGCGCACAATCGTCGGTGGCAACATCGGGTCAAAGCCCTTGGCCATAAAGAATTCCTGCGCGTAGTTCCAGATCGCCCAACTCAGTCGCGCACCATCTCCCATTAAGTAATACCCGCGAAAGCCATGTACTTTCGTCCCTCGCTCGAAATCAGCCATACCAAGCTTGGTCATAATCTCAATGTGGTCTTTGGGGGTGAAATCAAAGTGCGCATCGTGACCTTTGTAGCCCTCTGGTTCCCAAGTCTTGATCTCCACGTTATCAGCATCGCTATCACCATCAGGCACTGACATATCCGGCACGTTGGGCACTTGTAGCATCAGGGCGTGCCACTCTTCCATCACTGGTTTAACCTTCTCTTCATCAGCCTGGATCTCAGCTTTAAGGTCCTGCATCTCGGTAATGAGCTGCTGCTTCCGGACCGGATCTTGCGCAGCGCTCACAATATCGGCTGACACCCGGTTTTGCTCAGCTTTCTTCGTCTCCACGACAGACATCAGCTCGCGGCGCGAATCATCCACCGCCATTAAGCGATCGAGGTCAATCTCGATTTTCTTTTTAGTCGCCGCCATCTTTACAATGTCGAGATTCTCACGGATGAATTTGATGTCTAACACAAGTCAGTATCGGTTATATAGATAATAGTAGATTATACCTTACCTGGTTTTTGAGAAAAGGAAAACCGTCGCGGATAGGCGGCGAGGTTTCCTCCGGACTTTCGTCCGAACCTCGCCGCCTCCTACGACGGAATTTTCATCTACACCAACACAACGGCCTTAGGCGGATACACAGACGTCCACAGTGCCGTCATTTGCGATAAAGCTTGCCGGAAATCAGCCAGTTTGGCAGCATAGCCGAGGCCAGGTATTCCCAACTGATCACTGGCAACCAACCTCATTATGGCCGTTAGAAATGGCAAATCTTCACGCCGGTCACCGATGTCTGTTGGGCAATGCAGAGGATTCCACCCCATAGTGAGACCAATTTTACTTCTTAGATCTCTGTTGTTGAGGCTGATATAAACCGTCTCATGGGGACTCTGAAACTCCATGATCGCCTGAATCGCCTGAGAAACAAGCCTTTCAAAACGATCTTCGGCTTCACGCCGAAGTCGCTCGCTTCGTTCCCACGGATATTCGTCTCCATCGTAATTTGACATCTCGCCTCCGTTTCTCACCCAAGATGTAGGGCACTTTGAACAATAGCTCTCTCTCTGTTATTTTGCATGCAGCAACATGCTAAAATTTTTATATGCCCTTTCCCATTCGAGAACTACCAGCTGCGAAGCACTCTCCGCTCTTGCGGGAAATTCCGCAGCCGCCTACTGCACTCAATTATCGTGGTGCCCTACCTGATCCAGACCTTAAACTTCTCGCCGTCGTCGGTAGTCGCAAATACACCAGCTACGGTAAAGACGCCGTGCAACATCTGATCGGTGGCCTCAAAGGCTACCCGGTTGGGATTGTCTCTGGCCTGGCGCTCGGGATCGACAGCTTGGCGCACCAGACGGCGCTCGACAATAATCTCTATACCCTCGCCATTCCGGGCGGTGGGCTCGACGACTCAGTCATCTACCCCGCCACGCACAAACGCCTAGCCCAAAATATTCTCGACGCTGGTGGCGGGCTACTGTCAGAATTCGCCCCTGACTTTCGTGCTACCAAGTGGTCGTTCACCCAACGCAACCGCCTCGTCTGCGGTATGTGTCACGCCACGCTATTAATAGAAGCCGCCGAGAAATCCGGCACCCTCATCACCGCGCGCTTGGCCACTGACTACAATCGAGAAGTACTGGTCGTCCCCGGCAGTATCTTCTCGAAGAATTCTGCCGGCACCCATCAGTTCCTCAAGCTCGGCGCGACACCCGTCACTGATGCGAGCGACATCCTCGCTGCTTTACAGATCAGTGACGCCGAACCAGTCACTAAGCCTCTCCTGCCTGACCTCACCCCTGAAGAAGCACGTGTACTCACCATTCTCCACGAACCCACGCCGCGTGACGAACTCATCCGCCAGCTTGAGCTCCCTACTCCAGAAGCTGCAGCTCTTTTAATGCAGATGGAAATAAAAGACCTAATAGTAGAGAGCGGAAATAGCTACCGAATCAAAACATAGTCAACAAAAAACCACATCCAACCAAACAGTGGTCGCGCATTCATGTCAGTACGTTATAATTTAGTACTGTTAACAGTACTAAATTATGACAAACACCACTCGAAAAAAAATTCACTCCGCTGAATTCAAAACTGCGGAGCAGCTCTTGAGTAAGCTAATTAGTGCGAACCAAACGAGCGCACAATACTTTTTAAATGATTTCTTAACTGATGCAGAAAAAATCATGCTGATAAAACGCTTTGCTTCTGTATGGATGTTTGCAGAAGGATATTCTCAATACGATGTTTGGAATACGTTATTCATTAGCCCAACTACTGCTCAGCGTATCTATCGGGACTGGAGCAGTGGCCGATACCAGGCCTTTGTAAAAAATACTCAATCAAAAAATCGAGATTCCATCTTGGCACTTATCCAGGACTTCATTACCGCTCAAGCCGACTCGAAAGCTCGAGCCCGCCTATTGGCACGAGCTATAGGAAATTAGTACTGTTAACAGTACTAATTTGACAAGTTTTTAGTTTCCTAGTATTAGTGTGTGCTACATTTATAGAAATTCATGGCAAAAACAGCAATCAAAAATACGCTCGTGATCGTAGAGTCACCGGCCAAAGCAAAAACAATCGAAAAATACCTCGGCCCCGGCTATAAGGTAAAATCTTCGGTTGGTCATGTCCGAGACTTACCTAAAACCAATAAAGACGCCGTCGATATCGACGGCGGCTTTGTGCCGCGGTATATCGTCTCTCCCGGGAAAGAAGCCGTCATCAAAGATCTCCAGATTGCAGCTGCCAAAGCTGATCAGATCCTACTCGCATCTGACCCCGACCGAGAAGGCGAAGCGATTGCTTGGCACGTAGCCGAACTGCTAAAAGACGTCAACAAGAACCAAAAACGGATCGTTTTTCATGAAATCACTGAGCCAGCCGTCAAAGCCGCGATCGAAAAACCCCGCAAGATCAATATGCACCTCAAAGAAGCACAGGAAGCCAGGCGCGTACTCGACCGTCTCGTCGGTTACGATCTCTCTGGCTTGATCTGGAAAAAAGTCCGTTATGGTCTGTCAGCTGGTCGCGTACAATCTCCAGCCCTGCGTATCATTATGGAGCGAGAACGAGAAATTCGCGCCTTTATCCCTGATGACTACTTTGTTCTCACAGCACATAGTACTATCAGCAAAGCTGCCGTGCCATTTACCTGTACTGAAGAACCGGGAGAAGAAAAAGAAGCGATGCGGATCAAGAAAGTTGGAGAAAAGGATGACTGGACCGTCACCAATGTAAAAGAGAGTGAAGCCAAACGTTCGCCAAAAGCACCGTTTACAACTTCGACCATGCAGCAAGCAGCTTCGACCCGACTCGGCTTCGCCCCGAGTCGCACCATGGGCGCGGCCCAGAAGCTCTATGAAGCCGGACACATCACCTATATGCGTACCGACAGTACCAACATGAGCGAGATCGCCCTCAAGCAAATCTACAGTGTAGTGACTAAGCAGTATGGAAAAGAGTATCTCTCACCCCGGACTTTTAGTGCCAAAAGCAAATCCGCCCAAGAGGCCCACGAAGCCGTCCGGCCGACTAATTTCAATAAAACCCAAGCGGGACTAACTGGTGATCAAAAAGCCCTCTACGAGCTGATTTGGTCGCGCGCCATGGCTTCACAGATGGCCGACGCGCAGATGAAACGAACCAAAGTGCTCATTAACGTATCTGACGCCAAAGATAGTATTCCTGATTTTGCTGTCAATGGTTCCCGACTTACCTTCGACGGCTGGATCGCGGCTGATCCACTAGCCCGAGGGGAAGACACCGAAGTGCCAAAGATCGCTGCTGGCGACGTAGTAAAAGTAAAAGAAGTGGAAGTGGAAGCGAAACAGACTCAGCCGCCAGGACGCTACTCTGAAGCTGGCCTTATTAAAGAACTTGAAAAGCGTGGCATCGGCCGACCATCTACTTACGCCAGTATCATCAAAACCATCATCGACCGTGGCTATGTCCTAAAAGAAGGTAAAGCCCTGCAACCAACCGATACCGGTGACGTCGTATCGTCATTCTTGGAAACACATTTCCTTGAGTACATCGACGACGACTTCACTAGTGACATGGAAAACCAGCTCGACGACATTGCTAACGGTGATCGTAAATACGAAAAGACCTTAAAAGATTTCTACACACCATTTCACAAAGCGGTTGAAGCCAAAGAAGATATCGAAAAACTCACCAACCTTGGCCCTGGACCTAAGGAATTCCCGTGTCCTGAGTGTAAGTCAGGCATGGTGCGCAAACTCGGCCGTAATGGTACGTTTTTGTCATGTGATCGCTTCCCTGACTGTAATGGAGCTCGCATGATTGACGGTAGTGAAATCAAAGAAGACGAACCAATCGGCAATCACCCCGAAACCGGTGATCCGATCTTTGTCATGAATGGACGGTTTGGCCCCTACGTACAACTCGGCGCTACCCCAGAAAAAGTCAAAGGCAAGAAACAAGAGAAACCGAAGCGAGCCAGTATCCCAGCGGACGTCAAATCCGAAGACGTTACGCTTGATCTGGCAGTAAAATACCTACTCCTCCCCCGCGAACTAGGTGAGCACACAACGACTGGAGAACCTGTCATTGCCAACACTGGTCAATACGGACCGTATATCGGTCACGCTGGTGACTTCCGCTCCCTTAAAGGTGACGACGACCCGTACACCATCACGTTTGAACGGGCACTTGAAATATTACAGGAACCAAAGCAGCTGCGTAAGGGTGAGACGCTCTGCAAAGAACTCGGTATCCATCCACGTACTCGTAAGCTGGTAAATGTATACAAAAGTAAGTCAGGTAAGTATCTCCGAAAAGGCTTCAAACGAATCAATATTCCTGATAGTGTCGATATGAAAAAGTTTACAATCGAAGACGCGATAGAGATGCTAAAGCAGTAATATCCATTAAATACATCGAAAGCCGCGCAAGGCCTACGGGTTCTGTGCGGTTTTTCCTTGCCAATTTAGCACTTCATCTCTAGAATGAACTGATGATAACAGCCAAAGAAATAATTGGACGACTCAATAACCCAACTGACGCTGACAAAGCTTTGATAACAAAGTCCTACGAACTCGCTGAGACTGCACACGCTGGCCATACTCGCTATTCTGGAGAGCAGTATATGATCCATGTCGCTACCGTTGGTCTCAGGCTGGCTGAGATGGGCATGGGACCACGTACTATTGCAGCCGGACTGCTGCATGACACTATTGAAGATACTGAGGTCACACCGGATGAAATAAAAGAAAAATTTGGTGAGGAGATTTTATTCCTCGTTGATGGTGTAACCAAACTCAGTTCTGTTCGTTATTACGGTACCGACCGGCACAACGAATCACTACGAAAACTGTTTGTTGCTACCAGCCAAGACATTCGAGTCTTGATTATAAAACTGGTTGATCGTCTTCATAACATGGAGACGCTGAATTTCGTCCCACCTGAAAAACAAAAGCGGATCGCGACTGAAACGCTGGAGATCTATGTCCCCGTGGCCCACCGCCTTGGTATTGGTCGGATTCGAAAAGAATTGGAAGATCTGGCCTTTCCATATGTATATCCCGAAGCATACGAACGTGTCGAAACACTAATTAGTCAGAAAGCTGGTAAGCGGAGTGAGATTTTGGAACGTGAACGTAAGACCTTACAAAAACGACTAGCTGAAGTTGGACTACGTGACTTCTCGACTTCATACCGCGTCAAAGGTAAGTATAGTTTGTTTCAGAAACTAAAACGAAAGGATTGGAATATTGAAAGCGTCTACGACCTGCTTGCTATCCGGGTTGTGGTCGGTAACATGGAAGAATGTTATCGCACCCTTGGAGTGATCCATGAGCTTTGGCGACCATTACCAAAACGCATGAAAGACTATATCGCGTTCCCAAAACCTAACGGTTATCAATCCATCCACACCACGGTTGCTACTCCTCATGGCACAATCTTAGAAATCCAAATTCGCACCCAAAAAATGCATCAGGAAGCTGAGTACGGAGTCGCTTCTCACATTATCTACAAAGACACTAATTCTAGCAAAAAATCACCACAGTCCCACTGGTTTAGTCGCCTAGCTCCTTCTCTCTTTCGTCCGTTTGCTTGGCGCGACCAAGCGATCGTCACAAAGTCTATAGCCAAGGGAGACTTGCCGCCACACGCTAAAATTCCTACGTGGATCAATCAGATTGGGGAAATCTATACTGATGAAAAAAGTTCAGGTCGAGAATTTGTTGACGATATGCGCACTGACTTCTTTAAAACTAGGATATTCGTCTTTACCCCCAATGGCGATGTGGTTGATTTACCAACTGGAGCCACACCAGTAGATTTTGCATATGCCATCCACTCTGAAGTTGGCGGCCATATGTCTGCAGCAAAAATTAATAACAAATTAAGCCAATTAGATTCCGAACTTCGCAATGGAGATATTGTAGAAATTGAAACCAAGAGATCATCCAAACCTACGCCAAAATGGCTCGATTTTGCTAAAACTTCGCTAGCCAAACGACGTATTAAATTGGCTCTAGAAAGCGAGAAATAGAATTTAAAAAACTGGATCGTTATCGATCCAGTTTTTTGTTACACTCCGAAATTTTTTACAGTATAGAGGTCACTGTCATCATCATTTTTTTCTGTCACTTGTTGTGGTGAAATAAACGAATCTTCTGTGATCAGGCGCTCAGGCGCTTCAGTATTTTGGACTGGTTCGGGGGGCACAATCGGTGCTGGAGCATTACTTGCTGCAAAGCTAGGATCCAAGACAGTGTCATTTAAGGCTTCTCGTAAGTGGTTTCGTAAATCAGATTGTGTTCTGTTTTTTACTGTTTCTATTTTAGCTTGAGTATCGTCTTCGTTTACAGGTACTAGAGCCTCCTCAATCGCTGGTGTCGACACCTCTGCTTCCGGAACTTCAATTACAGACAAACGATCAGAGATATCTTCTGACTCTTGAATCTCTGCAGCAGGAGCAACGCCCTCTTCTGGTTTTTCCAGCACCGGATCAAACGGGGTTGCTTCACTCAGTTTTTTTAAAGCCTCATCAACGTCATGTCCAGTTTCTACCACTTCTGCCGCTATCGCTGCCCCAGCAAGACTAGAGGCAGATTTACTCTCTTCTGCTTTCATTAAAACGAGCAGCTTGTCTAAGTCTTCTTGCGAGAAGTAATCGATAGTAAGCTTGCCGCCATAGTCAGTCTTGGCAATCTGCACCCGGGTACCTAAAGTCTCCGTAAATTGCTTTTCCATCTCGATCAGTTCGGGATCGGTATCTTTCCACTTCTTACTCCGCACTTTATCCTGAGCAATCTTACGCGCAATCCGTTCCACTTCTCGAACAGACAATTTCTTCAACAAGATCTCACGGAACACGGTATCTTGCTCCTCCGGACGATCATTCAACATCAGCAGTGTCCGACCATGTCCTTCAGTAATATCCCCTACTTTGAGTGACTGCAGCATACATTCTGGTAGTAGCAGCAATCGCATCGTATTACTTACATACTCACGGCTACGGCCCACTTTTTTAGCTACCGCTGCATGTGAAAGTCCAAAACTGTCTGCTAACTGGCGAAAGGCTAACGCTCGGTCTACAGCATTAAGATCCTCACGCTGCAAGTTCTCAATGATAGCCAGCTCAAGCTTCTCTTGCTCACTATCCTCGCCTTCACGGATAATCACCGGCACTTGTAGCAATCCGGCTAATTTACTAGCGCGCAAACGACGTTCCCCAGCAATCAGTTCGTACTCAGTAAAGAACGCGCCGTCTTCACGCTGAATTTCCTTTCGAGTTACGGTCAGGGGCTGCAAAATACCGTACATTCGGACCGATTCTGACAATTCCTTGAGTTTAGCCTCATTAAATTCCCGCCGTGGTTGAAACGGATTAGGGACAATTTTCCCTACTTCTACCCAAAAAATTGAATCTCCTTGAAATGCCATTCTAAAATAAATACCTTACAGACAGCAAAAAGCTTCGCTTTTGCCGTTCATTCATAACTCCAATACTGACATTTTAGCATACGCATATCTGACAGGGTGTTTATAACTTTTGCATTTTCTGCTACACTCGTATCCACTTGCCGGAGTCAGGAATAGACGGGTGAAATGTGCAGGTGCACATTTCATGGCGACGGTTTGAACATAGTGTGCCGCGGTGGCGGAATTGGTAGACGCGTGCGACTCAAAATCGCATTCCGCAAGGAGTGAGGGTTCAATTCCCTCCCGCGGCACAGTGTGTTTAAACAAAATCATATCTCGCAAAGGTGAGGGTTCAATTCCCTCCTTCGGCACATGGAAAAGGAAAAAATAATAATCGTTGTCGGTCCAACTGCTTCTGGAAAAACTGACTTAGCTATTACGCTGGCTCAAGAATTCACAGGTGAAGTAATCTCGGCTGATTCAAGGCAAATCTACCGTGGGCTTGATATTGGAACGGCTAAAGTAACTACAGCAGAAATGAGAGGTGTTCCTCATCATCTCATTAATATTGTAGATATACATGAAAACTACGGTCCGGTGGATTTTAAAAGAGATGCCGCTACTGCGATCACGAATATTACATCTCGTGATGCACTCCCTATTATTGCGGGCGGGACATTCTTTTACACTGACACACTCCTTGGTCGCATCAGCACTCCGGCCGTACCGCCAAACCCTGCACTGCGGGAAGCACTAGAAGAGCTGCCCGTTGAAGCGTTGTATACAAAACTACAAAAAATTGACCCTCGGCGAGCAGCTGACATAGATGAGCATAATCCACGACGTTTAGTACGAGCGATTGAGATCGCTAGTGCCCTAGGGGCAGTGCCTGAAAAAAAGCCACTCGAAAACCTTTATGACGCACTGATCATTGGAATCGAAACAGACAGAGATGAGTTGCGTGCCCGCATCGCAGCACGCGCTCCTGCCTGGCTCACCATTGGTTTAAAAGAAGAAGTAGTGGCACTACTTACAGCTGGAGTATCAAAAGAGCGCCTCAACGAAATGGGCTTTGAATATCAAATCGGTATGGAGTTAGCAGCTGGAGCAATCACTGAAGAAGCATTTATCCAGAAATTCACTGAAAAAAATTGGCAGTATGCTAAACGCCAACTATCTTGGCTGAAGCGAGATCAGACAATTGAGTGGTACAAACGTGAACATACTCATGACGTTATCGCCCGCGTACGGGAGTTTCTTGGTTGATTTTAATCTCCCTTTCCCCTACTATGTAGCGCACGTGATTTTACGTAAGGGCCTATAGTTTAGTGGTAGAATTCTGGTCTCCAAAACCAGCGGCCGTGGTTCGAGTCCACGTGGGCCCGCCTTCAGAAAATAGCTTGCAAATGCAAGCTATTTTCTTTTACCCAAAGTTCGTTTCAGAACTTTTTACTTGAACAGAATAAGTATTTATGGCATTGTGCATTTAGCAGGCATTACGCCTAACCGAAACAACTGGAGGGTTTCAAATGTTCTATCAATCCGAAATAACGTACGCAGGTCGGATACCCAAAGCTATCTGGGGTGATTTATTCATCAACACCATGATTGCTGATGACATACCTGTCACTGACCACGAGGTGCAATACTTTATTGCACGCTTCTGTTTCTTCAGTAAACCAGACATCCGTGCAGTCGATGGTGATTTCCAAGTCGCTCTAAATGGCAACGAAGGTGTCACCTTTATCGGTGAAGCAGCTCTGTTATACAACCTGCTTGGAGAAATGATGCAAAACAGCATCGAAGCAGGTTCGACCATCTTCAAGTTCGGCGTGACTATCACCGACACAGAGGTCGTTCTGACTATCTCTGATAACGGAAAGGGTTTGCCAAATGACTTTGTGCCACTTCGCTTTTTTGAGGGTCATACCACCAAAGCAACTGGCTGGGGTCACTCACTGGCGTATGCTGCACTTGGCATCGAAAAGATGGGTGGCTCTGTCGCCTATCTTGGCAAAGGTATCGAGGATACTGGTGCAAGTTTCTCAATCACCCTACTTCGGGAAATGCCTGAAGTTCAGATAAATGAAAGGAACTGGGATGTTCGATGAAACTGCAATCAGTGCTGAACTGCTTCGGACAGCAGTCAGCCCCTGTGAGAGCGAAAAAAACGCTCTCACAGCCGTGAGAATGCTGGGTGCAGCACTTGAGCCAGATGCACAAGCACTTGCGTCAGTTGTGACGGAAGGTCGCAAAAGCGTCGCAGCGTCAGCTCTGGACTACATCATCCGATGCTTTGGCGATAATGCTGAACAGTTGGACAAGGTTGTCGCCGAGCTAAAACGTGTGATTACGCCTCATCACAAGAACTTCGATTTGGTAAAAGGTCTCTGACCCCACCGAGTCCATAAACCGCTTGAAAGTCGCTCTGACTTTCGGGCGGCTTTCTTTTTATACAACCAACTCTTGCAGTATTTGAATACTCGATTTGATATATTCTCTTTCTCTGTATAGTTCTGAAAGCCAGGTTTCTTGCCCGCTCGAGTAAAACAAAAACACTTTGACATTAGTCAAAGTGTTTTTGTTTTAGAAAGTGACCTGCGTCACTTTCGTGCTCGAGCGGGAGACGGAAGCATGTCGCACGGAGCGCAAGCGAGTATGATAGCTAAGTCGGGGTCGAAGGTACTTGCTAGATTACGAGCGAAGTGAAGTAATCTAGTTAGTAACCTGTGACCGCAAGAAAGACCACTACAAAACAGCACACTTACGGATTACTCAACCGATACTCCGTCGCATCCCCAATCATCTGATTCACCACTCGTTCATGCGTTTCTGGCGTAATGTGTTCGTAGCGTAGAAGTTCGTCAGCTGCATCAATACCGCGCTGTAAATTCCCTCCTTCAGGAATGCTCTGTATAGACATGAGATTAGAACTTCCTAGTGCAGCCCCACCAGTGTAGTTATACTCTTCTCGTAACGCACTGTAGGGGTTATCAAGCGGCGCTGGACCACAACCATGTAAGCCGAACTGCCGACAATCAGCTGCTTCAGGACGAGGTGTTGGTAGTGGAGACGTAGGTGTACTCCCGTCAGGCAATACTGCTCCTTCCGGTCGGGCCCCAGGCACGGGCGCCTCAAGTGGTGCAAACGGGCTCACCGCTTCTTCGACATCTACCCCAAACGTAGCAGCGGCAATAGACAATATTGTATACGCGGACAGCATTATCAATAAACCAATCAAACCCCATAAAATATGTTTCTTCCCCTTTTCTTTGGCTTGCGGATTACTAGCTCCTGCCACATATTCAAAACAACCATACAAAAAGAAAATCACTGCTACCACTGTCATTAGCGTGATCAAAGGGAAGAAAATAGCTGCATTCAATTTCTGAACGAAGCTTTTAGCTAAATCTACGGCAGCGGCATGAACAATCATAAAATGTAATTAGTTTGCATACAATGAAAAATGATTTCCTGTCGCAACTCCCTCTACACAATTACTAGCTCCTAGACAAGATCCACCAGGACCTGGTTCATACACCGCTCGAAACCCCAATGCTGTCGCTTGTGCTTGAAAGGATTTCACACGTTCAGAAGTCCAGTCTCGATCTTTGAATACAATATCTACACACGTCCCGTCTCCGTGACAAGCTGACTTATGAGTTCGAGTGGGTGGAAATCCTTCAGTTACCTCAAGTTCAACACCACTTGATCGTGCGAGTCCGGCTAAACGCTCGCCGTATTCTGCCTCAACCGTACAACTTCTAGAATTTTTACATGAAACTGCAGTTGAAATATCAACACACGTAGGGCAGCCTGCACTAGCCTTTGCAGACAACTCAGTACCCGCCTCAGGCCCTTCTAAAGCATTAACATCACGAGCCACCGGCTTCACCATACCACCACACTCTACCAGCCCCCACGCATCCAAACCACCAGAGTCAGTGGTGATTCGCAATACAGTATCCACAATCAACCACGCAGACAACACAATAATGAATCCAATCACCACATTAGTGAACAACCCTTTTGCTTCAGCAGCTGCGCTCGAGTTTCCACCTGAGGTGAGCAGCTTAACGCCAGCCACGGCGATCATAATGACCGCAATCACCACACAAATGGTAATCAGAAAGTTAACAATCCCATTTACCATATCAAGCAAGTTGCAGAAGTCACACTCGGGACCAGAGCAGGTTACTAACGCAGCGGTCGCAAACTCAGGTATAGCTGTCACTAGTAAAACTGGAATGAGAAAAAGAAATTTCATATTTATTGAAACAATACAGCGTCAGGGCAAAAACTAAGACCAAGCTCCTGTCCCGCAAAAAACTCATTGACTCCAGCCCTGGTTCGTACTGATACGTCTAAAGAGCAAGCTGTCTCTTTATCTAGATTTAATGCTGATAAAAATGCCTGCTCTGCAACAACTCGCACCTCAGCTAGTGGCTCGGCCTCTAAGCTGATCTGGAAGTAATTATACGACTCATAGAACGTTAAGGCATAAGGTTCGTTTTCTACATCAAAACCACCCGCAAAAACCCAAGCATCGGTACCCACTTGATCAGCTCGTTCTTTCACATTTGTGATAGTAATTAATTGACCTTCTTTATTTAAAATCATCAACGAAGTCTGCTCTCCTGGTACACCTGATGAGACTGGGGACGTGATATCAACAAAATCAACGGCTCTCGGTTCAGACACATCCACTGTGGTACGCAAGAAATAACTCACTATAACTATAAGCATCAGTATCCCAGCTACGATGACTAGTATATTTTTAAACATATTTATCTTAGTTTACACAGATTATTACGGGAAGTTTGCACACCACACTTTACCGCACTACAGGCCCAGTCACCTAAATCTCCCGACTGTTTAGCCAGCCTGATTGCTATTTGTTCATTACACTGAGGGTACTGAGCAGCTTTTGTTCGACACTCAGCAGCAAGAGCTTCTTTGCCGGACACTACGGCATATTTTTTAATGCCGTTTGAGCTGCGGCCATCTTCCTTGAACGCACTCGGGCAATCTAGGTTTAGTGGACCGTCAGGTGTATCACACTGTAATTTATGAACTGGGAGGTTGATTTGAAAGGTGCCTACTGAGTATCCACCTCCACCAGTAAGTTTATCAGTACCGCTCTCAGCCGTGGCGTTGCAACCACTCTCTTGACTCACAATTTTTGCCATATCGCCAGCAAAATCTCCCCAACCCCGACTTCGTAGAGCATCTTCACTACAAGGTCCCGATTTTGCAGCTACACAACTACCAGCTAAAGCGCTGGAGTTTCCAATAAAGCCTGTGCCTGATCGGTCCGCTAAGGGAACCTCAACTGGTCGGGTGGGATAAATACACTCCACCGTGCGCCAGTTTAAGGATGGATTACCGTCATCAATCAAAACTCCAAACAAAAGATCGATGAAAAGAAACGCCGCTAAGATAATAATATATCCAATTGCCACATTAGTAATCATCTCCTTGGCTTTTTTGGCTGCATCAGCATTTCCACCCGAGGTCAGCATTCGGAAGCCAGCAAATATAAACACTAATACTGCGATACTCGAAGCAAGCACGATAATAAACTGGATCAGATTATTTACCAGCTGTACAAACTCACACGTACCACAACTCGATGGGTCGTTACCAGAACACTGCAGTGGCACTAGCTGTTCAGCCTGGACCAGCTCGGGAGTCAGTAACACCAACAGCAAGACGACGGGAATAATCAGAAATCTAAACATACGCGTAATAGTAAAATGGTAGCACACTACAGGAGGCTTTTCTCCGCCTCGAAGATATGGTAGTTTATAGCACTTGTGAATGCTTGGAGGCCTAGCTACCAACGCACTCAGAAGCAAATGCGTCGGTGGCAGAAATAAAGCGGATAGCTTTATTTCAAAAATCGGAGCACGATGTGAGCTTGCGAACCAGTGCGACCACACTTTGTTTTGCAATTATAAAAATGAGTAGTCACTACGCGTCGGTGGCGGAGCGGTCAATCGCGGCGGACTGTAAATCCGCTGACTTATGTCTACGCTGGTTCGAATCCAGCCCGGCGCACACAATAAAATTCACTCATATTGAACCAACTTTTATTTTTTACTCCTTGGCATTTTTGTAATTTCACAGTAGAGTAGATTTAAACTGAATTTCTCAACCCGGAGGAACCCATGATCTTTCGTTCTTTGACACTCGTCTTTATTCTTAGCATGCTCTGGCCAACTACAGCCTTAGCTTTGTGTGATTATCGAGCTATCTTCGATCAAAATTTAGCCCTAATCTTCGATGAAGAAGATCCGAAAGCTGCACTCCCAGCCCTCGACCATGTCGCCATGACGAAAAGTGCGACGGACATGCGCGGGAGGTCACCGACACCAGAAGAATCCTTGATCGGTCTGGCAGCTTTGACCGAAATCATCACAAACAAAAAAGAAGGTGAAATTGTCAGTGGCACGGTTGTAGTCGACGAGGTGAAGTATGGAGGTGGTCCTCAAATTCCTGGAGATCTGGAGGTGGCTGGAGGAAATCATCCTGGTGAACACACTTTTTATGTGCGTTTCAATAAGCGCACATGTCGAGTGACAGATGTGAACATCGGTATCTTCTATTCACTTCTAAGTCGACTTAGAAATCATGAAAGCATAAGAAGCATTCGTGATGAGGTTCATAAACAACAGACAAACCGCTGAATCGTATGAATCACAAAATAATCACACGCCGCCCACCCAGGGCGGCGACTTTTTTTATTTACTCTATAATAAGCTAATGATTAATCTGATTGCGCGTCTGCAGCAAAAACCGTTGTTGCTCTGGAGCGCCTGCGGCGTCCTCCTCGGACTAGCGATGCTAAGTCCTCTGCTAAGTCTCTTACTGATTCCAGGTCTACTACTGTTTTTTTATGGACTAGATATAACTACGACACGGATCAATCTCTTTTGGTACAGCACTCTAGCCGGCACGCTCAAAAGCATGGGGGCGCTCGCTTGGCTGTGGCAGATGGATCCGGCCGCTTGGCATGCCAGTACTCACACGGCAGCAAGTGTTGCAGTACTGTGCTTCTACTGGCTGTCTGCCTCACTCGTCATTGGACTTGGCCTGAGCTGCACCGTACTAGTATTTGTGTCGATCCGTAGATTTTCACCCTCCATCTGGTTAACCTTACCTTTATTGTGGGTACTTGGTGAAGCAATTGGATCAGCGCTGTTTTCACTATACTCCTGGGCGCCGCATATCCCACTGCACGCTGGCATGAGTTTCGGATATATCGGCTATCCGCTGGTACAGTTGCCGATCTTGACTGGATTCGCAGTGTTAGGTGGTGTCTATGGTCTCGGACTGGTCACTGTC
Organism: uncultured Candidatus Saccharibacteria bacterium; assembly: GCA_964350735.1. Lineage (GTDB taxonomy): Bacteria > Patescibacteriota > Minisyncoccia > Phycocordibacterales > UBA918 > OLB19. Next base: position 95,634 of record CAYGKO010000004.1, read on the forward strand.
TTATGTGTATTACTGGTATACAAGCTATTGGTAACAAAACGAGCACCCGTCCTGCTCGCAGCACTTTGTGCGGTCTGCATACTTTCATATGCACTGACCACGTTACTTGTCACGACAGAACAACAAAACCGAACTGTATTGATAGCAGAAACAGACTACTCCCTCGCTTCTCTCAATACCCAGGCTGGTTTTGCTCGACGTACTGCCGAAGCCAAAAATATGGTACGAGACGCCTTACAGCTACAGTCTGACTACATCGTCTTACCTGAGCACAGCAATTTCACCAGAAACTTCTCTACTCCTCAAAAAGCCCTGACCTACATCGAGCAGCAAGCTTCATCTGAAGTTGTACTGATAGACACATTAGCCACCTCTTCAGTTAGAAACAAACGTACCCTGCGCTCGTACACATACACCACTAAAGACCCTCAGGTGTATGTTCAGGAAAAATCATACTTAGTGCCACATGGTGAATACTTACCGGTGTATCATCAGTTATTTTTAGAGTTATTTACCCCTCGAACTACTTGGGAGAAATTTGTCCAAAACAAAAACTTCCTTCCTCGCACTATCAACACTCTAAACCCTGACTTGAGGCTACCTAGTGTACTTTTCTGTTACGAAAGTCTCGTACCCTGGCAAGCAAAAAACCTAGCTATCCGCTCTGAGATACCATTCATTGCTCATACTGTCTCCCATGGTTGGTTTAAAGGAGCTTCAATTTTAGAACATCAACAATCTTTAATGTTGCGCACTCAGGCAATATTTAGTCAAACTCACATTATTCAAGCCACAAATATGGGTCCGCATGCAGTATACGAACCAACTGGTCAAGTTTCATATGGAGAATTAGTCAGTCAGTCTGGACTCTGGCGACTCTACACAATAGACATTTAGACACTTGTGAGTCTTATATTATAAATAATTCGGTATATACTAAAGAAAATTACTCAAATATAAACCAATACGTATGTATAGCTCTGCCATCCAAATATCAAACCGAAAATTACTGGTGCTACTAATTTTTACCTGTCTGTTTTACACCCCAATAGCAAGCCACGCGGGTGGTGGTGGTGAAGGTGGAGATGCAGATAGTACCGGAGGGATGGCAACAGCTGGAACAGGACCGACTGGCTTCTCTGGGATGGTCGATAGCGCTATCGGAGCCATTGGAGACGCAGCCAGTGCTGTTGGTGATGCCGCTAGTGACGCAGCTAGCGCTGTTGGTGCTGCTTTTGGCGGAGGAAGCCAAGGTAGTACCAGAGGCGGTGGCGGATCAGACTCAGGCGCAGCTAACGGAAGCTCTGGCATTGGCGCGTATGGTGGTGGGGCTGATACACCTGGAACCTCTGGAGGGAATGACGGAGCTGGAGGTGGCAGTTTTGGCGCCAGTCGTCGTGCCACCCCGCCACCTCCGCCGCCAGTTGAACGAGCGGCGGAACTAGAAGCAATCACAGCCGGAGCCTTTACTATCAATGACACGACTACGTTCTCTGGCTCAATTGTAAATACTGGAAACTCAGTTGCAAAAGCCTTAAATCCTAACGTCCGCAAAATAAACAATCGTCTTCTTGTTGACTATACTTGTGACGGCACTGTCGACAAACGACAGCAGTTCGAAACTGATTTTGAACTCTTGCGAACCGGACGAAATAACACCATCTCATTCTCTGCTTCAGAAACAGAAATCCCAAACGGAAATCATTGTTTTAGCTTTACTATTGATTTAGACGAAAAATATACTGACACAAACAGACAAAATAACAAAACGCAATTTGAAAACTTTTCTGTCCAAAATCTTATCACTACTGCCACTGGCGTTGGTGACACACTCACAACGGGAGACAACGATCAGGCAGCAGTGGCTCAAAACCCAGACGCAGTGGTTGTAGACGCTACTCCAGCTGTTGTAAATACTAGCAACGGGGTAACAACTGACATCACTGATGCACCTCCCCTACTCTTTCAAATCAGAACCAGGAAGGTTAGCAACGAAAGCACCGGACAGCTATCTACGGTCACAGACTGGACATCAGACGATGTCAGCGTTCGTACCGATGAAACTATTTCAGTCAAATGGAACGCCCCCGGCTACGAAATCTGCTTCCCTTTCATTTTCCAAGATGGTTTCTCGAACAAGATCGCAGTTGGAGCAACTAGTGCCAATACCGAAGTGGCAGGAGTTGCTGTACGACTAGTGAATGGTGCTTACCGCATCAAATGCACCACCGATGATAACCTTGATGCTGAACAAAGTATCGCTGTCACAGTCATACAGGACTCGGAATAACAAATAAACTGCGCATATAAAGAAAAGACTCACTAGTTGGTGAGTCTTTTCTTTTAGATAATTATGCTGCCACTAACTCCTTTTTACGCTTTGATACTTTTCTAGTCGTTGGTTTCCGTTTTGATTTCTTTTTAATATCGAATTGCAGTTCGTCTTTTTTCATACTCACTTTTACAGTACCGCCCTGCAACATCCCTTCGCCCACCATCATATTAGCTACCGGCGTAAGAATGCGACTCTGGATCACTCGCTTCAGGGGTCGAGCACCCATCTTCGGGTCATACCCTTCTTGAGCGATATACTCCAACACATCTTTGGTGACTGTGAGCGAAATGTCTTTAGCTCCAAGTCGCTTCACCACTTCTCCTACTTGGATTTCTACAATAGACCGAATGGTCTCTGGTGACAGAATATCGAAGAGGATAATTTCGTCGAGACGGTTGAGGAATTCAGGTCGGAAATAATCTTTCAAACTATCAATCACTTTATCTTTAGCCTGCACATACTGTGCAGTGTCACCTCGGTCTTCTGAGAACCCAAAATTCGACATCCGATCGATGTGTTCAGCCCCAATGTTTGAAGTCATGATAATGATGGTATTGCGGAAGTTTACCTTTCGCCCCTTAGCATCAGTCAAATGCCCTGAATCAAGTACTTGCAGTAAAATATTGAATACTTCAGGATGAGCCTTTTCCACTTCATCAAGCAAGATCACCGAATACGGCCGGTGCCGCACGCGCTCGGTGAATGAACCACCCTCTTCATGTCCGACATATCCCGGCGGTGAACCAATTAATTTACTAATGGCATGCTTCTCCATAAATTCTGACATATCCACCCGCAAGAGCGCGTCAGGATCGTCAAACATAAATTCTGCCAATGCTCTTGAAAGCTCTGTTTTCCCGACTCCGGTGGGCCCGAGGAATAAGAACGAGCCAATTGGTCGATTTGGATCGGCGATTCCAGCTCGTGAACGCTTGACTGCGTTGGCTACTAGATTCACCGCTTGGTTTTGCCCCACCACCTGCACTTCGAGATCTTCTTCCATGCGTGAAAGCTTAGCTGCTTCTGCTTCAAGCATCCGCGCGGCAGGAATACCCGTCCAGCGCGATACCACCGTTGCTATGTCTTCCTCTGTAATTTCTTCTTTGAGCAACTTACGACTGCGCTGCAATTTCTTCAGTCGCTTAGTCTTTGCCTCGAAGTCTTTTTCAACTGACGGAATAGTGTCGTATCGAATCTCAGCTGCTCGAGTGAGGTCCGCCATCGCTTCGGCAGATTCAGCTTCGAGACGTAATTCTTCTAGTTCTTTTTTCAGTCGACTGATTTCTCCCAGCGCATCTTTTTCATTATTCCATTTTGTCTCAAGTGCTTTAGTAGTTTCTTTCAATTCGCCGATTTCACTATTGATCTCTTTAAGGCGGCTTTTAAGCTTTTTCTTGTCTTCGGCAGTTTCTTCTTCCTTCTTTAAAGCTTCTTTTTCAATCTCCAAACGACGTACTTGCCGATCGGCCACCACTAATTCTTCCGGCTTGTTTTCAAGTGAGATTCTGAGCGCAGCTGCTGCCTCATCAATGAGATCAATCGCTTTGTCAGGCAAGAATCGTTCAGAGATGTAACGACTTGATAACGTAACTGCCGAAATAATCGCGTCATCTGTGATCCGCACCCCATGGAACAATTCATACTTCTCTGCAATACCTCGTAAAATAGCAATCGCATCTTCTAGATTTGGCTCATTTACCATTACAGGCTGAAACCGTCGTGTCAGGGCTGGATCTTTCTCGATATGCTTTTGGTATTCCTTGAGTGTCGTCGCACCAATGATGCGCATCTCACCTCGAGCCAATGCTGGTTTCAACATATTACTCGCATCCATTGAGCCTTCGGCTTGTCCGGCTCCCACAATAGTGTGTAACTCATCAATAAACAGAATCACTCGACCTTCCGACTGCTCAATTTCTTTCATGACATTCTTCAGTCGATCTTCAAACTCACCGCGGAACTTAGTTCCAGCCACCAAGAGACCGAGATCAAGAGATAAAATTTCTTTATCTTTGACTGACTCAGGAACTACACCTTGAGCGATTTGTTGGGCTAAACCTTCAGCGATAGCTGTTTTTCCAACTCCGGCTTCTCCGATTAGCACCGGGTTATTTTTGGTCCGGCGCGACAGGATCTGTACCACTCGCTGCACTTCTGCATCTCGTCCAATCACTGGATCGAGCTTGTTGTCTTGCGCGAGCTTAGTGAGATTTCGGGTGTACTTAGTAAGAGCTCGAAATTGCTTTGGTTGTTCTGCTTCACTAATACCGCCTTCACGGATTTCTTGCAACGCATTTGCTACTTGATCTTTTTTAATACCTGAACGTTGTAGCACTTCAATCGCTGGACCCGGATATTCAAGCGCACTTAAAAATAGATGTTCAACCCCTACATACGAATCTCCAAGCTCTTGAGCTGCTTCACCAGCCTGTTCAAGTGCTTTTGCCAAATCTGGAGTGAGATACAGCTGATACGATTGTGATACTGAGGAGTTCATTTCTGAACCTTCGAGAGCTTCTATCAAAAGATCAGTAAAAACGATAATATCGATATCAAGCCGATCAAGCACTGAGATGACCGTACTTTCGTCTTGCATAGCAAGTGCCGTCAATAAATGAACGGGGCTAACGTGATTTTGACCACGCTCAATGGCCAGCTCATGCGCTTTTCGGATCGCCTCTTTCGCTCGGGATGTAAAATTGTGAAAATTAGGCATAGTTTCAGGATTATTTGTTCATTATACGACACTGAAGTTCAGGATCAGCCGCTTATGCAGTCAGTCAGTCGTATGCATTAATACGCATCGTATAAAGCTATATTGCATCTATTTAGTAGTCGAGTCAAATGATTGCATCGCCTGGTAGTGTGCCTGGAGTATATTGGCAATTTTTGTGGCATTTTTGACTGAAAGTGCAGTATCCGAACCAAGCGAAAATCGAATAGTAGAGCTGGCTCTAGTGGTGTCGTCAGTGATAGCTTTTACCACCGCACTTTCTCCACTACCTGCTCCACTGCAGGCTGATTTGGTGCTCGCAGCAATGCCATTTTTATCGAGTACGACAACGGCAAATTCACTATCAATTCCCGGGAGGGAAATATTTAAGTTGTTCGGTAGACGAACATCACTCAAGATATCAGACCCATTAAGCTCAGCCGCTGGCACGTGCTGCTTGATGTGCTGCCATAACAGCGCATTTTCTTGCCGTACCCGCTCTGCCACTGTCTTCCATTCAGACTGGGCCAGGGCGATTGCTGTAGCGGTTCCAACTATTCCCGCTGTGTTTTCGGTACCAGCGCGCAACCCTGACTCTTGTCCGCCACCAAGTACAATTCCTTTAAGTTGTATATTTCTACCCGCCAACACCCCCACCCCTTTAGGCCCCTGACATTTGCCAGCATCAAGCGTCATCATATCGACACCGAGCTGTGTCATCTGGCACGAGAGCCAAAGTGGTGCCTGACTGGCGTCGAGATGGGTTTTGATACTCGTCTGGTGATCAGCATTGTATTTCCGAATCGATCTCGTTATTCGCTTCACTGGTTGCACCGTACCAATCTCGCTGTTGGCGTACGCAAATGTAACCAACCGAGTCTTTGGACTTATAAGTGCTTGCAGTGACGCTTCGACAATCACTCCTTCAGAACTGAGGTCAACATACCGTACCAAGACCCCAATTGATTCCAGGTGTACTAATACTTCAAGTACTGAAGGATGTTCAATCTTAGTTGAGATGATCTCAATCTCACCATAAGGCACCTGCTCTACTTCGTGTAGGTGTCGGACATATCCGTATAGAGCCAAGTTATTAGACTCTGAACCCGAAGCAGTAAAGGTAACCTCATTCGGTCGGATTCCTAATGCGCGGGCTATTTTAAGCCGAGCATCAGCCACGGCAATTGCCGCCTGCTGTCCTTCAGCATGGATTGCACTAGCATTGCCAAACTGTTCAGCAAAATACGGCTGCATTGCAGTACGCACTTCAGCCCGTACTGGTGTCGCCGCAGCATTATCAAGATATATTCGTTTTTGAGCTTGCCGCCGCCATTTCATCGACGAACTATAGCATGTTTCTAAATGGTTAGATATGTGGTATAGTTCGCGCATTATAAGGCCTAAATCCAGGCTTTTTCATTTCGTTACTAGTTTAAATCACATCGATCATGGCAAAGAAAAAAACAACAGCATCAAATGTAGTGAAACGCCCTCCTGTAGTGGTGATCATGGGTCATATTGACCACGGAAAATCTACCCTCCTCGACCACATTCGAGAGTCTAATGTCGTGGACGGTGAGGCCGGTGGCATCACCCAACACCTGTCTGCCTACGTGGTAGAGCACAAGACCAGTGAAGGCGCTGAAGAAAAGATTACCTTCTTAGACACTCCTGGACACGCAGCCTTCCAGAAGATGCGTTTGCGTGGGGCTGACGTTGCAGACATCGCTATTTTGATCGTTTCAGCTGAAGACGGCGTAAAGCCACAAACCCTTGAGGCCCTGGAGAGCATTAAAGCAGCTGATATTCCTTATATCGTTGCAATAAATAAGATTGACAAACCTGGGGCTAATATTGCTCAAACTCAAGCCAGTCTCATTGAAAACGAAATCTACATCGAAGGTATGGGTGGCGATATTCCTTGGGTTGGTATTTCAGCCAAAACTGGCGAGGGTATTCCTGAGCTCCTCGACTTACTCATCCTGACCGCTGATGTAGCTGAGCTAACTGGAGACGCAAACGCTCCAGCTGAAGGACAGGTCATCGAAGCGTTGCTTGACCCCAAGCGTGGCAACACCGCTACTTTAATTATCAAAAACGGAACTCTCAAGAGTGGTGAGTTTGTGTTATCAGGCAAAGCATACTCCCCAGTTCGCATCATGGAAGACCATGTAGGGAAAAATATTCGAGAAGCTACCCTAGCTCAACCAGTTCGTATTGTTGGCTTCACCGAAATTCCAAAGGTAGGGGCTACATTCTCTACTGTGGCTACCAAGAAAGAAGCCGAGAAAGCGATCGAAGAAACAACATCAATTCCGAATGAAGCCCGGTTTGAGCGCACGAAACTACCGATCGTCCCGATTATGATTAAAGCTGATGTATCAGGCACGCTTGAAGCCATCCAGCACGAACTCGATAAATTTGAATCAGACCGGATCGCTGTGCGCGTAATCGAAGCCAGTGTAGGAGATGTCACAGCAACTGATGTGCAAAGTGTGAGTGCCACTACTGACGCGATCATTGTTGGATTCAACGTTAAGGTAGAGCGTCCAGCCGTAGACCTAGCGGAGCGACTTGAAGTAGAAATCGACACCTTCAACATTATCTACGAGCTAGCTGAATGGCTCAATACTGCTCTTAAAAACCGAACTCCTAAAATGGAAGAGAAGAAAATCACCGGACATGCCAAAATTTTGAAGCACTTCAGTACCCAGAAAAATATCTATGTCCTCGGAGGACGTGTAGAGGAAGGTACTCTTAAACTCAATCAAAGCGTACGCATCACTCGACGTGATATTGAAATTGGCACTGGTAAGCTCACCAACGTGCAGCAATACAAAAAAGACGTACAAGAGGTGTCCGAAGGTGAGTTTGGTATGCAAGTTCAAACCAAAACTGAAGTGGCAGCTGGCGACATGATCGAAGCCTTCGATATTGTTATTACCTAAACTATGAACGACCGACACATCCGCGTAATTACATTACTCCGTGAACTGGCGGCTACCTTTATTGCGCATGAAGCCAACACCGATCCAATGATCACGATCACGAACGGCACTACGTCACCTGACTACCGCAAAGTCACCCTCTTCATTACCACTATTCCAGACGGTCGTGAGCAAGATGCTCTGATTTGGCTTAAGCGTCACAGCGGTGAGATGCGCCGTTTCATCATGAAAAAAAGTAATCTCAAAATAATTCCCCACTTTGAATTTGCAGTTGATGCCGGTGAAAAACACCGACAACACACAGATGACGTGTTCCGAGAAATTGAGAATGGGGAACGCTAATTAAAAAAGCAGCGCGCCTAACGGGCGCGCTGCTTTTTGTTTGAGATTACATCTAGTGACTCACTGCTGGATCCAGCGTGCCAGCTTCATCAATCCATTTCTGGACAGTTTCCGCGCTTGGTACTCGATCAGTCAGGTTCTTCTTTTCGTTACATTCTGCCATCGCCGCAGCTAGATTTTCTGCGTTACGGGTAGCTAGTTCCTTTACTGTATCAACCCCTGCTTCCTCCATCAGATCAGTGTACTCTTCTCCTACACCATTAATCCGCATCAAATCTGATAGGTTCACCCACTCAAGCAGATGCTTTTCTGAAATTCCAGTTTCGGTCGCTACTCCTTCTCGACCCTTTTTGTCTCCACATCGGCGAAGTAAATCTTCCGTAGTTTGAATATCTACATCACGAAGCTTTTGTCCATATTCTGGTCCAATTCCTTCTACTTCTTCAATTTTATATGACATATATTTTTGCAATCTATTTCTGATAAGCGAACCATAGTATACCAAACCCTATGAACCAGTCGGCAGTGCCTGACAAGCTACACCGTCTTTGTTTCCATCTAGACGATTTACATCTGCTTCGACTCCCCCGGCATTTTCAAAGAAACGCTGAGCCTGGATCTGTGTATCAAAGTCGTCACAGTTGTATTCATCGGTATACTTTGCGCCATCGGTGCCCACTTCCACAATGTTACCGTCCATATCACGCAACACACGAGTCATCAGACCACCATCAGCCCCGAGCTGCAGATCACCTTCTTCATCCCGCTCAACAAGTGAATCTGATACTGAACCAGTCTCCATCAGCGTACCCATATCAACATCGGTGTTTGCCACCTCTAGTCCAAGTGCAATCAACAGCACGGCCCCAATCCCCAACATCCACATCCGCGTCTTCTCAAAGAAAAACGCAATTACTCCCACTACTACTAATAAACCAATAATGATAATCAATCGCGAATTTTTACTGCGTCGCCACGCTGCTACTTCTTTCATATAGGCATAAGTATAGCAAAGTAATTTGGCATCGAGGATATGCTCGCTTTTGTATTGAGGCCAGGACGAGATTCGAACCCGTGTATGTCGGTTTTGCAAACCGATGCGTTAACCGCTTCGCCACCTGGCCAGGTGCTCAATACTTTATCATTTTACCCTTACAACACCAAGCAATTATGCTATCATTGCTGCCACTAACGCCGGAACCGACAGAATCCGTAGGAGTACAATATCTGAGAGACATTGTACCCAAGGACTTACTGAGTCCCTACTTATTCTAGAGACACTCTGACTTGGTACAGATGCATATTTGCCGGGATGGTGGAATCGGTAGACACGAGGGACTTAAAATCCCTTGCCTTCAAAAGCGTGCGGGTTCAAGTCCCGCTCCCGGCACAACAGGCTTGTATTCGTACGCTTTCTTGTGTACACTCTGGCCTAATATTTAATTCATTTAGGATTTCATATCCGCCCTTAGCTCAGTTGGTAGAGCAGCTCCCTCTTAAGGAGACGGTCCAAGGTTCGAGCCCTTGAGGGCGGACACGTACAGATGTGTTATGCTGTACCGAATCGAATATATGCGGGTGTGGCGGAATTGGTAGACGCGCTAGTTTTAGGCACTAGTAGAGCAATCTGTGGAGGTTCAAGTCCTCTCGCCCGCACAAAGTAAAAAGTCGACAGCTTCTGCTGTTGGCTTTTTATTTGTGCAAGCAACGCAGGGCGGGACTTGAAAAAGTTGCTAGCTCCAAGAGCGCCAACTTGAACAGATTCTGTAAGAATCAAGTCCTCTCGCCCGCACAAAGTAAGTAAAACCGCGATTGCGGTTTTACTTTACTCTCAGTTTTTAGTATGCAGTCGATGTTTTTTAAACTGATCACCTTTCCGTTTTCCTTTCCAAGCCGCATACCGCTTTTTCAAACCAGCCGGTAACTGATCAAGCGTCTTGCAGCCATACGAGCAGTAACCAGCCTTTTTCTCAACACAATCATCACAGCCCAAAAACAACACATGACACGGCTGAAACTTACAATGATAATGAGTATCACTCTTAGTAGTGCTACATAAATGGCAGCTAGAAATAATCTCTTCCCCAATCCGCTCGCCCAGACGTTCATCAAATACAAAGTTCTTGCCTTTAAATTTATTAGGCAGCCCCTCACGCTCGACTTGGTGTTTGTAATCAATAATACCACCTTTCAGGTGTCGCACGTCCGTAAAGCCGTTATGCTTCAACCAAGCACTCGCCTTCTCACAACGGATCCCACCCGTACAGTATAGCGCCACTTTTTTGTTTTTATGTACGCGCAGTAACTCTGGAACAATTGATAACTCTTCTCGAAACGTATCAACGTCCGGCTTGATAGCTGTCTCAAAGTGCCCCACCTCGCTCTCATACGCATTACGCATGTCTACCACCACTGCCTCAGGGTCATCAATATATTCATTAAATTCAGCTGCGGTGAGATATGCGCCAGTGTCAGTCACGTCAAACGACTCATCACTGAGCCCGTCGGCCACGATCTTATCTTTTACTTTAATGGTCAGTTTATAAAACGACGGTGCTTCACCTTCTTCGACTGCAATTTTGTACGGCACAGAAGCTAACTCCGGCACATCCTTATTAAAGGCATCAAACTGGTCCCAATGCTGCTTTGGTACATTCATCTGCGCATTAATCCCCTCCTTAGCCACATAGATCCGCCCTAAGCAACCTAAGACTCCCCAGCGCTCTTGCAGCAACGTCCGGAACGCTACCGGGTCAGCGATCTGCACGTAGCGATAAAACGACAGGGTGATCCGTTCAATCCCGTCGTTTTCAATCCGCTGTTTTTGCTCCGTTCGTGATAGTACAACTGGCTTCATATTGGTAGCCACAATCCTATCACTAAATCTCACCCACGCAACACACAGACTGTTATCTAAACTTGATTTTTACAGAATATGTGCTATAATAAGTACAGACGTAAATCTTCATCTTGTTGCTCTACTCAGTTCTCTATCCAAAGAGAAGAACTGGGTAGTCCAGCATAAAAAACGGAGGGAGCATGACTCTCAGAGATAAGTTCACCCACCAAATGAAGAGCGGGACAATCGGATTTCTTTCTTTCGTTCTCGCAATTGCCTCAATTGTGGCAGTGTGGGCGTATGATTCATCATACCTTAATACATTGATGGATTGGAATCTGGCTAGCATCAAATGGGTAGCCGCTCAAATCCCCATCTACGGCGATAAGATGGAATCAGCTCTTCGCTTTCTAGCTGGGGAAAAAGCTTTGATTTTGATTGAGTTCGGTCTCGTATTCAAGATCTTCATCAAAATAATTGCTCCTATAATCCCTTGGAGGGTCGTGAGCATCTCAATCTTCATCGGGATTTTGGGTTGGGTTGCCTTTACCTTCCGAGAAAGCCTGCCGACAGCAGTTGGCGACTGGTTCGCCAACCTGATGAACCTGGCGACAGCTGGGGACAGCTGGGGACTGATCTACGCTGTGGGTCCGGTCGTTGTCACTACCATCGTGGTGGCTCTGACATGGGCTTTCAGGGGGAAGCTCTTCCGCTGAAACAGGCGGCGTTGTCTTCGGACTGCGCCGCCTGTATTTTTTATAGTTTTATAAGAATACCTATATTTTTAGGGGTATTATATCAAATTATGCTTGACTTTTTTATATAAATATGGTATCATATTGGCAGTGGTGAGGTTTGTCCCACCCTTGGAAATCGCTCGGCGCTTTCGAGTAAGGAGCAATTTTCAGGGGTGACAGACCCCACCAACATCAACCCTACAGCGTGGCTTCGCCACGCTGATGAACAGGAGTTCATTGACATGGATACACATCTCAAAAAGGCCCTATGGTTTTTAGGAGCAGCTGCTTTCATTACAGCAGTTTACTTGCTCTTGCCCGCATTTGGCTGGAATCCAGGATACTGGAGCTGGCCGATGCTTGGAACAGTAGTTATCTTATCCACAGCTGTTTTATGGCAGCTTTGGAAAGGTTGGTTAAGCAACTGGTGGACTCCAGTCCAGCAGACGCAAGCAACACCTCCTGGAGCTACACCACCTGCCACACCAGCAGTTCCTCCATCAACATCAATCAGAAGGAGCCATACTATGCAGACTCTGTCTCCGAACGGTCTCACACCGTTTCAGCAGCAGATTTCCACCTTTTGTGCTGCAATAGCAGCATCTCTATTGACTGCTCGCATCATCGCTACCTTCGTTTGGAACACCGAGCAGGGATTCACGATCATTGCGATCTTTTCTCTACTCTACTTCCTGGTCGGAGGCGCTTATCTCAATGGTGGCCTCGAACACTCTGTACAGGGATTTCTTGGGAGGCCGACGCCATGGGTACTGATCAATGGTCTATCATGGGGTCTCCCTCGACCATTTGGCCAGTCCCTCTTTAGGCGTTCAATTGCTCCTCAAACGAGCAACTTTGAAGGAGAGAATGCCATTGCTCAAGTTAACGCTCGGGACGGTGGCCAGGTAAGTGTTGGAGTAGTCAAACAATGGCGTATTTGTGACGTACGATTAGCTGGACAATTTACACCCGAGGTACTCGCATCACGCGTACGTGATGTTGAAGACCGCGGTGTTCGCTGGTTTGCACTCTATTACGACTCTGATGGAACCGGAGCAAACAACCTCACTCACCAAAAAGCGCCCTTCTCGCGCTACCTGATTGGTGACGAAACACTAACAGAGATCAAACTGTTCGATGAAAGAGGTGTCGAAACTGGCACCTACAGAATTGACCATAATGATCCAAACTCAATGCGTAACAAGTTTGCTTTGCTTGGTGTGGAAGCAATTACTGCTGAAGTTAAGGACGTCAATCCTCCGCAAGAAGTTATTGACGCTCGAAACGGAGCGGCAGCAGAAGCTGGTCAAGCTGAGAGTGAGAAGCGAGACATTGCATCTTTTCGTGCGCGAGTACTTGAAGCTCAATACGGAACAAGTGATCCGGATGAGATGAAGAGGCTTAGAAGTCAAGCTGGTTTCGAACCAGCAATGTCTAGAGAAGATGCTGTTCGCGAAGTACGAGCTGCACGAAAAAACCTCACCGACATCAACGTCAGCGGAAGCGCTGGTGATTTCACCAAAGGTGCTGCCCTTGGCGGTACCAAACAACCTTAAGGAGGTTCCTGTGACAACCATACAAGACCTGCGAGGATGGATCTTGACTATCCTGATCATCATCGCAACCGTTGTTCTACTTCGGTATTTATTGCCTGAGTTCGACACAATGCCAGAAAGCCGATCGGTGGCAGAATCCACCTTTCTCCAAAACTGGCGTTGGGTCGAGATTGCTGGATGGATCATGCTCATTGCGGGCGTGATCGCATTCGCCGTGTCTTTGACCCGCTGGGTCGATGGTGGAGGCACAGTCGGCATCGTAGCTGCCATCGTTGGCGGTCTCGTGTTGGCCGGTTTCTACGGCACCGTCTCAGCTAAGCAAGACGGACTTTCCCTACCCGGAAGTTCGACGACGATCGACTGGACTAAGAACTTCAGCTCAGATGTCTTTGTAGCAAATGCTACAGGAACTAGAAAAGCTATGATCAACGACTGCGTAGTGTCTCCCGACGCAACGCATTCAATCAAAGGATCGTATGCCACTTGGACGCCAAAGAGTGGTGTAACCTCTGAAATCATCGTCTACTACTTCCCCAAAAAGAAAGGGAGTTGCGAAGCTGCCTACTTGGCTATTCAAGCAGCTCTCCAGGCGGAAAAAGCAGATGAGTGACGGTTCTTTGGCATTGCCCTATTGCCGGGCTGGACCACTTCATGCATACGCATGTGGTGGTCCTTTTCTTTTGCCTACGGTATAAACGCTGACGGTGCAAAGCTGCTCCCCGGCTCTTGGACTTCAATCCCAAACGTGGCAGCAGCGATCGACAAAATAGCGAAGGCAGACAACATTACCAGGAGCCCTATCAGCCCCCATAAAATGTGCTTACTCCCCTTCTCTTTTGCTTGTGGGTTACTCGCTCCTGCCACGTATTCAAAACAACCATACAAAAACACAACTAGTGCAATTACGAGCATCAGAGTAATTAATGGATATAAAATAACTTCCAAAAGCTTATTGACAAAGGTTTGGGCAAAATCTGCGGCTGGTCCGGCGTAGGCAATCATACGAAAGTGAGTCTGGATTCTGAACTAGTCAGAATCCAAGTCAATTTCCAATGACTAGTTTGAAGTGGGAACGTTTGGCAGGTTCTCAATATTTTCATCATCTGAAAAACCAAGACCACCAGCGATCAGATTCACAATACCGAAAACTGATACCATAATCACAAATCCCACAATCGCATAGATCATGTACGTCCGGCCCTCTTCTCGCTTATCAGAATCATCTCGCCCAATAATCAAGAAGTTGAACACACCGTAGAGGAAGAACAAAAGTGCTACCGCAAAAAGTAACGGGATCAATGTACTGTTAATAAAAGATGAGATATCACCAAGGAAGTCATTGATCTCTCCAAATTGGGCTCCGGCTACCGCTGGCATGAGCGCGAGCATAAAAGCACCTAGACTGACTGAAATAAATTTCATACAAACGTAACTAATTAATTTTTATACTATAAGTATACCGCTAAACTGGCTATATAAAAGGACTTTCTACCTACCCTGTGTATAGTGCACTTTACAAACCAAAGAGTGAATTGCGGAGTATTTCAAGAATCCCCCACACTCCTGACATCACTATCAGCACCAACACCCCAACCAGTGCTGTCTGCTTCCCTTCGTCCACCTTGGTTTGGTCGCCACCATTGATCACCCAGGCGTCAATGATCTTCCAGATGATGAATAATAGCGTCAGGGCAAAAATAAGTGGTACCGCTAAGCTCAGTAAGCCGATGAATAAATCTACTAAATCTGCGAAATTTTTAGGTGTGCCCATAGATTAGATCGTTATCGCCTTAACTGTGCCTTCAATGACTCTCAGAATAACGAAAGCACCGAGAATAAGAATCCCACCAATCACTGAGTACAGCAAAGCTTTGTTGGCTTGAGAGATCTGTTCCGGATTGCCCCGAGCGGTGACGTACAGGAAGCCAGCGTAGATAATAAAAAATACGATCAACGGAGTAGCGAAGACCAGAACTACTTCAATCAGATCCATGAACAGATCAGTGATGGAGGTAGCTTTGAGAGGATTTTTGATAGTGACAGAACCTCCGCCAGAAGGAGATTCCCGCTCGCCAACTTCGCTACCATCTCCCCCAAAAGCGTCTAGAGGATCTCGCTCGCCAACTTCACCAACGTCGCCTCCGAAAGCGTCTGAAGGATCTCGAGCTCCAACTTCACCAACGTCGCCTCCGAAAGCGTCTAGAGGGTCTTCAGCAAACGTAAAATGAACAACTGCTAACTGGGAGCAGATCATTAGACATATCACTAGTAAAAATTTCATATTAAAAACTCAAGGTTATGCGATCAACTGCGTCACTCACTGCTTCACTAATCCGGGCACGGTTTGAGGCGACGTCTTCGATCATAGTTTGTAGTATACCACCCGTACTGGCTGGATTCGGGTCGAGCCAACCGGCCGAGATAAGCGCCGCATTGAATATAATCTGTTCAAAGGCTCCGCTACTTCCTCCTCCTAAGACCGAACGATGCACTGGTGCCATCTGCAATTCACGTGAGAGAGCGAGCGCGACATCTGGCCGCGCTAGTGTCTGAGCGGCGGCGTACGCCCCGTTACTATTGCCAGCTGCCCGTGGAATTGCAAAGCCGTAGAAATTACCGTACGTACGTCGAATCGTCGCGTTAGCTCCCTGCGGGACCATGGCAGCATCAAAGTTTAGATTTGGATTACGATCAGAAATTAAACCGACTTCACTACCAAATCCAAAGTAAAGAGCGAGGTCGCCCGCGATAAAAGCAGTCCGGTCTTCGGCCAAAGCTCGATTCCAACTGTAGGCCGGGCTATTGGCGTTGGCGAAGTCTGTATAAAACTGCAGCGTCGCATCCATTGGCGCGCGACTGGTTTGCTGTCCTTGATTGAGAGCTACCACATACCCCCGATCTCCTTCTTCTACCATTCGACTACCCGACTGGAGTAAGAGCATTGAAAATACTGCCGTCGCATTACGGACGTTGCGGTACTCACCAAAGGCAATTGCGCTACGTAGAATTGAACGATTACTATCACGCTGAGTCAGCGCTGGCACTACTGACCCCACTAATCCTTCCCACGTTGTTGGTGCTTGCGCTAGACCAGCGCCAGAAAAAATGTCGCGGTTCCAGTAGAGAATAATTGGATCAACCACAAACGGCAACGCGTAGACACCATCGCGTAACGCAAAGATCTCAGCTCCATCCACATAACTATCTCTGAATTGTCGTTCTGGTAAACTCTCGTATGGAATCGGAAGCAGCTTAGCTCGTAAATTCACGAGCTGGTGATGTGGCAAGACAATAAGATCAGGCGAACGTCCTTCAGCGATAGCGTTCACTAAGTCACTATTAAAATTTCGCGCATCTACTTGGGTGTATCTAACCACTTTAAAGTTTTCGTTTTGGTCTTTCAGGGTATTGAAGATAGGAGTGAACGCCTCACTGGGTAATGAGCCCCAAATAATCACTTGCCCGCCATAGAGCTGCTCTTCAGTAGATGCACTCGGGCGATAATTACCAATCAGCACCAGTGCTACCAAAGCCATGACAGCAAAGACCGCCAGTAGAACAATTTGAAATGGTCGAAGATTGCTCATAGCTATGGTTTACGAAAAGCTAATCCATAATGATGGTCGCCAGCATCGTAGGAACGTTCATACACAAAGCCAGCAGATTCCGCTAGAGCTTTCGTTGCGGATTCATCAAACACGTGACCTGGCTGTGGACCAAGTCCATTAAACGATTCACTCCAGTCAACCACAAACAGCTTGCCCCCTGATCTCAGCGTGCGGCTGATCTCTTGTAAAGCTATTGCTTTGTCATCCATTTGAAACAGTGTATTGATAAGGATTGCAGCGTCGAGCACTTCTGATTCTAATTTAGAACCCTGCAGGACTTCCAAATCGCACCATAACGTATCGATATTATTCAGCTGTTCTTTTCGAGCGATTTCCCCTAACTTCTCCACCAAACTCTTTTGGATTTCGCAGGCATAAATACGACCAGAACTCTCCACTGCTGCAGCCAAAGCTTTAAGGAAATAGCCACTGCCAGCTCCGAAATCAGCCACGATATCACCCGGGCGCAAGTGGAAATGCCCAACCACTTTGTCAGGTTCTACGAAGCGACCGGTCATGGGTGGGGTTTGATTCATTATCAATAAGTATACCGCACGAATATTTGTAAAATAATCATGATGTTAGTTATTAGTTGTTGGCACGTCAGGCACCCGCTGCAATCGTACTTCTTCACGCACGTTGATACCGGCTTCACCGTCACCATCTAAATCTGAATTGGTGACCAAACCTGAGTACGCAGAACCAAGCCAGATGAATCCCATAACGATTCCGTAAATAGCCAAACCTAATAGGAACAAAAGGAATGACCAGAGAAGCTGCTCACGGCCTTCTTCTCGTTTAGGCTCTTCACCGGGACCAATCACGAAGTAATTGATGCAACCATACAAAAACATAATCAAACCGATCGCAAAAATAAACGGGATTAGATAGACCGTGAAAAACGTAAAGACATACCCAAGAATAGTCGATATCATTCCGTATAGTGTAGCATTTTGATTTGGGTGCGCTGCGGAGAAAAGAGGAAAACGGCCGCAAGCAAAGCTTGCGGCCGTTTTCCTCTTTTACGCCACTCTTAGGTCATCACCACGATCGTCGCGATCGAGTCACCAGCCCGCATCTTCATCACCTTCACTCCTTGTGTATCACGTCCTAATGTCGGAACATCCTTGAGAGGCAACTTGATCACTTGTCCTTTTTTACTCATTACTACCAACTCGCCTTCGGCTTTTTCTTCTTGCGAAAGCACTGCTCCACCGACTAGTTTTCCAGTTTTGCTGGTCACCTTTGCTGTCTTAATACCACTACCACCTCGATTTTGCACTTTGTATTCCTTGGCTGGTGTGGTTTTTCCAAATCCGTTTTCCATGACTACCAATATCTCTCTATCAGTATTACCAGCAGCCAATACTTCAGCCGAAACTAGGTAGTCGTCTTTTTTCAGCTTCATCGCTCCGACTCCAGCCGCTGTACGGCCCATTTGTCGTACATCGCTCGCTTTGAATCGAATTGCCTGTCCTTCATGAGAGATGATAGACACCTCATCTTTTGGACCAATGAACTGGGCTGCAATGAGTGCATCATCATCCTTAAGCGTAATAGCAATCAGTCCACTTCGGCGCACATCTTTGAAGGAGGCTGCATCAGATTTTTTAGCGACGCCATTTTTCGTGACCATCATCAAGCTCCAGTCACCTGTCCACTCATCTTTTCGCACCGGCAATACTGATGTGACTTTTTCATCACCGTTAACTGACAAGAAGTTAGCAATTGACTTTCCTTTAGTAGCCCGTCTTCCTTCGGGGATTTCGTACATTTTGCACTGATAGACTTTTCCTTTATCGGTAAAGAAAAGAAGATCACTGTGTGATGAGGTAGTCAAAAGCATTGTCACCACATCTTCTTCTTTAGTATTTAAGTCAACTACACCAACACCACCCCGCTTCTGCACCTTATACTCAGCTGGATTGGTTCGTTTGACGTACCCACCCTGAGTCAGCACCAACACAGACTCTTCGTCTGCAATCAAGTCTTCAGCTGACATGTTTTTGACGCCGCCCTTTACAATCTTCGTGCGGCGTTCATCACCAAACTTCTCAGCAATCTCTTCGAGATCTTGCTTCACGATTGCCATCATCTTCTTCTTGCTTTTAAGGATCGCGTCAAGCTCTTTGATCAGCTTCTGGATCTCTTTTAGCTCATCCTCAATTTTCTTGCGCTCGAGGCCAGCCAACTTCTGTAGTCGCATGTCAAGAATCGCTTGCGCCTGAACCTCTGAAAACTTAAATTCCTTCATCAACTTAGCGTGCGCTTCAGGCACATCTTTGGCAGCTCGAATGATCTTGATGATCTTGTCGATGTGGTCAAGAGCCTTCTTTAGCCCAAGCAAGATATGTTCGCGGTCTTGAGCCTTATTAAGGTCGTACTGCGTTCGACGTCGAATAACTTCTGCTCGGTGCTTAACGAACTCCTGCAGAATTGTTTTCAATGACACTGTCTGAGGTACGCCATCCACAAGCGCCACCATATTGTAGTGGAACTTATCTTCGAGCTGCGTGTGCTTGTAGAGCTTATTTAAAACTGTCTGCGGGTTAGCACCGCTCTTAAGGTCGATCACTACTCGGATATCGCTGGTTGACTCATCACGCATTTCTTTGATACCTTCCACCTTTTTGTCTCGTACCAAATTCGCAATCTTCTCCTGCATATCTGCTTTGTTCACACGGAACGGGATCGATGTAATGACGATTGAGAAGTTTCCTTTTTTGTCTTCAACTATTTCAGCTTCGCCGCGCACTACCACACCACCGCGTCCATTGGCGTACGCGTGAGCGATATCTTTTTTATTAAAAGCCACTCCTCCCATCGGGAAGTCTGGACCTTGTACAAACTTAAGCAGATCATCAGTGGAGGCACTTGGATTATCGATCAAGTGTCCTACTGCCGCTGAAATTTCTCGCAGGTTGTGTGGTGGGATATTGGTCGCCATTCCCACGGCAATTCCAAGGGTTCCCATGAGGAGTAGGTTTGGCACAGCAGCTGGCAGTACCACCGGCTCTTTCTTGGTACCGTCGAAGTTTGGTCGCCAGTCGACAGTATCTTTTTCAAGGTCACGCAGCATCTCTTCTGCCACCTTAGACATCTTCGCCTCAGTATATCGATACGCCGCTGCTGAGTCACCGTCGATTGAACCAAAGTTTCCTTGCCCGATTACGAGTGGGTAACGAGTCGAGAATGTTTGAGCCAGCTTTACCATTGATTCGTACACTGCAACGTCACCATGCGGGTGAAAGCTACCCAAAACGTCTCCCACTACCGTCGCAGACTTTTTAAACTTCGCGGTTGAGGTCAGACCATTAAGGCGCATCGAATACAAAATACGACGATGTACCGGCTTCAGCCCGTCGCGAATATCAGGCAGGGCTCGACTGGTGATTACACTCATCGCGTAGTCGAGATAGGCAGTTTGCATCTCGTCAGTAATATTCTGTGGAATGATTCCACGAGCCTGTTCTGGGATTGGTGCGTCAGCTTTAGTGGTCTTTTTCGGCATAAGTAATCAGAATAAAACTATAAAATATGGCAATATCATACCACGATCACCCCTACTCGGACTCTAGCGAATTGGCTGAAGTTGTGGCAATAAGAATTCGCTTTGGAGCGGGTGCTGGTGCAAGAACTTCTTCTACGCTAGTTGATGCCGCCACTCCGGCCGTGAACGTAGGGGCCGTAGGTGTTGAAGTTGTCGAAGCAATATCTGCCTCAGGTGCAGAGTCTTGGGCGGTAGAACTACCTTGGAACGCACTCAGTATATTTGCCACTCCATCACCAATTTCAGCAAAAAATTCAGATGTCAGGCCGGTCTGTTCTTCTGCGTCAGCGATTGTCTCTGGTGCTCGAGAAGATAGTACACTCGGCAGCGCCACCGCCCACAACAAAGCAATCACGGTCGTGACAATGACAGCTCCTGCAAAGGCGTACTGATTTTTGACAGATTTAGGCTGCTGACGCAACGCTTCGAGCTTACTCATATAAATATAGTATATCACCAGAAACTAGTACCAAAATAGTTAGGACGTACGCCCTACGATCTCTTTCTACGAAAGCGGTACACCTTGTCGATATTTCTTCCAGAAATATCTGGCAAGGTCTTGCGATCGCAGCACGGTGCTTACGCACCTAGCACTACGATCTTTTCTTACAGAAACTGTCCACTCATTGGATCTTTTGCTCCTGGCGTCACAAAAGCTCTCAATGAGTCTTGCGATCGCAGCACGGTGCTTACGCACCTAACACTACGATCTCACCTTGTTTTTCAGCTAAATCTTTCTTCTTAAGTGTGAGTTTATCGATCGCTTTAGTACCCTCTGCACTTTCCTCTTTCAAAAATGCTTTTAGAGCCGTCGCATCGTAATGCATTGGGATCACTACTCTGGCTTCGAGCTTCACGCCCAACTTTGAAGCTTGTGGTACTTCGAGCACATCGCCGCCGCCAATTGGTACAAACAAGATATCAATATCTCCAAACTCTCCCAGAATCTTCGGGTCAATATCAGTATCACCCAGTGCGCCCAAGAAAATAATATTCATCCCTTCGAGCTGCACTTGGTAGATAGTGTTAAAGCGCTCTACGTTATCGTATGTCGTAGCTACCGCCCACCCACGTGCAGTTACGTCACCAACTTCGTACTCCCCAGGAGTATCAACAATAAAGGGTTGCTTGTTGCCGTGCGCTACTTGATCAACACCATTAAAGTTCGGATGTTGCAATGAGACAAAGGCCACATCGGAACCAAATTTAGCTGGAGGTAGTTTTGATTTCTTAGAAATAGGGTCAAAGGCCAGGGTTGTATCGCCAAACGATACCTTGAAGCACTGGCCGCCGTGGTGTGTGATTATCATAGTGCGCACATCATACCAAGAACCGCGCGCAAAATGAAACTGGCGTTCCCTTTGCCGATGGTCCGGTCATTACAAAACTTTTTATATGTACTATTTGTTTTACATATCAGGAGGAGCTCATGAAAACTATTCAAAACATCTTGTGGTTCATTCGACTGCTGGTCGATTCCAAAAATATGGGCTTCAGCCAGGAAGTCGGTGTTGATACCACCTACCGCAGCTGGGGTGACGCGTGAGCGCGTCACCCTCTTTTTTTACAGCTAAACCCTTTACCTTTTCCCACATTCTGGTATATTTGCCTCACTTCGTAAGAAGATTATCAGTTCCTAGCGGCACACGATAAAACCTGGACTCATGAACACGGCCGGTTAGAAGATCTCTCTGAGATTTCCTCACTTCGCGCAACGGTTGTCCAGAAGCGTGTCGTCGGAATAAAAATAAATAAATATGTCAGAACTAGAAATGACGGTCACTGACCGAGTTTCAACGCCAGTGGATCTAACTGATCCAACCCAGCTCGATACAGCTATGTACAAACTGGCAAACCAAAGCCCTAACCCACCAGAGTTAGGCGACATCGTAGAAGGAACCGTATCAGCGATCGGACGAGCGCGTGTACTTATCGAGCTCAACCCATTTGGTGCTGGTCTTATTTATGGACGTGAGTTCATGAACGCCCGTGATATCTTGCGTAAGGTATCAGTTGGTGACACCATCGCTGCCAAAGTAGTAGATGCTGGCAACGAAGACGGTTACATCGAACTATCCCTCAAGGAAGCTCGTCAGGCTCTTATTTGGAGCGACGCTGAAGCAGCGCAACGAGAACAAAAAGTTCTTAGTCTTGAAGTTAAAGAAGCCAACAAGGGTGGACTTATCCTTGACTGGCAAGGTATCCACGGCTTCCTACCCGCTTCACAGCTGTCAGCTGACAACTACCCACGCGTCGACAACGGTGACAAAGAGAAGATCTTCTCTGCGCTGCAAGAGCTGGTTGGTAAATTCCTTTCAGTCGTAATCATCACCGCTGACCAAAAAGAAGGCAAACTAATCTTCTCTGAAAAGGGACCACAAGAAAAAGTTGAGAAAGAAGAAAAAGTATCTCGCTACGAAGTTGGCGACACACTTAAGGGAGAAGTAACTGGTGCTGTAGACTTCGGTGTCTTCGTAAAGATCGAAGACGGTCTGGAAGGACTCGTACACATCTCTGAACTCGACTGGGGTCTGGTGGAAGACACGCGAACTCTCTACAAGGTTGGTGACAAGGTTGATGTGAAGGTGATCGAAGTCAAAGACGACAAGATCTCACTCTCAATCAAGCAACTGAAGGCAAACCCTTGGCAAGTAGCCGCTGACAAGTACAAGAAGGACCAGACTGTAGAAGGGGTGGTCATCAAGTACAACAAGCACGGCGCCCTCGCTTCAATCGAAGAAGGAGTAGCTGGACTCGTCCACATCTCAGAATTCGAAACTGAACAAGGACTCAAAGATGCTCTGTCACTCGGCAGTGTCTACAAGTTCAAGATCACTTTGTTTGAACCAAAGGATCAGCGGATGACACTACAATTCAAAGAAGTCGACCAAGCGTAATCAGATCATTTCGATTTAGCGTACAAAAAACTGGCCACTGGCCAGTTTTTTGTGCGTATGATTGCCGACAAACCATAAATATGATTTGATAGCTGTAAAGGAGGACGTTCCATGTCAGAAATAGACGACGCAATTACAGAGCTGAAGCAAACACTCAATGATGCGGTTAGATTCATCGGTTGGCGGATGTTTTACATTATGCTTGGGGGACTCGGAATTGCATGCAATATTCCCCTCAAATATGGTGCGGGATACCTTCCGCCGCTGGAAGAACAAATCTATAGAACAGCCGTGCCTCTCGGCTGTCTGATCACTCTCTGGCAGATCTATCGATGCTGGAACTGGTATTGGTCGATACAATCGGAGAATTAGCGAATACAACGGCGCACACCCGTCCGGAACCACCTTGGTTTCGGCCGGGTTTTTTAGTATCTCTCATTTAATTAAACCGATTCATTGCCTGCTCTACTCCATCAGTAATGATAGTGGCAATGATCTGGGGGATTTGCTCTTTCACCGCTTCGAGATGCTTCTGTTCACTACTGCCAAACTTCCCCAATACATAATTCGGCAGCTTCGCTCCGGCAGGCCGCTTGGTCTTCCCGGTCCAAAAGCTTTTCGGCGATATCCCGACTCTGATCCGTACAAACTCCTTAGTACCAAGTGACTGCACGATCGACTTAATGCCATTGTGTCCCCCATCACCCCGACCAAACGACACCTTCACTTCTCCTACCGCTAAATCAACTTCGTCATATACCACAATCAACTGCGCACTCTCAGTTTTTGGCACCAGCTTCGCCACCGCACTACCCGACTTATTCATAAACGTATCCGGATACAGCAGAGTGACATCTATGCCACTCAATACTCCTTCTGAGATCCTTCCCGCGTATTTGGCAGACTGGATCAAATCCGGCAGCCCGCACTGCTCCCGCAACGCGTCCAGCATAATCCAGCCAACATTGTGTCGGGTATCTGCGTATTTCTCTCCCGGATTACCAAGTCCAACAATATAAAAGGGTTCCCTTTTGCTATCTGCGCTCACTCGGTCATGCTCAAACTCGCTATTCACTACGTTTTGATCACGACTCTCATTCGTTTGATAGTAAAACATACGAACAGTATATCTCGGACACCTCGTCTGCCAAAGCTAGTGAGAGAGCAGCTAGATTTGAGAGAATTTGGCTGAGCACGTCATGTGGTGATTTAAGAGACTAAGACTTGGGCAAGCGGCCCGGAGCGGTCTTTCTAATTAAGGCAGGACAGAGTCGTACGGTGGCTGCTGGTATGAGGCGATCCGCAGCGAAATATTCAAAGCGAGGACTTCTCGTCTCATACCAGCAGCCACTGTACGACCACAAAACACAAAATTTGTGGCGAAGGTTGTTTTCATTTATACTAGTGTCACTACGCGGTTATGAATATGTTCAAATCTAGTTCTAAGGAAGAAAAAGACACTATTCTTGATGCCGCAGAACTAACTCCCGAAGAACATCCGCTCACCGAGATCATCCGCTTCTCCATCATCGCACTTATCATCGTGATCCCGATCCGCATGTTTGTCGCCCAACCATTTATCGTCTCTGGCTCATCAATGGAAAATACTTTTCAGAGCGGCCAGTACCTGATCGTCGACCAAATCACCTACAAATTTGAAGAGCCAAAGCGGGGCGACGTCATTATCTTCCGCTATCCACGAGATATTTCTAAATTCTTCATCAAGCGCGTGATTGGACTCCCGGGCGATACCATCAGCATTGATGGCAACGTGGTCACCCTGAGCAATGAAACCCACCCTAACGGCATCGTGATTGATGAGCCATATATTGCCTCTATGCAGCCCAACACCCGCCTCACCGAAGACCTGAGCGAAGGTGAATACTTTGTTATGGGCGACAACCGCGACGCCAGCTCTGACTCACGAATGTGGGGAATCCTTCATGAAGACAAGATTGTCGGTCGCGCCCTGCTTCGACTGTTTCCGCTCACTGAGATTGGAACGTTCCCAGGAGGATACGACACTGATGCCGTATTATCAGCCGAAGTTAGTAGTTTAGAATAATAGTTATGGATATTTCAGCCACAGATTTTTTGCGAACCGCCGCTAATACCGCCGAGCACTTTGGCTTCAAGCACGTCGACAGCTTAAAGAAGCATCCACTTTGTAAGGGCTGTAAGGAAAAAGTCAGCCACACCGCGAGCGCACAAGATCGCAAGCAAGATGCGCTACACGGCCTCCTGACTGCTGGACTCGGAGCATATACTGACAACAAACTCCACGCGTTGGAAGAGCCGGTTCTTTTCTACAATGTCGAGCAAGTTCCCCGCTCTGGTGACGCCGCTATCTCCTTTCAAATTTATGGCGTCGAAAAGAGTATCGCAGAAGCCATCCTCATCCAAACCGCACGCTCGCTCACGCAAGACCTGGGCTACAACAACCACACCGTACGCATCAACTCACTCGGTGACCGCGACTCGGCTACTCGCTACACTCGTGAACTAACCAACTACCTCAAGAAGCGTCTGGACGATATGCCGATTGCCGCGCGTGAACTAATGAAAGATCACGTCATCGACGCCCTCATGCACCTGATTGAGAAGAAGCATGAACTGGCGTACAAGAGCCCGAACCCAATGGAGTACCTCAGCGACCCCAGCCGCAAGCACTTCCGTGAGATTGTCGAGTATCTTGATATGAGTGAAACACCGTATGAAATCGATCCTAAACTTATCGGCCACCACCAATGCTACTCTGATGCTCTCTTTGCCATCGATATGCTCGATGAGAATGACCAAGTCATGGAAGATGCTCCCCTCTACGTCCGGGGCGGACGATACAGCACCTTCTCCCACAAACACACCAAGCAAGAGATCCCAGCTGCTGGTGCGGTGGTGGTACTAAAGGAAAAGAAAGCTCCCGCTCGTACTCCGAAAAGCACCCGCAACGCCAATCCATCAGTGTACGTCGTACAACTCGGCTTTGGTCCAAAGATCAAAAGTCTCATGCTGGTTGATGAATTACGACAAGCTGGCATTCCCGTCCATCAAAACCTGGCCAGTGACTCCCTGAGTACCCAGCTACGCGATGCTGAGGCACGCGGTGTGAAATACACCGTTATCATCGGCCAAAAAGAATACGTCGATGGTACCGCTATCCTACGCGACATGGTCGGTCGTAACCAAGAACACGTTGATATGAAAGTCCTCACCAATAAACTAAAACGAGTTGGAGCGATTGTATAGCAAAAACCTTGCTATTTACTGCCGCAGATGATATATTCTTGCGCACATATGGCAACAAACGTTCAAGTAGAAAAGAACCAAAACGAAAGCAGTGCTAACGTTATTCGTCGCTTCACCAAGCGCATGCAAAACGCCGGGATCGTCCGACGGATGCGAGATAACCGGTACTACGCTCGTATGAAGAGTTCTAATGTCCGCAAGGAAGCTCGGCTAAAGAAGCTAGCTAAAAAAGAAGCTTACGAAAAGGACTACAAAATGGGTAAAGTAATCGAGCGAAAAGGACGTCGCCGATAGGCTACCTAAAACAAAAGGTCGACACAAAGTGTCGACCTTTTGTTTTATCTCAGAATCTGCGTGATACACTATTTAACGTATGAGCATCACTATCTCCAAAACCACTAAAACCTACCCCCGCCTTCCCTACAAAGCAATGGCTGACGCTATTTTAGGCAAACGATACGCTGTCTCGCTCGTGTTTATCGGTGCCACAAGAGCCAAACAATTAAATGAGACCACTCGTAACAAAACCTACGTCCCCAACGTACTTTCTTTTGAACTCGATACTAAGACTGGAGAAATCTACATTGCTCCCACTGTCGCCAAAACTGAAGCGAAAAAATTTGACCTTACCCCGCGCGGCTACGTCGGCTACCTATTCATCCACGGCTGCCTCCACCTCAAAGGCCTCCCCCATGGCACCAAAATGGATGCTCTCGAAGCGAAGTATCTCAAGCAATTTAAGTTGAAATAGAAACACTTTATAAGAATTAAAAGTAATAAAGAAAAAATGGAAAAATACACAGAAGTACTCGATGTCATGCGAAAAACTCGGGAGATAACCCTCCCATCCTGGGGTAACGTTGAAGTTTTAAATCAAAAGAATACTTCTGCAGCCAGCGCGGTGACAGAAATTGATGAAAAAGTAGAAAAATATCTCGCTACTGAATTTTTGAAAATAATGCCAGAAGTGAGTTATGTAGGTGAGGAATTTGGAGGTGATCGCACCGCAAAAAAGTTTTGGCTGGTTGACCCCGTTGATGCAACTGGATGCTATATTCACGGACTACCTTACTGCACGACTATGGTCTCTTTAATAGAAGACAACCGAGTTGTATTTGGAGCGATTTATGACTTCATTAATGACATTATGTACCATGCGATACTTGGCCACGGTGCTTTTGCAAATAATGCAACAATACAGGTAAGCGAGCGTGAAGCTGGACAAGCGTATCTATGCTACGAAACAAAAACAGAAAAACCTGAAAACATCAAAAAATACGTTACTGTCTCAGACCACTACCCTCTCTTGATACACGTTTCAGCTGGCTACGAATACATACTTGTTGCCACTGGGAAATTAGACGGTCGCATTGCCCACGACCCGTATGGAACTGATTATGATTTTGCTCCCGGCACACTATTAGTATCTGAAGCTGGAGGGGTGGTTACAAACATCGGCTCTAACTCTTACAGCTACAGTACCCCTAGCCATATTGCTGCCAATAAATCTGTACATAGCGCACTGACCGAGGGGGAAAAAGCTCTGTTTCCAATAGGCAAATAGTCTTACGCTATGGACCTCTTCCTGAAAGCGCACCAGTATTTCAGAAACGCTTACTTAAACCAAAGTAATCCGTTACCCACAGCCAACCTAAAGCGCTCTAATGCTATAATCACCCTATGTCTGAGCGGATTATTGCGGGTATTGATATCGGCACCTACCAAGTGAAGGTAGTAGTGGTTTCCTATAACCGCAAGAAGAACGAACGCTCACTCCCCCAGATTATTGGTACTGGCTACGCCGAAAGTCGCGGCCTACGCAATGGCTACATCATTAATGAGTCAGATGTTGTACGCAGCGTACGCAGCGCTGTCATACAGGCTGAGAAGGCCTCAGGAGCTGAAATAAAGCGTGCCTACGTCTCTATTAGTAGCGTTGGCCTCGATGAAGTATTCAGTCATGGTGAAGTAATCACTACCCGAGCTGACTCAGAAATCATTCAGGCTGACCTTGATAAAGCTATGCAAGACAGCGAGGAGCGAATCATGGAGTACATTCCAAATCGAAAGATCCTGCACGCCATCCCGCTTCATCACACTATCGATGGTGAACGTGTACTGGGTCGTCCGCACGGTATGAAAGGCACCAAACTTGAAGTGGAATCAATGTTTGTCACTACGTTTGAACAACACCTGCAAGATCTGGTTGGAGCCATTGAGAGTATTGGTATCACCGTCGAAGATGTGATGGCAGGACCACTGGCTGCTAGTTTTGTCATGCTCACTAAAGCCCAGAAGCGAGCCGGCTGTGTCCTGGCGAATATCGGTGCTGAAACTGTCTCGATTGCAGTCTTTGAAAACAGCACTCCAATCTCACTCAAGATCTTCCCCATTGGTTCAAATGACATCACTAACGACATCGCCTTGGGTCTCAAAATTCCACTCGAAGAAGCTGAGAAAATTAAACGTGGCGGGATGAGTAATGCCAACTACTCAAAACGCAAATTAGATGAAATTATTGCCGCTCGACTCTCGGATATCTTTGAGCTGATCGATGTACATTTGAAAAAAATTAAACGAGATGGACTACTCCCAGCCGGAATTATTATTACTGGTGGAGGATCAGGAATTGCCACTATCCAAGATTTAGCTCGGGCTAGTTTGCGACTTCCTTCACGTATTGCCACCCTTGATGCCGGTCAAAACGGCAAGATCAGAGATGCTTCTTGGGCTGTTGCCTACGGACTCTGTATGTGGGGCGCTAGTGACGATGAGGAAGAAACCAGCCTTGGTATGGCTAAAAAAGCTCAGAGCTCAATCATTGAATGGTTCAAACAATTTTTACCGTAGTTTTAAATACTCTTTAAAATATAGCTATTTTTTGTGGTGTTTTAGTAATCCGTCAAACACACGCTACCGAAATATGTCAAGATGGTGACAGCTAAAACATACCCCTGTATTATATTGCTCAAGAACTGAGATTTGCTGCTCCGGCTACGTATCAGCAATCTCGGGAGGTATTAATAACATTTGGGATTCTTTATATGGAACAGATCAAATCAGACGTCGAATCATTTGCTCGGATTCGAGTAGTGGGTGTTGGAGGTTCAGGAAACAACGCCGTCAATCACATGCTTGCTTCAAAAATCAAGGGGGTGGAGTTTGTAGCTATTAACAGTGATGCGCAAGATCTGCACAACTCACTTGCTAAGAAAAAAATCCACATTGGTAAGAACCTTACTCGGGGTCTTGGAGCTGGTGGAAATCCTGATATGGGTCGCCGCGCAGCTGAAGAAACACGGGAGGAGATTGCCAATTCTATTAAGGGTTCAGACATGCTGTTCATCACCTGCGGTATGGGTGGTGGAACTGGTACTGGAGCCGCCCCGGTCACTGCCAAGATCGCTCGCGAAACAGGTGCGCTCACAGTTGGTGTAGTTACCAAACCTTTCTTGTTTGAAGGGCAAGAGCGAATGCGAATGGCCTTGCAAGGAATCGAAGAACTTAAGAAGGAAGTTGATGCACTTATCATCATCCCAAATGATCGTCTGCTTGCTATCGTGGACAAAGAAACTACGGTGAAGAATGCTTTTGCAATGTGTGACGATATCCTGAAGCAGGCAGTAGAAGGCATCTCTGACCTGATCACTATGCCAGGAATCATCAACGTTGACTTCGCTGACATCCGTAGTGTTATGGAAAACGCCGGATCAGCACTGATGGGTATCGGTGAATCAACTGGCGAAAAGCGTGCTGAAGAAGCCGCCAAATCTGCCATCAACTCTCCCCTCCTTGAAGTATCTATTACCGGAGCAAAGGGCGTCCTCTTCGCTATCGCCGGTGGCGATGATCTAGGAATGCTCGAAATCCAAGATGCTGCCCGAGTGATTACTGAGTCAATCGATCCCCACGCTAAAGTTATCTTCGGAACCATTAAGGACGATAAAATCAAGAAAAATGAGCTGAAGGTCACCGTGATCGCCACTGGTTTCCCTGAAATAAATGGCGCTGACCAAGGTGGCAACACTGTGGTACGAGCAGCTGCTCGCGATGCTGGCACCTCAAACGAAACGGAAACTCAAGGCCGAGGCCGAATCTTCAACTCACTTAGCACACCAAAACGTGAAGAACCAGAAGAGCAACCCGTTAGTACTCCTGAATCAGCAACTCCAAAACGTGAAGAACCAAAATCAGAACCCCGACCAGTCGACCCAATCGACGAAGAGGATGATGAGGACTGGGGAGCTGTGCCAGCTTTCCTCCGAAGGAGTAAGCTGAAATAGCTCACCAGTCCGTAGGAATGGGGCTGAGAAGTGTTACTACACTTCTCAGAAGGTTGCCTAGTATTTTGAACTTGTGAAAAATACTGACAACCTATACAGCTTCTGTAAGAAGCAGTGCCTGCGAGGCCGGGGAGGAAGTTCTTACTAGAATTAGAGCGTAGCGAATAATTATAGTTAGAAACTTGACCCCTATTCCAACCTCTACAGCTTCTGTAAGAAGCAGTGCCTGCGAGCCGGGGCAGCAAGTTCTTATGAGCATAGCGAATTAGAAACTTGCGCCAGTGCCAGCAAAGCTGAAAATACCTCCACCTGCCCGTATACAAATACGGACAACTGAGTCCAAAATCCGCTCACAGCGGATTTTGTACTTTTAGGCACATATCAGCTACAATTACCCGACTTAAATTTAATTTATTCCATCACGACATGTTTGACCTTATCATTATTGGGGGCGGCCCAGCCGGGATTGCCGGCGGCGTCTACGCTTCACGAAAAAAACTCAACACCCTTTTTATTACCAAAGAGTGGGGTGGCCAAAGTATCGTCTCGCCTGATATTCAAAACTGGATCGGCAGTCCGTCTATTTCTGGTGACCAACTGGCGAAGGACCTAGAGAACCACCTCAAAACGTACGCGGGCGACGTTGTCGACATAAAAGACAATGTACTGGTAACTGCGATTGAAAAAATTGCTGACAATCATTTCAAAGTCACACTCGATAATGGTGACTCGGCTGAAGCCTCTGCGGTACTGATTGCTAGTGGATCAAAGCGACGTCGATTGGACGTCCCTGGAGCTGATGACTTCGAACATAAAGGGGTTACCTATTGTGCGACCTGTGACGGCCCTGTATTTGCCGGACAAGACGTAGTGGTAGTTGGAGGTGGTAATGCTGGTTTTGAGACTGCAGCGCAGCTTCTAGCCTACACCAAGAGCGTTACCCTACTCCACCGAGGTGACTCATTCAAGGCTGATCCCGTCACGGTTGAGAAAGTCCTCGCTCACGAGAATATGACTGGCGTACTCAATGCTGCAACTAAGTCGGTAGACGGCGACAAATTCGTCAGTGGTCTTACCTATACTGATTCAGTATCCGGAGAAGATAAGACTATTGCAGCAACCGGGGTCTTTGTAGAAATTGGTATGCTGCCAAATACAGACTTCGCCAAAGATGTCGTCGAGCTTGATGACTATAACCGAGTGAAGATTGACCCGTGGACACAACAAACCACTGTATCCGGAGTTTGGTCAGCTGGTGATTGCACTAATATCAAATACCACCAAAACAACATCTCAGCTGGTGACGCAGTGCGGGCCCTAGAAGATATCTACGTCCACCTTAAAGCTCGCTAAGTAGCATAGTTGACCAAAACTCAGACAAACAAAAAACCGACTCCTCCCAGTCGGCTTTTTGTTTATTTTCACGCTATACGCACAAAGCACCCGTGAAGGTGCTTCATGCTGTACAACGTAGAGCTTCGGTCTGCATGCCTATCGTCCAGTAGCCTCCGGACGTAGTATGAAGATTCACCACCATGCAAACCTAACATAAGGATCTCACACCAGGTCAAACTGTCAACGATATAACCTATCACGCAAATACCCTTATTCTTCCACCCTACTGTGTATAACCCTGTGTACAAGTCGGTTCATAAGTCGGTGCAAAACTATGTACACAAGTGATCTTTTCTACAAACTAAAGAACGTACCGACAAAGTAGGCCAAAACCGCTGCTGTTCCACCCACTAATACTACCTCTGTCAGTGAAGGAATAAATTTTGTCCCAATCACTCGCCACTTCAAAAGCCCAAGTGCGATTAGTGCTAATAGCGTCCCTGCCGAAGAAATGATAAAAGCTGTCTGCGGGTTTCCTTCGGACTGGAACATAAATGGTAGTAGTGGAATCGCCCCGAAAATCATAAACGAAATAAACGTCGCTAATCCGGTAAAGACTTCGTTCTCTCCGCGGGGGTCAGACATCTCCTTATCATGTTGCATGATGAAGTCAGTCCAGTAGTCTTGATTGGTTTTATAGATATCAGCCATTGTGACTGCCTGCTCAGCACTAAAGCCCTTCTCTTGCATAATTCGCACCGTCTTCTCAACCTCTATCTCTGGTTGAGCCTCCAGCACTTTCACCTCAATCTCGCGCTTGGCGTTATATAAATCTTTCTCTGACCGCACCGACAGAAAGTTTCCTAACCCCATCGAAGCAGCATCTGCAAACAAGTTTGCTAATCCAAACAACAGTACTATCAAAAATGACATCTGTACCGCCACATCACCCGACATCGCCGCCCCAGCGAAGCCAGCTACCACCGCAAAGGTAGTCACGATCCCATCAATTCCTCCGTAAATAATCTCCTTAAAGTAGTCAGCAAAGGCTGAATGTGTTTTTTCGTTTTCCATATGGTGGCATTGTAGCAGATCTGGCGTTATTTAGGACCTGTCACTTACTCTTCTCTAATTTCAATATGCTTAATCAAACCGTCATTCACGATGATGTACGCAATACCAATATCATTAGTTCTCGTATCAGACAACGTCACCCCTTCACGGAAGAACGAGAACTTCACCACTCCCGGACGACTTTGCTCAACTGCATCTATCACCCACTCTAGTGACCTGTAGTCACCGTATAGTGTTCGGAGCACTTCCATGATCTCACCTTGGCCAAGATACACCCCTGAATCTGCAGCACTGTAGGTTGTGTCTTCGGTGAGTAATTTTTCGACTCCGATCAAATCCCGATTATTGAGATGATCAAAGTACTGCTTAGCTACCGCCAGGGCTTCAGCTTGCATACTTTGCTTAGCAGCTAGTTCAGCATAAGCTTCATAGGTTGGCTTTAGTTCTGATAACACCCCGAGACAAAGCACTTCATCAGTCTCAAACAGCGAACAGGTTTGCCGCAACACACTTTCACTCACCCCTGACAACTGTGCGTACCCCAGCACTCCTTGATAGAACGAGTACCGGAGTTCTGGCTTTAGTCCGGTTACATAGATTTCTGAGCCTTCCAAATTTTGACCCTGAAACTTACTCATCATAGTAATACCGAGTCCTTTTAAACAAAAGCCGGCGTTTGATTCTGAGATACCGCTCTCAGTACACGTCGTGACCGCCCCAAAGTAATCTTTGGGATTTTCCCGCAAATAACCAAACGGCGCATATAAGAAACAAGTTGGTTGTTCGTCGAGCTTGGCTGCCACACAGGTCGATAATGGATCGGCTGGGTCCCAGCCGACTATATCAACTCCAACGTGCTCAGTGTTACCCCAAAACTGCTCCATCCGAATCCCTTCAAAACAACGATACATATTGTTACTGGTTTCAACCTGACGACAATCAGTCAGTGCCGCATCGACTTCACGTTGATTAGACAGCATAAATACATGTCCAATCCCGTGATAACAACTATCACGCTCTACCATCGGTAATTGTTCACAGATAATATCTGGTGTCGCCATAAACTCTGGCTGATGGAGTGAGAGCTGCTCTAAGATACCGTGCATGTATCCTCCAGCACAGATGTACTGCACCAACGGATGGTTCACGTGATTTGGATTATTGAATGTCATCGCTTCAGAAAAACCATAGAGCTCATACGCCCGATGTCCCAAGTCATGGGCGACATCATGGCAATTCAGGGCCAGCGCTGGGTTGTCTTGGATCGTATCGATGATAGTAAAAATAGAATTTGGGTCACCCGGCACAAACAAATCCAATAATTCATCCCGCACCGACGTGAGCCCTGCTGGTGTTTTGTTTAGCTCTGTAACCTCATGCAGATGGTCAGATACTACAACCGTACCGCGATGTACTGACTTCTTATGATTGTGATATCCAAACGTTCCAGTTTGCTCAAATGTATACTCAAACTCTTTCCCTTTCCCGTAGTCAGCCAGCGCGTCAAAATCAGCGTGGTCGGTGTGTTCGGGATGAGGATCTGACCCAACCCACATCGGAATCTCAGTTAGGTTTTTGAACGTGACCGTACTCCCCACCAAAACTTCGATTCGGGCTGGTACGAATCCTGTCTCAGTGTACAAAATCTCCTGCTGCACAGCTTGCGCTTCGTCGGAATGATCATGAGCACCATGATCGTGACCATGTTCAGTGTCAGATTGGCCACTGACCTGAAAAGGATTAGGTACATAATCTAAAAGACCATACCCAAGCACCAGCACAAAAAACCCAAGCACTACACTCAAGAAAATATTTTGCCGTTTTGTTGTGTGAAAAGCCATGGTAGATGAGAATAGTTTTAGAATACCGCACTACTGACAATGGTGATACGGGCGGACGTTGGAAAACTTGGTTTTAAGTAAAATAATTTCTGGAGATATTTATACTTAATCAGTATGACCATTGCTTTTCCATGATCTCTCAGCATTAATCTGTTCCTTAAGACGAAATGCTTCTTCTAAATCTATGTCGTATTTATTCGCGATAGCACAAACAAAAATGAATACATCGACCAACTCTTCCGCAACAGATCCTACTTTAGAATTCGGATCTATTTGATGATTTTCATCTTTACGTATTGCCTTAAATAGTTCGCCGACCTCCTCTCCTATCATCAAACTATAGTGAGAAATGTCAGTCTGTAGACCTCGTTCCTTTTCTATATCAACTATGTACTGCTGGAAATCCTTCAATTCTGGATTCTCATTAAGCTTTGGCTTATTCATACTTGAGAGTATACAATATCTTTTTTGGAATCTTTCGTTACTTTCAAACGACACGAGGGGTGTAAAAATTTATTTTTACACCCGAGTGAGTACCGAAAGAAAATTTATTTACATGGGTGGTGCAATATTTGGAGACTTTAATTACCACGAGGGAGAGTAATCTTTCATTACATGAACTGTACACCTTTTGACTATATCGATTCGCTACGCTCTCAATCTAGTACAAAAGCTTTTCGATTCCCACGTAAATGTGCCTTTGCACATTTACTCGCAGGATCACAACTATTTTCATAAAGAAAAACCCGCCACGAAAGTGGCGGGTTTTTCTTTGAAAATATGTTGTGATCCCACGGGGAATCGAACCCCGATTTCCAGGATGAAAACCTGGCGTCCTAACCATTAGACGATGGGACCATTTTTTAATGACCACCAGGAGTATAAAAAGGAAATACTCTTGTGGTGGACCAATAATGTGGTCTGACTTACTCTTTCTTTGCGTTTGATTACACAACTGTGCGACAGCTCATGCAGTGCGCCATATAGTACCAAAAAAGTATAAAAACACCAGTCTTTTTACATGGAAGAATAATGTCCTAAAGATGCTAATATAACATCGACACGCATACGCTCCCTCTCAAGACATGTCTGAACTCATTCTAGCTGCACTCAATAATCAATTTCTTATCCAAGGTCTTGGCCTCCTTGGCTTTATTGTAATGGTTGGCTCGTTCCAATGTAACAACCGCAATCACATCCTCTACTTGCATGTACTAGCCCTGAGCGCACTTGGTGCACATCTCGCTTTAATTGGAGCCTACACCGGAGCCGCCATGATGGCCACGCTGACGATACGAAACCTTATCTTCGCCCAAAAAGATCGTTGGCCCTGGGCGGCCAAACCGGTGGTGTATTACCTCACCCTGGTTGCTATTTTGATGGTGGGGATTTTCAGTTGGTTTGGCTGGGCGAGTCTGTTTGCTATCGCCGGGTCATTTATCGCCACTTATGGCTTCTGGTCGACCGAACCGCGGCGAGTCCGGTTTGTTGTTTTAATTTCAGCCTTGGTTTGGATTCCTTACGGTGTTGTTTTTAAATCGTACCCAATGCTCTTACTACAACTCTTTATCATTGTCTCAATTCTACTCGCGATCTATCGCTACGATTGGCTGCCCACTCGATCTTTTACTAAGCAAAACCTAGAGTAGACCTGATCTTTTATTACGGTGATACACTATAGACATGAACTACTTTCACACCATGGTCCGGATCTCGGACATCGATGAATCACTCGATTTTTACTGTGCCAAACTTGGCATGCGTGAAGTGCGACGGATCGAGAGCGAAGCTGGACGATACACCAATATTTTCTTAGCGATGCCTGATGATCAGATTACGTTCGAGACTACCGGCGAAGCTTCTAATCGACTCCATCACTACTCTGCCACGCTTGAACTGACCTACAACTGGCCCCCAGAAGATGGTGGTAAGCCTGAGGTGTACACCACCGGCCGCAACTTCGGTCATCTGGCGTACAAAGTAGATAATATTTATGAAACAACGCAGAAACTCATGGACGCCGGTGTAACCATCAACCGCCCACCCCGCGACGGTCATATGACCTTCATCAAATCCCCCGACGGCATCGCCATTGAACTCCTGCAAAACGGCACCCCTCTAGAGCCAGCTGAGCCCTGGCAAAGCATGGAAAATATTGGTGAGTGGTAGACGAAACTAAAAGAGTCGCGCCCTTAGGGCGCGGCTCTTTTAGTTACTTAGGATGATTGATAACTGAGACAATAACATAATGAGGATCAATTACGTGAAAATAAAACTGGTAACTTTTATCAATCCGGCCTTGCCACAAGTTGTCTTGACCACCATATTTCTTGGCATTCAAAGATGGATGACGAAAATCACTCACAAGATACCTAAATTGCTTGTCAGCTTTATGTTGTATTACAGCCGGCAATTTTTCGTACTGCCTAAGTGCTTTTTCTGTTAGCCTGATCTGCATCATAGGTCTTTATTTTTTTATGAAATTCCTCAATAGTTGAAAACTCAATAAACCGACCATGTTTAATATCCTCAAGACCCTGCTTGATATCAGCGGCAAGCTGTCGATCAATGTTCGATTCTGGCACCAGAACAATTCGATCATCTTGTTGCTCAACTCGAAGCGACTGCCCTTCGGACAAGCCAAAAGCGTCACGAATTTTTTTCGGTAGCGTAAGTACTCCACGTTGTTGTAACTTGATAGTTTGCATAAATACAGAATATCAGTAATTCAGTAATCTGTCTATTCCACAGTCACTGACTTAGCTAAGTTGCGCGGACGATCAACATTCACTCCCTTCGCCACTCCGGCGTAATACGAGAGCAGGTGCAGCGGCATGGTGGAGACAATCGGCTGCAAGATTGGGTGTACCTTGGGTACATAAATCACATCGTCAACAAGCTCGGCTATTTGAGTATCCCCCTCGGTTGCAATTGCCAAGACCGGCGCCAAACGTGCCTTCACCTCCTCTACATTTGAGACCATTTTTTCATACACATCATCTTGCGGTACGATCGCAATCACCGGAAAATTCTCATCAAGCATGGCAATTGAACCATGCTTCAACTCCCCTCCCGCGTATGCTTCGGCGTGGATATAGGTAATCTCCTTGAGTTTCATCGCTCCCTCAAACGCGATCGGCGCATGGAATTTCCGTCCAATAAACATGGCGTCACGATACTGCGCGTACTTCTCACCGGCCGCTTTGATAGCTGATACATCAGTCAGCATACCGCGGATCACATCAGGTAGAGCCTGCAACGCAGCGGCGATCTCAACCCCTTCTTTTTGAGTCATTTCCTTCTCTCGACCAATCAACAACGTCAATAGCACAAACGATACTAGTTGCGAGATTACTACCTTGGTAGACGCCACGGCCACCTCAGGACCAGCGTGGTTGTACATCCCAGCATCAGTTTCGCGAGCAATCGTCGATCCGACGACATTCACCATCCCGAGCGTGAGCATATCAAGCTCTTTGGCGAGCCGTACTGCGGCCAAAGTGTCGGCGGTCTCCCCCGACTGAGTTACTGCCAGGAGGGCATTCTTTTGGCCTGGGATATTAGTCTTGTAGCGGTACTCACTCGCTAGTTCAATATCAGTTGGCAAGCCAGCGTACTCTTCCAACATATACTTCCCCACACAGCCAGCGAGGTAGGCTGAGCCACAGGCAGTAATAGTGAGGCGATTGAGGTCTGCTACTTCGGCCAAGACTGGCTCGAGACCCCCCAGCTTCGCTCGACCTTTTTCTACCTGCAATCGACCGCGAATAGTATTTTCAATCACCTCTGGTGCTTCAAAGATTTCTTTCAGCATGAAGTGGTCGTAGCCCTGCTTTTGTACTGCCTCGGCATCCCACTCGATCGTCTCCGGCTGTCGTTCGCGCTTTGTTCCTGCCAGTGACAATACTTCAAAGCCATCTTTAGTTATCAACGCCACCTCGCCGTCTTCGAGATACACCACGTCTTTAGTATGCGCCAAAAGGGCTGAAGGATCTGACGATACAAAGTGCCCATCTTTCCCCACTCCAAGCACGATTGGACTACCCATTCGGGCTACGACTACCTGACCAGGATTAGTCTCGTGTACCGCTGCTAAGCCATACGTGCCGCGTACCAGCCCTAGAGCTTGCTGGACCGCCAGTTGCAAGTTTCCGGTGTAGAGCGATCCAATCAGTTTGGAAAACACCTCTGTATCAGTCTCGCTCGTAAAGGTAATTCCACGTGCCGTCAAACCCTCCTTTAGTTCTCGGTAATTCTCAATGATTCCGTTATGAACAATCCACAACTGGCCACTAGCGTCAGCATGCGGATGTGCATTAAGTTCTGTTGGCGCACCATGCGTAGCCCAACGAGTGTGTGCAATACCAGTGGTACCAGAAATAGTTTCAGTGATCGCTGCTTGCAGATTATCGATTGGACCCACAGCTTTTACAGCACCATAACCCGGCACAAAAATACCAGCTGAATCGTAGCCACGGTATTCAAGCGTACGCAAGCCAGCTACCAAAATTGGTTCGGCGGTTCGGCTGCCAACATATCCAAAGATTCCACACATAGATCAAAAAATTACTTAATAGCGTTTATGCTATATCATACTAGCATCAAGTCTAAAAAGTTGCAGACCGCTATTCACAAACAGGCCCGAGAGTAAATCTCGGGCCTGTTTGTATGTGACAAATCTATTCTGTCAAAAATCCACCGGCTTGATGCTCCCAGAGCTTTTGGTAAGTGCCGCCCGCTTTAGCCAACTGGTCATGAGTACCGTCTTCGACAATCTGTCCACCTTCGAGGACCAGGATGCGGTCCATTTCACGCAATGTAGATAATCGGTGCGCCACAGCAATGACTGTCTTCCCTTCCATTAGTTCATGCAGGGCTTTTTGGATC
Source organism: uncultured Candidatus Saccharibacteria bacterium (assembly GCA_964350735.1). Lineage (GTDB taxonomy): Bacteria > Patescibacteriota > Minisyncoccia > Phycocordibacterales > UBA918 > OLB19. The sequence continues at coordinate 135,825 of CAYGKO010000004.1, forward strand.
AACACCTCACTTTCACTATCAAGGGCTGAAGTCGCTTCATCAAGCACTAAGATCGGGGCGTCTTTCAGCATTGCGCGTGCAATCGCCACCCGCTGCTTTTGACCACCTGAAAGCTTCACGCCGCGTTCTCCGACGAGGGTATCAAACTTCTCGGGCAGGTCGAGGATGAAGTCGAGCGCCTGGGCTTTGGCGGCTACCGCGCGGATCTCACTCTGGGTTGCCTCAGGCTTGCCGTACGCAATATTTTCCCGAATGGTCCGGTGGAACAAGAGGGGTTCTTGCGGCACCACCGCGATGTTCTCTCGGAGTGAATCCTGCGTCACCTCCGCAATATTCTGTCCATCAATTTCAATCGCCCCGCCATTGATATCGTGTTGTCGTAGTAAGAGTGACACAAAGGTGGTCTTCCCTGCCCCAGATGGACCAACGAGCCCAACCCGCTGCCCTGGTTCAATCTTCAAATTAAAGTCCTTAAAGACTTTGTTAGCCCCAAATTCAAAGTTGACGTCCTTCCAGTTAACCAAACCTCCGGTAGTTTCAAGAGTTTTGGCTTCTGGAATATCTTGAATTTCGTGATCAATAAGTAACTCACTGAGCCCTTCCTCCGCCTCCCCATACGCTGCTGCCGTATGATTGAAAGTCCGCCCAATAGTTGTCAGCGTGTGTGCCACATTTAACACAATCACCATTACTGCAACGAACGAGCCGGTTGTGATAGCGTCTGCCGCCCAGCGATCTGTCAGCTGCAGAAACATGAAAAAAGTAAACCCAAGTACAATTATCACACTCACTAACTTCATGTATTCGGTATAGATCCAAGAGATTGAGTGTTTTTGTCGGGCGTCCATCGTCAGATCTTCTACATGTCTCTTCTCTTCAGGAAAACGAACATACTGTCGGGTAGCAGTAATATTAGTAAACACATCTACGATCCCTCCTTTCATTTTAGTATTACTAGCAGCAGTATTTAGTGAAAATTTACGTTGTCTTGGGACTAAAAGTATATTAACAACCACCAGCACAACCACTAAGGCTAGAAATATCATACCGGTCTTACTATCGATGGTAAAAATAACGATCGCGGAAGCGACGATAGATACAAAACCTTCTAAATGGCTCCATAACAAATCTTGCACAAAACGATCAACAGCATTCACCGCATTACCAATCTTATTTAAGAGTGATCCCGCAAATCGATCGGCAAAATACTGATTACTGTGCTTAAAAGTATAAGCGGCCAGAATCTCACTCGTGTCTTTACGTATACCTAAAAGCCACATGCGGCCAAAAACAATGCCACTAATCCGCCAGAGTATTTCAGTAATGAAAATTCCTACTGGATACAGAAGACCTAGAAAAACAACTTCTTCTATCAAACCCGCTTCGGCCAACGTAATTACTTCTCCCATTAAAAGTGCGAGGAACACCTTGGCTGATGAACTGATAATCACGACTGCAATACCACCAAAAGCCCACCATTTATACGGCTTTGAAATGTAGAAGAAAAATCTAAACGGTCCATTCGGTATATCACCGGTATATGCTGCCTTCTGGGCGGTTGTAGGTTCTGTGGTATTCATACTGGGTGTAGTAGCGAGCTACCTAATATATAAAAGACGCGACTGAAGCACTAATCTTACCACACAGCCTATTGTGCTACTGAACTGAGAATGTCGGCCGTTGGTATCGCCCCTTCACGTAATACTTCGACCCGATCTTCGATCACTCGAACCACCGTCGATGGCGCCCCCGCCCGCACCCCATCATCAATAGTACGATATATCGTACTATTGTCCCGACCGGCAGCTTGAAACTGTTGTAAAATTTTTTCAGGACTGGCGGCTGGCGGGCAACCACTTACGTTTGCACTGGTGCAAGTAAGGGGTGCGTCGTGCTCAGCCATGAACTCAGCAATCAGTTGCTGCGCAACTGGATCTGTTGAGATGCGAAAACTCACCGTGTCGCCTGAACCACGCAGCGGGCGCGCGACAGAGTCGCGCGCCCGCAAGACCAAAGTAAGTGAACCCGGCAGCCAATGCTTCGCAATGGCTGCCGCGGCTGGCGTCAGCGCGCCCCACCGCTCAATGTCAGCCACATCCCGCACCAGCCAGGAAACGCTCTTCCCCACCTCGCGACCCTTCAAGACAAACAACTTCTCCAACTCACCCTCATCAAGCGCATTCACCCCAAGGGCGTAGATAGTTTCAGTGGGATAGAGAATCATAAATCAAATTCTATCATGACTATTTGTACATTTGAACCACAGAAGTTATCATTAATACATGAAATCAAAATGGTCTCATTTAAAACCGCAAGCAATTACCCTTCGGAAAAAAGGACAATCACTCCCCTCAATTGCAGCTAAGCTCGGTATCCCAAAATCAACTTTAAGTTACTGGTTTAAAGATGTGGTACTAACCAAAAAGCAAAAGGCTACCTTGCATGCCAATTGGAAAAATGCGCTCGTGAAAGCTCGTGTGGAAGCCGTTAAATGGCATAATCAGCAGAAAGCTGATCGTCTCTTGCAAGCTAAAACAGAAGCGATGGACACCCTCGCCCGAATTGATCATAGAGACCATGCCACTCTTGAATTAGCGTTAGCTGTACTATACCTAGCAGAAGGGTCAAAGAAAAATATAGAAACCGCCCTCGGTAGCTCAGACCCGAACACTCTACGTTTTTTCTTATCTGGATTGGAAAAAATCTTTAACTACAATCGCTCAACAGTGCGCTGTGAACTGTATCTACGAGCAGATCAAGATCCTGACACACTGAAAAAATATTGGTCGAAAGAGCTGTCGGTCCCATTACCACAATTCAAGCAAGTTAATATCGATCAGCGTAGTGCCGGAAAGAAAACCTACGCGAGCTACAAGGGTGTTTGTGGATTACGGTGCGGCAATGTTGCCATTCGTAGGCACTTGGTCTATCTCGCTGAAGAATACTTTGCTATAATCGGTCAACAAAAATAATGTGCGTATAGCTCAGCTGGTTAGAGTACCCGCTTGACATGCGGGAGGTCCCAGGTTCGAGTCCTGGTACGCACACACCATGGAACATAAAAACATCGTCGTTATCTACCACGACCAGTGTAAAGACGGCTTTGGTGCCGCCTACGCGGCTTGGAAGAAGTTTGGTGACAACGCGACATACATCCCCCGCAAGACACAAGAACCAGTTCCGGAGGGATTGATTGATAAAGAACTCTATATCGTGGACTATAGCTACAAGCTGCCCGAACTAGAAGCTTTACGAGCAGCTAATAAATCAGTGGTTGTAATTGACCATCACAAAACCGCCGAGGCAGCGGTCCAGAGTTTCCCTGAAAATGTATTTGACCTGGAGCACTCCGGCGCAGTCCTGACCTGGCAATACTTCTTCCCCGACATTCCTGTTCCTAAACTCCTCCTGTACGTCGAAGATCATGACCTGTGGAACTTCAAGCTTGAACACCACCGCGAGATCAATGCTGCCCTGAAAGAATATAACCAAGACTTTGAAACCTGGGATCAACTCGTGAAAAATCTGGAAGACCGGGACCACTTTAGTAAGTTCATCTCTATCGGTGGCATTATTTCTGACTTTGAAGACAAGCTGGTACAAAATATCCTGCGTTTTAAAGAAAAAGTGGAGTTTGAGGGTCATACTGCCTACGCGGTAAATGCAGAACGGATTTATCGTTCAATCATTGGTCACGAGCTTGCGAAACTGAGCGCCGCTGAAGGCGGCGCTCCCCTTGGGATCGTCTACTATCGCTACGACGGCATGGTGCACTGCAGCTTACGTAGCACTGGCGACTTCCCCGTCCACACCCTCGCTGAAAAGCACGGTGGTGGTGGCCACCCTAATGCCGCCAGTATCCGCGTCAGCAACTTTGCCGACCTACCATTCACTTTCAGTAAGTCTTAGTGGTGTGACCGCAAAAAAGATTCCAGCTCCGCTTGATCAGGTTCAATCATTGTAAAAGCGTCTTTTGGAAGATTGTTTTCGAGACCGACAAAACGCTCCGGGCGCTCGGGAACAAAACCCAGTGCCTCCTCGATAGTATGTTCAAACTTAACCGGCAAGGCTGTTTCCATACAGACCAGCGGCACCCCCTCTCCGTCGTCAAAATATTCTAATCCAACCGCTACCCCGTCAGCAGTGTGCGGATCAATAATTGTAGCCGCTTTTGCAAACACATCTTTTATAGTTTCTAAACGCTTTCGGTGCGAAGATTCACCACTACACATTTGCAGGTCATCAAACACTGACCGCGACAACCCGAAGTCAGACCAATCAACTTTTCCGCGCTGACTAAAGGTGTCCATATACTCATTCACTCGAGCAGCATCGTGCTCAAGAATATCAAACACCAGTCGCTCATAATTAGACGCCTTGCTGATATCCATAGATGGACTTGAAGTCACTGCCGCTGCAGTTTGCTCATATACACCGGTAGTGATCAATTTATGCAGCACATTGTTCTCATTAGTAGCTACAATCAATTTTCTAATTGGTACCCCCATACTGCGCGCAATATATGCCGACAGCACATTTCCAAAGTTGCCGGAGGGAACGACAAAGTCGACCGGGTCACCAATATTTTTAGCGACTTGCAGGTAGCCGGAGACATAATACGGTACTTGCGAACTAATCCGGCCCCAGTTAATTGAATTGACGGCTCCAAGATCTGCAAACTCAGGCTGCCCTTTGATCGCTTTTACCAAATCCTGACAATCATCGAAGCGACCTTTCACACTCAGGTTGTGGATATTGCCGCCAGAGAAGGCGCCCATCTGGGCTTTTTGGAAATCACTCATGCCCTCCTCTGGACTCAACATAAACAACTTGATTCTGGAAAGCCCTTTCATTGCAGCTTCTGCCGCTGATCCCGTATCTCCTGAAGTCGCTCCCAGAATGCGAAGAGTTTCATCACGACGAGTCAACTCAAACTCCATCTCTTCCGCTAGTTGCTGCAAAGCTATATCTTTAAAAGCCGCCGTGGGGCCGAGGGACAGATTTTGCAGATACACATTTTCTTGAATCTCCCGCACTGGCGTGAACTGATCATCACCTACATCAAATCCATCATCCCCTACCCGATACGCCTTCCTGATACATTCATACAAATCTGCTTCACTAATGGCGTCACCAATCAGCTTTTGTTTCGTCACCAGTACAACAGTCTGATACGAAGCTTCTTGTAATGCCTCAAGCTCAGCAATACTAAACTGCTGATATTCATCAGGAACATACAATCCACCATCAGGAGCCAGGCCCGCCAGCAACACATCCGTGTACGAAAAGCCTAGGGAATTTTTATCTCGGGTGCTGACTAGATTCATACGCTATAAATATTTTTTAATAATGTCTAAGGTAGCTTCCCCTGTTGCATCATAGAGCTCGTCGACTGCGATCGAAACGTGGGCCATGTCTCGATACAGCTTTAGTCGGTCGCGCAGCAACTGCGGATAACAGCGTTTGAGAGCCGTCATATCTTCTTCACCGGGAGTTGGTTTAAAGGAATCTCCCCACAGCACTGGCTTGGGCTCAGCAAAATACCTCTCACACAGTTCATCAATACTATCTTCACCCACATCAATATGGACAGTGAGACACTCATTGCTCAGCCAGGTTTTCGCACTATCAGATAAGTAGATAACACTACCGGTAGTATCGAACACTAAGTTCTTGCCGTCCGTATCAAGCGACGCCAAGTGAGTGCACTTCTCTTCGGCTACCAAATACTCAGCTGCCCGGGCAGCGTGGGTCGGACTGGTAGGGTATGACAGCCACGCACTAATGTCCTCCATGTTCTCGATCCCCAGCGCGGCTTGAATGTGTGCATCTACTTCGTACCAATAAAAATCGAGTTGATCACGCAAGACTGTTGAACGATATGACTTCCCTCCATTAGACATTCCAATAAAAGCTAAGCGGAAGGTTCCGCTGGCAACATGCTGATCAAGCTCAGCGGCAGTAAGTTGTTCTGTATTCATTAGTCTGATTGTGCCATATTTTGTTTTGACATTCACCCCCAAGCTACGTACTGTATGGAAATGAAAATTCTGAGCATCGAAACATCAGCTGATGAGTCAGCGGTGAGCATCGTCGAGACAGACGGTGAATTTCCAACTGCCACCTACACACTCCTTGGTAATTCCTTGCGGACCCAAATCGAAATGCACCGTGAGTACGGGGGTATCTTCCCGGCTATGGCACGCCGTGAACACGCCAAGGCCCTCGTGCCACTCTTGCAACACTGTCTCGAAGAGGCAGAGATGCTGGAAGTGGAAAGTCAAGAAATAACTTCAACCGACCGGGAGCACATCCAATCCATCTTGGACCGCGAACCAGATATGACCAAGGTATTTTTAGAACTTGTCGAGAACCACGCCCGTCCGGAGATCGACCTGATCGCGGTCACGAGCGGTCCTGGCTTGGAGCCTGCCCTCTGGGTTGGCGTCAGCTTCGCCAAAGCCCTGGCCCATATGTGGAATATTCCAGTGGTCCCCGTGAATCACATGGAGGGCCATATCCTAGCGTCGGTTTTTGATGTGGAAGAAGATGATCAGCTAGCGCAAATTGAATTCCCTACGCTGTCGCTCCTAATTTCCGGTGGCCACACGGAGCTGATCCTCATGAAAAACTGGGGTCAGTATAAAAAGATCGGCCAGACTCGTGATGACGCCGTCGGTGAAGCCTTTGATAAAGTTGCTCGCTTGATGGGACTGCCGTATCCGGGCGGCCCCGAGATTGGTAAGCTGGCGAGCAAAGCTCGCCAGCAAAATCTTCCCCCTTTCAAAGATGATCTCCCTCGGCCAATGCTGCACAGCAAAGACTTCGACTTTTCATTTTCTGGTCTCAAGACCGCTGTCCGCTACGCCATTGAAGGCAAGGAACTAACTGAAATTGACCAGATGGCTATCGCCCGGGACTTTGAAGACGCCGTCACCGAGGTGCTCTTAAAGAAAACCGCGGCCGCTGTGGATGAGTATGGTATTCAGACGGTCATCGTCGGTGGCGGCGTCAGCGCCAGTACCTATATCCGCCAACAATTCAATGCTGGCTTTCTCGAGTCACACCCCGACCTCCAGATCTACTTCCCCACCCCCGGCCTCTCAACCGACAATTCCATCATGATTGCTTTAGCTGGCCACGCCAAAGCCGACGGACGCCTCAGCCCCCAAGGCGCGATCGATTCAATCCGAGCAGATGGAAATAAATCTCTTTAAAGACAGACGGGGATCACTCACTCTTGCGAAACCACTTTTTTCTTTCCTGACACTTGCCCAAACACCAACTCAGGGAGTGGAATGTCTGAGAAATTTGGATCAACTTTTTTAGCTATTATGCCTAATATACTACCACCCGTTTCTTTTCGACCGACAATTTTAGAATTAATGTCACCTCCTTCAAACCCAAGGGTTATATGAAAATCTTTTTCCTGCAAACCAAGCGAATTTCTAAATGTATCGAGCGCTGGAATATCAAGCGTCACAAAACAAGTTCTCCGAGACATATCTGCTGGACGTAGTTCCGACTGAGAAGCACCATCAATATAGCCAATACCTGTCACCTCAACACCATCACCAGCCCGTATTGATCTACCTATCTCGTGCAGATCTTCAAACTGTTCGTCAGTTATATGCTGAAAAACTCGCCCCTCGTGTGGGGAGATGATTGTGAGATGGGCCCCTTCTGCTCGAGACTGCATAGCAGTCCCTAACTTTGCATTTACTGCCGCCAACGTGCCCGAAAAATCTGTTGCTACTTCTAAGGACAAAGTCGCCAGCTCAGACAGCCGCTCTTTAGTGAGCATTTCTGCATGAGCAGGCTTTCTATACGATTCATCCATGTATCTAGTATACAAAATATAAAGTCCACATTCATCCATGTGAGCAAACTTCTTAAAAATTTACAATAAGAAAACGCGTAACGAGTGCATTTTCTCATCCCATACTGGGAATGCACGTTACGCGTTATGGAGCTTTGTAGACAGGCAGCTTTTGCCCATCAGTGCGACAGGGTTTTCCCCTTCTTCCAGCTCAGTGCCTGTCCATTTTTGAACTTCTCTCAAAACGACAGTCCGCCCATCTGAAAGCGTCATCGTGATTTCAAAAATCGACTCTGATAGATAGTTTGTTTCTTGTGGATCAGCTGGATCCGGCTCAGATGTTCGATCTGGTTCTTTGACGCACTTAACATCAATAGCGGCGACCAGTTCGTTACTATCGAACAAACTCAGCAGAAAACCAATCTGCAAAGCATCACCTGTCCGGTGATATCCCTTTTTATGAGGACTGAATACTTCTCCGTCGATTTCCATTGATACGATGTCGACGGCAAAATCATTAGCTTCCCCGTGCATATCAATGTAATCAGCAGACCAGTAGAACGGGTCCCTGTCTCCAGCAGTACTGTAGACCATTGCCGTGTGTTTGATTTGCATTTCTGCCTCCTTCGGCATTATTTGTTACATTTTGAAAGACCATGTTTTGGCTTTGGTCGTAAGCCATACAGCTGTCCTTACCTCAAAGGCCTAGGGTGCTGTTTGAGCCTTCAAGATTTGGCTCAGATAAACTACTTATATTATAACATATTTTAAGTAAAAATCAAGTATATTACTTACAATATTCTTTATATACAGTCGATTCCATGCTACGATTCGCCTACTATGAGCGACCAAAAACCAAGTATCCCAGAGGTATTTTTACAACCATACAATCCAGAGGCGCACGAGGATAAACTCTACGCCATGTGGGAAGAATCAGGCTTTTTTAATCCTGATGTGTGTATCGAAAAAGGAGTGACTGACAAAGACGCTGAACCGTTTTCGATCGTGCTCCCTCCTCCGAATGTTACCGGCACCCTGCACATGGGACACGCTAGTATGCTCGCTATCGAGGATATTTTGGTACGTCATCATCGGATGGCCGGGAAGAAAGCCCTCTGGATCCCTGGTACCGACAGCGCTGCGCTCGCCACCCAAAGTAAAGTCGAAGGGATTATCTACAAAAAAGAAAAGCTCCGTCGGACTGATATTGGTCGCGAAGCCCTCCTTGAACGGATCGACGAGTTTGTGGAAGAAAGCAAGAACACCATCATCAATCAAACTAAGAAGATGGGCTCTAGCCTCGATTGGTCGCGCTACGCCTTCACCATGGACGAACCACGCTACGCCGCCGTGATGGAAGCCTTCATCCGCATGTACAACGACGGACTTATCTATCGCGGCGCGCGGAGCGTGAACTGGGACCCGGCGATGCAGACTACTGTGTCAGACGACGAAGTCGTTTACGAAGAAACCAACAGCCCCTTTTATTATTTCAAATACGGCCCCTTCACTATCGGAACCGTACGACCCGAAACTAAGTTCGGTGACAAGTACGTCGTGATGCACCCTGATGATGCTCGTTACGCTGAATATACCCACGGCCAGCAAATCGAAGTTGCATGGATTAACGGTCCAATCACCGCCACCATCATTAAGGACGAAGCGGCTGATCCGGAAATGGGCTCTGGTGTGATGACGATTACCCCGTGGCATAGCGCGATCGACTTTGAGATCGCTGAGCGGCACGGACTTGATAAAGAACCAGTGATCGATGAACGCGGTCTCCTGCTTGATATTGCCGGAGAATTTGCCGGCCAACACATCAAAAAAGCTCGCGCGGCGATTGTAGAGAAGATGCGTGAGAAAGGCTTAGTTGAGAAAGTCGAAGAAGACTATGTGAACAAAGTCGCCACCAACGAACGCGGTGGTGGAGTCATCGAACCCCAGATCAAATCACAGTGGTGGATCGACGTGAACAAAGCGTTTGCCATGGGTCCAAGTGAAATTCCTGGCATTACTGAAGGCGATACCGTTACCCTCAAACAACTCATGATCAAAACCATCGAAGCTGGTGGGACCGAAATCATGCCCGAGCGTTACGAACGCGTCTACTACAACTGGATCAACAACCTGCACGACTGGTGTATCTCACGGCAGATTTGGTACGGACACCGGATCCCCGCCTGGTTTAAGGATGACGAAGTTAAAGTACAAGTCGAATCTCCAGGCGACGGTTGGGAACAAGACTCCGACACGCTTGATACCTGGTTCTCTTCTGGTTTGTGGACCATGTCGACCCTGGGCTGGCCAAACGAGACAAATGACTTCAAAACCTACCACCCTACCGCCGTCCTCGAAACTGGCTACGATATTCTCTTTTTCTGGGTCGCCCGCATGATTCTGATGACTACCTACCTCACTGGGCAGGTGCCGTTTAAGAACGTCTACCTCCACGGCCTGGTGCGTGACAATAACGGCAAGAAGATGAGTAAAAGTCTCGGGAATATTATTGATCCGCTCGATATGATCGCTAAGTACGGTACCGACGCCACGCGCCTCTCACTCATCGCTGGCGCTGCTCCTGGTAATGACCTTGCCTTGGGCGAAGACAAGATCAAAGCCTACAAGAAGTTTGCCAACAAACTCTGGAACATCACCCGCTTTACCCTTGAGAACACTACCGACTACACTAGTGCCGACTACACCGCAGCCGATGAAAAATACGAAGCTGAACACCTACGTCCAACTATAGAGGCTGTGACTAAAGACATCGAAGACTTCCGACTTGATCTCGCCGCCGACAAGCTCTATCACTTCGTCTGGGATCATTTCGCGAGTGAAATGATCGAGGAGTCGAAGCCGCTCTTACAAAGCGACGATGCGGCAGTGAAAGCCTCACGCCAACGACTATTGACCGAATACCTCACCACCTCACTCAAGCTCCTGCATCCCTTCATGCCGTTTGTGACCGAGACCATCTGGCAAGAGCTCCCCAAAGAAATGAAAGATCAGGATATATTGATGGTCGCCAAGTGGCCAGAAACAAAATAGTGAAGCTACACAAACAAAAGACCGGTAGATTCTGCGAATCCGCCGGTCTTTTGTTTGACTTTTCCTACTACAAAACCTATATTTGATCTTAGTTTGGTATAAGAAAAAGCGAGAGGGGTTTCACTGATGGATTGCAAATCTGAAACACTGGTATCAAATATCATCTACGCCGGTGACGGCACCATTGCATTCACTACTGAATATGGTGAAGAAATGTCTGTCCGTGGAAGACTTGAACTGTATACGCACGGAAACCCAGACACTGACCTTGTTCCAAGCGGAAAATCTCGCATTGAGATTGAGCGTAATGGCTTTGTCTACTCTTATGAACTACGTTTTGCTGGAGAAGACGGTGTGCTTACAGAAGTCATCATTCCTTTTGAGCCAGGTTATGAAGTTCTCGAAATAAATGCGAGCTTTGCGACGCTCTGGTGTCCTGAAAAACGCACTGAATACTTCTTACTCCGGGAGCTTGGGCATCCTTGGAATGAAATCGAATTAACTGGTCGAGTTGAGCACGAGTTAATGCACCTTAAAATCTAGCGCTTGACTAAACCGTCACTAATAATGTCTGTCCGTCCGGACCGCGAAACGTTCGTGGTACGGGCGTTTTTCGTCTCCCCAGACTGGCGCTGGCGGAGCGCTCGCCCCGCCAGCGGCTTGGTACAATAGACGCAGTGGAATCTACTCACTTTGCGATCGCGTTCGTTGCCGGCCTGATACCCGCCTTATTTTGGCTGTGGTTTTGGCTCCGTGAAGACAAAGCCCGACCTGAACCCTATGGACTCATCGCCCTGGCGTTTATCGCCGGCATGATGGTCGTCCCACTTGCCCTTCCTCTCCAGAAACTGGCCTGCGATCTCTTCCAGGGCGGCATCTGCCACCCGCCAAGCGAAAACCTCGTCTTTATTTGGGTCATCATCGAAGAAGCCCTTAAGTACGCCGTAGCGCTCATTGTCGTACTGTGGCACAAAGCGGTCGACGAACCGATTGATATCATCATCTATATGATCACTATTGCACTAGGCTTTGCAGCGCTTGAAAATGCCCTATTTATCTTTAACCCCCTCACCGCTGGCGACATCACGACCACCGTTCTCACGGGCAAATTCCGCTTCTTAGGGGCTACTCTCCTGCATGTACTCGCTTCAGGGACGGTCGGTGCGCTCCTCGCCCTCGCGTATTATAAGAGGAATTCCGTTAAATTGATCTACGGAACGCTTGGGTTGTTCATTGCTGTTGTATTGCACGCTTTGTTTAACTTTTTTATAATGGATGCAAGCGGCGAAGCCATTCTTGGAGTATTCCTCTTCGTTTGGCTTGGTATTATTGTCCTCTTTTTAATCTTCGAAAAAGTGAAGTACATGGAAGCGCGCCACCATACACTTCACCCTAAAAACAAATTATGAAAAAACCATCATTTCTAGAACGACTCACCGGATCCGTAAACGCGGATGAGGTAGACGAAGTGCTCGACGGCGACGAGATGATGGATGATGACGGAGCAGCTCAAGAAGTGTTTGATGACGAAGAATCAGAGTGGCACGGACAAGAAGGTCCTGACGATCCCCAAGAAGGTGAACTCCCGGTTGATATGTACCAAACCGGCGATGCCGTCGTCATCCGCGCTCTAGTAGCTGGTGTATCACCTGAAGACCTCGATATCGCTATCACCCGTGATATGGTAACTATCAAAGGCTTACGTGAAGAGTATCAGGAGGCGGTGGATGATGACTACTATCACCGCGAGCTCTTCTGGGGTTCATTCTCTCGCACACTTCTCCTCCCGGAAGAAGTCCTTATCGACGAAGCCGACGCGCAAGAAAAGCACGGCATGCTTGAAATTAGATTACCGAAAGTAGACAAAGACCGCAGTGCTCGACTCAAAGTCAAAAGTCACGCTCATAAATAAAGAGAAAACACCGGACTGATCAGTCCGGTGTTTTTGTTTTTGTTACCCACGATGAATCCAGAGTGGATCAATGTGACCGGCCAAACTGAGGCCATAACCGCTCGGGACATGCCAGATTGAACATAAGGTTTCACCCGACCCAACAAGGGCTTGAAGCATTGCAGCACTAACCTCAATCCCCTTAGGTTCAGGATTGACTGCTAGTAACGCATCGAAGGCTACTTGAAGTACATCTTCAAGAGTTAAGTCTAATGAATCAAGCATGTGATTCTCCTTGTTTGATCTAGATACTAATCGTTGCGTGTATCGTATTCTCTTGTGAAACGATAATCTCCCAACCGCTTCTCACGTACTTTGGCAACGAGATTTCAAACTCTGTATGGTCAAAACGTAAAAGTGACACGTCCCCACCTGCAGACTGCATTACTTTCACACGGGCCAAAATCAACTCACAAAGTTGATTCAATCTCTCACTCATCCTCAAAAGTTCACTCTGTTCTCTTTGCTGCTCAGAGCCTACAAAGCCGTGTGTGTATAGAATCTCAACCTCATCACACAATGCACTCTGCAAACCACTTGAAAACTGGACACTCATTGGCCATCTCCTTTGTTAAGAACGTCTGAGGCATCGGACGAAAATCCGCCCTCAGAAGGTGAATCAGTCTGGGAGACTGATGTAAAACCTTGGCTAATTTTTCTCAAGCTTGCGAAGAGAAAGATTGGCAAGGTGTACTGTGGCTGTAAGCCAGAACCTCTTGGGGAAAAGAAAAACTCCGCCCCAAGAGACAGAGTTCTTTACATTCAAAAAACGCCCCCTCTTATTGCAGAGAATAGAGATTGCCCGAACAGAAACTGCTCCAGGTTTGAATTGTATGAGTGTGTTTCATTACTATAATAATACCACGCTGGGCGGGCTTGGTCCCAAGTTACTAAGTAAAATTTCATAAACTCAATTTTACTAAGTACTTTTGACCACGACTCACTTGTTCGCAAGCTCACATCGTTCCGGCGTTCGAGCCAGCCCGTAAAACACATTAGTGTTTTACTTCCCAAGCACACGAAAGCCCGCCAAAGGCGGGCTTTCTTTGTGCTTGGGAGCAGGCTCGAACTGCTGACCCTTCGAGCTTCAATCGAATGCTCTACCAACTGAGCTACCCAAGCGAATTATCTAACCCAACAAACGCGGTGTTAGTGGCAGATATAGTAGCATATTTGCCGAGTATTTAAAGTGTTAATAGGACCGGTTACTAAGATTGTCTAACAACTGTTCTAAACCTTTCAAACCAGGGATTTCATTAATCCCAGCCTTAAAAACTTCATAGTTTGAGCCGAGGGCATCAAAATATGGTTCTAATACGTAGAAATACAACGCAAACGGCAGACCGAACAAAATCAAATACCACACCACTCGCAGCCAAAAGCCCCACAGATCGTTGCGATAAATCTTACGCAGTAGCGTATTATTCTCTTCAAGCAGCTTAGTGTTTTTCTCAATCGCTACCTTAAGCTCAGTGTATTGATGTTCCGGTGACATACGAAAAGTATAGCACTTTATGCTACAGTATTTGCCACTGCCCTGATAGTTCAATGGATAGAACAGCGCACTCCTAACGCGCCGATCTAGGTTCGATTCCTAGTCAGGGCACAAGTGAAACGCAGTAACCTGACTAGAGCAGTGTTACGTTAGTAACACGTTGCGTGAGTCGAAAAGCTTTTGCGCTAGATTGTGAGTGAAGCGAAACAATATAGCCAAAAGGTATACCGTTCATGTAATGAAAGACATTCCTAGTCAGGGCAGCACCCAGGAGGATTATGTCTGAATAAAAAAAAGCGCTCAATTGAGCACTTTTTTGATTTATGCGATCTGTTCTGAATATTAATTATTTGTTTTCAATTAATCTGAAATACTTGTGATCACTGCTTGCTGAGAAGAGTCATCAACTTCTATATTTAGAGTATCTACTTTTTCACCAGTCTCATTTGAGAAAATACCTAGTTCATACGTGATAGTTTTTTTATAATCAAACATACAGAACATCTCATTGGCTCCAACGTTAGAGCAATATGATTCATTTTCAGCCAGAGTATAAAGAGTTGATGAACTTATTTCAGCTAAAGCATCCCCATCGCCAGTGCCATCGACTACAACATACTCAACAACTCGGTCACCAGGAGTGACTGATCCCTGAAGAGCATCTTCATTTTCACCAAAAACTATGATTTTTGTACCCTTAAATCCTTCTGGTCCGTCTATGTTAATAACGTCACTAATACCATCATAATTAACATCCAAACTTCTTATTTTACTTTGATCAAATGGAAAATAATAAAGCAGACCATCATCAGCTTTATCCGTGTACCTAGCATCAATGATCAGGCCTGTTTGTGTTTGACCAATAACTTCTAGTACTAAGTATGGATCGTGAAGTAATTCATATAGTCGCGCCTCATCATTAATCTTATGCTCTATTATTTTCTGCACTTCGACTCTTTTCTCTGGTGCATATTTATACCCAATCCAGCCACCCACAAACGGCATAGCGATAAAAAGTACCATCGCGAGATATTTTGAAAGTGGTGTAACCGTGTGTAACGGTGAGTTATCTATTTCTGAAGTTGTTTGATTTTCTATTTCCATGAATCCATTCTAGCATCTCAAACAGATCTATAAACTTACCTTATTGATCAGCGACATCATGACTGATTCGACCTGTATCCTGCTCGTGGTCATCAAAATAAAAAGACGGACAGTGACTGTCCGTCTTTTTATGTATTTCAGGATTACATCCCCAACAACTCCTTTACCTTTTCTTCATCAAATCCAACCACCACATCATCTCCAATGCGGATTACGGGGACTCCCATTTGTCCGGTCATTTCAATCATCTCTTGTCGCTTCTCGGGATCAGCGGCAACATCAACTTCGGTAAATTCTACGTTATTAGCGGTAAAAAATTCTTTGGCAGCGTGGCAGAAATGACACGCTGGTGTACTGTACACAGTTACTGTTTTATCCATATCAAAAGTATATCATTGACAGCAATTAGCGCCAGAACATATACCACGGTGCCTTCGAGGCAACCATCACCTCATCCTGCACAATCTCTGGCTCTGAATTATCTAAAATAACAACGACCTGCTCCCCTTCTTTGGCCACATCAAAACTACGCCGTATCTCAGCCTCTACACTACGCTCATCAAGCAGATAATCCACCTCCTCCTGAAGCTGTACTTTACGCTCTACTAGCATCTCTTTCTCTGTCTCCAGCACTGCTCGCCGCTCAGCCATTTGTCGTTCAATCTGATAGCGTTTAAAAACGCTGACGACCAAGAGTAGACAGCACAAAAGCACCAGCGCACTTAATACGCGGATCAGTACCACTTTTTGTTGTTTTGGTTTACTGCCCAGCTTCATGATAAACTTAGAGCATTATTGTATCATTCTAGTCTATGAGTTTTCTGTACGACAAACGGGTTAAAAAAGGAATTAAATGGGTGTGGATCTTAGTGGCCCTACTGATTATCTTCAGTATGATTTTTGCCTATTCTGGTGGATCTGGCGGGATGTTCTAAGATAGAAACAGTTAACTATGTTTGAAGATCTTAGAAAAAAGGCGGAACATGATTGTGACGAAGCACGAACAAAAGCTCAAGAAGCGTATGTAAGAACTGAGCATGCGATACGTCAAGCTGCAGCAGCAAGTGCCCCTGAAGTATTCAGGAGGGCTATAGAAGAATCTCAGCGAGAAGTACGCGAAGAAGTGCAGAAAGATAGGAGAGATAGTGAAATCAGAAGATCAAAATACAACACTGAAAAAGTTAACTTGGCAAAAAAACAAGCGGAACACACCAGGAAATTAGCTGAACTAGAAGCAAGAACAGCTCGTGAAAGAGAAGCGAGAGAAGCAGAAATGAAGCGTCTGCGCGCACAACTTGAGGAAGATTAGATTAAAATTTTTAAAGTAATAACTACCCTTCGCCGTACTAATGACGAGTATACTTAATCGTCTTTTCCCTTACGGGGACTGTTGAAGTTGCTGATACTTTTCCTTCGTCAAAATATCTGGCAACCTCTTGCAGAACGACACTAGTCGTCCTTCACCATTTTCATAAAGACATCTGGTGGAATATGTACATTTCCTGTTCCACGAGCCAAGGCCTTCTGCTTACCCTTCTTCTGCTTGTCTAAGAGCTTGCGCTTGCGCGTGATGTCTCCACCGTACAAATGTCCTGTCACGTCTTTCCGCAATGCTGACAACTTTTTAGTGGCAATAATCTTCCCCATAGTCTGGGCCTGAATTTTCGTAGCAAATTGCTGTCGCGGCATAGTGTTATAGAGTTTTTCTACGATACTCTTAGCCTCGATCTCTGAGCGCGCCATACCTACCACGCGCGAGAATGCCAGCACAATTTCTTCAGCCACCAACACATCGAGACGCGCTACACTTGCGTCTCGCAGTTCTGCAATTTCATACGAAAGTGAAGCATAGCCACTACTGGCATTTTTAAGTTTATCAAAAAATCCTCGCATCAACTCTCGTAAGGGCATCTCGACCGAGAGAAGTGTACGACCATCACCAAACACTTCTGTATCGATCACCTGAGCTTCGTGTTCGTACAATAAAGTCATCACATTACCCATGTAGTCGCCTGGAAGAATAATCTGTCCTAAGATCCAAGGTTCGCGGACTGTCACTCGTTCACCATGATCAGGAAAACGTGAAGCTGCATATATTTCCTCCACCTTGCCATCTGGCCAAGTAATCTCATAAGAAATTGACGGTGAAGTAATAATGATCTCAATATCAAATTCACGACGTAATCGCTCTGTCACGATCTCCATATGAAGCATACCTAAAAAACCACACCGGAATCCGCGCCCTAATACCCCTGAAGACTCTTCTTCATATGAAAGCGATGAATCGGATAAACGCAGTCGATCAAGTGCTTGACGGAGCATAGTAAAGTCATCCTGACTCTCTGGAAACACACTCGCCCATACTACTGGCGGCGCTTCTTTATACCCAGCCAGAGGCGCTACACTTGTTTTCTCCAATCGGAGAGTATCTCCAACGTTTGCCACTCCAGGCTCTTTAATACCAGTGACAACATACCCAATCTCTCCAGATTCCAACTGTCCCGTCGACACTTCTTGCGGAGCAAGCACTCCAACCTCAAGGGCAGTAAATTTTTTACCACTGGCAGTAAATTCTAATTGATCACCTTTTTTGATGACACCATCAAATACCCGCTGATACACAATAATCCCACGATGGTTCGAGTACTGGAAGTCAAAAATAAGGCCTCGATACTTATCTGCAGCATTTTTTGCTGGTGCTGGGATACGTTCACAAATCGCTCCCAGCAAAGCCTCTACCCCTTCACCAGTCTTTCCTGATGCCCCTAGAATCTCCTCCCGAGTACAATCGATTAAGTTAATAATCTCTTCAGCCACCTCATCTGGCCGAGCGTGTGGTACATCAATCTTGGTTAAGACAGGAATGATAGCTAAACCTAAGTCTTTTGCCATCTGCAATGTAGTTAAGGTCTGTGCCTGCACACCCTGGGTACTGTCTACCAAAAGCAACACCCCTTCAACCGCATTAAGGGCCCGAGATACCTCATATGAGAAATCGATATGTCCTGGTGTATCAATCAGATTTAAAATGAAAGGATTCCCATCATGCTCAAACACCATACGAGCTGGCTGCATTTTGATCGTGATACCACGCTCACGTTCAAGATCCATCGAATCTAACACCTGATCTTTCATCAGACGCGCTTCGACAGTCTTGGTCATTTCAAGCATACGATCAGCCAGGGTAGATTTACCATGGTCAATGTGGGCAATAATACTAAAATTTCGGATTTCCATATATAAGTTCCCTACTCTACCGCAAACCTCGTCCGAATACTAGATAACGTCACGTTGTGGCGCAACAACATCTGTTTTAAGAATCCGTTTATGGAACGCTGCCAATACTTCTTGTAGCTCTGGAGAACGAAGTACGAAGTAGCCCAAGACCACACCAATAACACCCGCGACACCCCCAACCAGACCTTGAAGCGCGATACCTATAAATGTATCAGTGTTCAAACCGGCTACAATAAAGTTCAGGCTGGCATAAGCCATAAATCCACCCAGTAGTGCGGCAAACATTGAACGACCCAGATGTGATGCGAGCCAAGAAATATCTAACTTGAATTCTCGATGAACTAACCAAATAAGGGCCAAACTTTGCATAACGATCGCTATGGCGTAACCAAAAGCTAGGGCCAAAACTTCTGACCCGGCCACATCAGGCACGCGCATCAACGTTGTTACTGCAAGTCGTATTGGTTCTGATGTGCTGTACATATATGCAAATGAGTACGAGCTAGCAACTGCAACCAGCCCCCCTATCACGGCCACTATCAGTGGCGTTCTGGTGTTACCACCGGCATAGAAGGCACGCACCATTAATAGATTGATGGCGTGCGCACAGAGCGCTATCACGAGCACGGCTAAAATGGCTGCCGTGAGTCTGGTATCAGCCCAATCAAAGGAACCGCTTCCTAACACCACTCGAACAATCTGAGCTCTGAGTACAATTATTAAAACGGCTGCCGGAACAGACCAAAAAATAATATGTCGCAATGCCGTTATAATGTGTAATTTAAATTTGTCTTGGGCTTTTGCTGCATACAGCTCTGCCAACACCGGGAAGGCTGCTACTGAGTAACTCACACCAATGATCGCTAACGGTACTGATTGTAAGTTGTACGCAAACTGAAGCACCGACACCGAACCAACTGCCATAACACTAGCGAGACCAACTAAAACAAGCAACACGATCTGATTGCATGAGAGTGTGATTGCGCGCGGGATAGAAACCGCCAGCACTGACTTAATAGTTATCCAGTCAATTTTTGTAGTCAGTCTAAATGCTAAGGAGCTTTTTCGAACTAATGGTAACTGGATTAGCATATGACCAAAGGCTCCTAGCACAACTCCAAGTGCAATACCCGATAACCCTAGGTAGGGATAGAAAAAAACAATTCCAAAAATGATGCCGATGTTATACACCAGTGGACTCAGTGCGTACAAAACAAAGCGATGTCCAAGCTGGGTCACTACCCCAAACAGACTAGAAACCCCGAGCAGTAAAGGTTGCAACAGTAATATCTGGGTGACAGTTACTAACTCTGCTTGATTTTCAATTCCTGGAAACAAGACAGGGGTAATATAGGGCGCTAACACTATAATTAGTAGAGCTAATACCGTATATACAACTAAGAACAAAGAAAAGATTTGAGACAATAATCTTTTTGCTTGATCGCCTCCCTCTTCACGTTTACGTGCCACGAATGGAATAAGTACATAGACCGAGAGTGTCGAAGCAAAAAGTACGTACAGTAAGTCTGGAATCCTAAAAGCTGCATAATAAATATCTAATTCAGGACCAGCACCGAATTGTCCCGCGAGCAAACGATCGCGAACCAAGGCCAAAAGTTGTGATCCAAAAGCGAATAACCCAAGAATATACGCGGCCTGGTGGAGACCGCGCACTTCTTTATACACCAGATTGATCACTCGCCGAACCATGAGTTACGAAATTATTCGGCTTCAATTAGTTCGTTCTCATTTATCACTTCATCAGGCACAACATTTACTGGTGAGACCAGGTCCGTATCAGGGTTTTGAGTGGTTGTGACCGCTTCATCTACGTCGGTGACAGATTCTGGCTCAGAGACAACTGTGGCCGCCTCAGGTGAAACCAGCTCTCCATTTTCCAATGCAGTTATCAATGCTTGGACTTCTTGATTGCCCGGATTTAATTCAAGCACTTTCTGTAGCTGTTCAAGCGCTCCGGCCTCATCGTCTAATTCAAACAAACCTAGCGCGAGTAGGTATCGTGCATTTGCGTAATCTGGATCAATCGCTACTGCTCTTCGAAAGGCAGCTACTGCAGCCTCGGTATTTCCTGATGCAGATACCAGTACACCAAGCTGGTAGTAGCGCGCAGGATTTCTTGGTTCGAGTGAAATGATTGATTGGGTACGCGCTATTGCTTGATCAACATTCCCTTCCGCAATATCAAGCTGTGACAAGAAGATAAACGCTTCCGTGTAATCACGCTTCAATGCAATAGCCGCTTCAGCATCGTTGCGAGCTTGCTCTAGTTGTCCATTACGTGAATTTGCTTGAGCAAGAAGTAACGACAGAACAGGATTCATTGGATCTAGTTCCCGCGCCTTCATAAATGACTCAATTGCTCGCTCATAGGAACCTTCGATACCAACCGGAATCAAGACACTATAGATTTGTCCAAGCACCTGCCAATTCCGCGCTTCTGAAGGATCTTTTTCAGCTGCTAGTTGTCCGGCGTTAATTCCGTTTGCTAACGCTTGCTGAAATTGTTGACGCTGTTCTTCAGTTGGTTCAACCAGATTAGCCAAAGCGCCCAGTCGAGCGAGCTGATACTCCGCTATCTCTCGGGCAAATCTATCACTCCCAGATAACTGAAACGAACTGACCACAGCTCGTTCTACCTCATCGAGTGTTGTGCCAGCAGCTACTGATGCTCGGGCTTCATTAAATGAATAGACCGCAGCATAGTGTCGACCAGTAAAGTACGTAAGACTAACTGACGACACAATTACCAGCATAACTACCGCTACTAGCGCAAATCCAACTCGACGATTTTGCAACATTGAGACTTCGATACTGCGTGACGGATTAATAGCACTTTGGGCTGCACATAAAATACCAGTACATACCGCTGCTAAGATCAGTACAGCTGCGGTTGGCACATAGATAATTGACATCCCCCACAGATACGCTGCCGCTACAAAGGACGAAGTACCAATGAAGTACCAAAACCGATCGCTATGACCCGCCTTAAATAATAGTCGGGCTCCCTGCCACACAAATAACCCTAAGAAAATAATCCAGGTAATAACGCCAAACAATCCGGTAGTGACCATGGCTGTAGTAATGTATCCACTACCTGATTCAAAATCAGTATTCCAGAACACTGTCTGGTTGATAGCCGGATCTTTGTATAGTCGCCAAGCATCTACAAATTTGTTGGGACCAATCCCGACAAACGCGTTCTCTTCGTATACAGAACGAGCAACATCCACCGTAGCGGTAAACGACGGTCGTACTTCAACATATGAAATACCTGTTACATTACTGACCACTCCACCCAAAGCTGAACCTCCAATAACAAACAGCAATGAAGCAACAAACACCACAGCAGAAAGTGAGATTGAAATAACTGAAGAATTGTCTGCAGTTTCAACCCCTAATGTTGCTTCTTTAAATCGACTCTTGGTAAGTGCATACATAAGCACTGCTAGACTTACCACACCCAAAACTAGCCAAACAGCAAAGAAATTAACTACGGCCAGCATAATCAGCGCCAGTCCAGTTACCGCACTGAGAATGATCTTTCCCCACTTAGTAAGGGGTAGCTGCTCAACCGCAACCAATGAAAGCAACACAGACAACCCAAAGAAAAGTCCGACATCGTTCCATGATCCAATCAGTGAACTAACTTGATTGGTAAACACACCAAGCGAAAGTGACTCAGCACCAAACAGCAGGCGCGCTAGATGCCACAACCCTAACACCATAGCACTCACTGTAATTAGGGTGTACAACCGAATCACGCTCGACTTAGAATGCTTCAGTATCGTCACAGCACTAGCCACGCTTGCCAGTAATAACATAAAGGCAGCCGAATGCACTCCAAAACTTTCACCAATAAATGAATCAACGAAATCACCAGAAAAGAGAGCCGCAATCATTGTTACCGCAGCCAATCCCCAAAGAGCTAAGAGGGTGGGAGAAAATCGAAGGGTGAATGAACCTTCTCGCAAAGTAGAAAGCGCAAAGAATATTAGTCCCAGAGCTACTCCACAAATTACAAAAAGTATTTTAGAGTATGAGAATGTTGCAACACTTGATGGAATAAACAAAATCGGCAATAATCCCAAGGTGATAACTAAAATATTTTGCGATATTGATAGCAGGCTATCAGCTACCTTATCGCGATTTGATGCGACTGAATTAAATATTGCTTCTTGCATACAGGCTAAAATAAACGATTACATCCCTAAGTAATTAGCATAAGAATACCATACAAAAAACCCCTAATGGGGTTGATTGTAAACGCATATAAGCCGGATTCTGTCGAAATAAATTTCGGATGATCATATACCTGGGATAGTTGTTACCAACTACCTCTCGCGGCTCTCTCGGCTCCTAATTTTTTGAAGTAGTTTCAAAAAATTCGGAGCCGAGCGCGGCCTTGCACGTAAGTAAGGATTTAGCCGTTTCACCTCCATAGTTACCTATGGAACTATTCCCGAAGGAACCCACTCGCTTTCGCTCATGGCGTCTCTGCTCGCACCTCTCAATAGTTGCAGGTCCAATTTTTCAACGAGTTAAAAAATTGGACCTGCAACTATAGCGACGGGTGTTACCCGCTACTCTCCTCCACACAAGTGTGGACGTGTCCGGACTTTCCTCTGATCAAAGATCAGCGATCATCATGCGCTACGGTGTATTATGCAATAAAATAATATTTTTGCAACTATTCGGTTTCAGTAAATTTATCTCGCAGATCCTGAGGCAACATTCCGGCCGGAATAGTGACCCTGTCGCCTTCATTCACTTTAAATGAATCGACAAAAAATGAATTCACCTCTAAAACAAATCGCGCTGGTTCGTCAGACACAAATGAGCGCGGAAAGGTATCTGGACTCACCTGCTCTTCGATATGTACAATTTTATAGTCTTCGTTGATCCAAATAATATCGAGAGGTATGAGCATATCTTTCATCCAAATTGAATAGAAATCTTCTGCTTCAAATATAAACAACTTCCCTTCTAACTCATTGAGAGATTCTACCCCAGACAACCCTTGTCGGCGCTCAGCATCTGTATCAGCCACACCTACCGATACGGCTAAGTTTTCAATGTATATAACCTGATTTTGTGGTCCGAACAAAGACTCAATCACTGTCTCACTATAATTAACATAGAGATACCAGAGCGTTCCGGACACTGCTGCTATAATAAAAATATCAAATAAGATTCTTTTCATATAGTTACCAAGGCCAGTAGAACAAAACTGTGCTACCGATTAAGACCAGAGCTGCGGCTCGAACTGCTAGCCAGATCCGCCGTTTCGATGGAGCTTGATTCGTCGCTGCCAGTACTGAGGTTAAAGTGAGACCTGACAGCGTCATTAGGGCTGCTGGAGCTGATACTAACGTAACTAAATATGTCATCATTACTGCCAAGATAAAAAAGAGGGCACCGTATGACAGCAATAAATAACTCATGCCCGCATAAGTAAATTCAGTTGAGTGACCCGCTGAAAACCAACCCAGCTGCTCTATCAGTAAGTGCAAAGCAACCACAAAACAAGTAGTTCCAATGACTGCGAACTCGTGTACTAATTCAAATCCCATAGACTATGCAATAAATGATGTATATATCCAATAAGTAACCGCTGTGATACTAGCCCCGAGCACTGCTCCCCAGGCAATGTCTACTATTGTCATGGGCCAAGTCCAACCTTTGAGAGTGGCCATGTTTGTCAGGTCATATGCAGCATAGGTGAAAAAACCATACAACGCACCAAGCGTTAGTGCCGTATAAATGGTCCCCCGCATCACGGCTGGATAGGCTGCGAAGTATGTTAGCCCCAAGAGAAAGATAAAATAGAACAATATTGCTGCAATCCAGTTAATGTCGCCCCGTAGTTGCCCTATTTGACTGTTATAAAACTTGTTTGCAACTAAACCAATCCAAAGCAAATCAATAATAAAGAAGGCTGACAGTGAGATTGCATACACTATAAAAAATGTTCCTAAATTCATGCTTGCATTATACCGCACCAGAGAACAGATACTGCCCTAGACCAACACTGAAAAATAAGTTGCCGTATAGACCATGCTCTACTGCCACCAGCAACAATGAACGGGTATGGTAGTACCGCCAGGCAAACGTTAATCCTCCCAGGAAAGTAATAGTGAGGGCAAACCAGTTCATGAACATCAAGTGTCCCCACATAAAGACAAAAGCGCTGACACTAATCAACATCCATTTATTGTTATTAAATAATTCAGCATATCGGTGCCAGAAAAATGTCCGGTACAAAATCTCTTGCGGCAAGGCAGACATGAGTGGATACAGAATCATCACCAAGAGCCAAATATCTGGTCGCTGTAACGCAAACGAAAAAAGATTTTCAGGCTGCCACAAGTACACCACGCCAACCCAAAAGACCGCACTTCCTAGCCACACCAACAACATATTTTTCCACGATCGCCATGATCCTAAAATAAGTATATCTCGATACTGCCAGCCCGTGCGTCGTATTACTACAAGTACCACTCCCATTAAAAGTAAGATGGTAGGAATCAGCGGAAAAATATCTTCCGTATAAATCAACAGGACCGGAATTCCAATAAACAGCAGGGTAAACTCTATCAGGCGCCAAGGCGATTTCATTCCCGGCAGTATAGCAAGTCAAGTGTTATAATCGAAATAATGCCAAAGAAAATTACCCTCACGACTACCCAAACTACAGCCAGTGTCGCGGTGTTTTTGAACAGTCTCACAGATCCCGTACAGAAAAAAGATGCTAAAACCATCTCAACTCTGATGAAACAAGTTACAGGAAAATCTCCTAAGATGTGGGGCGAGAGTATCGTGGGGTTTGACTCTTATGAATACAACCGTAGCAATGGTGATTTTGGAGAATTCTTAGCCCTTGGTTTCTCTCCCAGAAAGTCTGCATTGTCTATCTACATCATGCCCGGATATCAAGACTACGGCGACATCCTGAACAAGCTTGGTCCACATAAAACCGGAAAGAGTTGTCTCTATATCAAGCGACTAGCTGACATCGATAGTAAAATTTTAGAAAAGCTACTGAAACGAGGTTATAACGATTTACAAAAAATGTACCCGGAAAAATAACAAATGCAGTCACCAAAATTTTTGTATAAAGTCATACGGATTGACTAATAAAAAATACGTGTTATTTTATCAGCAAGCTTTTGAATCTCGTGTGGGGTGAGAAAGCGAGTGCGCGCAGCTTTCGCAAGACCTTTTGAGGTATTTTTGAATGCGTAGCATAAAAAATATCCAAAAGGTATACCGCTCCCATACGAAGAGAAGGTTTAAATCGACCTCCTATACGGTGTACTCACAATTATTACCTACACAACCCGAGTCATTCCGATGACTCTAACTAACATATACATATAATGCCATATAACAACGCACGTAGCGGTGGGTCCGGTTTTGGACGCAGTCGCTCATTTTCAAGTTCAGGATCACGTCCTCGCTCAGGCGGTGGGAGTCGTGGTCGTAGTGGTGGCCCCCGCGGTGGCGGTGGTCGTGGCGGTGGCGGTCGAGGTGGTGGACGAAAACTCCCCTCTTTTGACCCTTCACAGTTCATAAATAAAAACCCCGTTGAGGTAAAGCAAGAAGTCTATGAACCAACGCACAAATTTGGCGACTTCAAACTCAACGCTCGCCTCACAACTACTATCCGTGAAATGGGTATTACTGCCCCATCACCGATCCAAGACCAAATCATCCCCCATATTCTTGATGGCCGGGATGTGATTGGCTTAGCCGAGACTGGAACTGGTAAAACAGCGGCTTTCTTGGTACCACTGATCCACAAGACGTTAAACGAATACAAGCGACAAACCTTGATTCTGACACCAACCCGTGAGCTCGCTCTCCAGATTGAAGGCGAACTACGGAAATTAAGTAAGGGCAATAAGCTTTTCTCTACCATCTGTGTTGGTGGAACTAACATCCAACCGCAGATTCGTGGTCTGAAGCGACAAAATCACTTCATCATCGGTACCCCTGGTCGAGTAATGGACTTGCTTGACCGACGAGTAATGAAGCCAGAACAAATTACAACGATCGTGCTCGATGAAGCTGACCGCATGCTCGATATGGGATTCATCAATGACATCAGAACTATTCTGGAGAACGTACCTGAAGACCGCGAAACCCTCTTCTTCTCTGCGACAATGGACGACAAGACTAGTCAGATTGTCGATCAATTCCTTAACGACCCAGTGACAATCTCAGTAAAGAAAAAGGACGTCACTGACAGTATCGAACAAGACGTTGTGCCCCACGGTCACCACAACAAGTTCGAAACTCTGACCAACTTACTTGAAGACGAATCATTCAAACGAGTGATCATCTTCGGTTCGATGAAACACAGTGTTGAAAAGCTTGCCAAAGAGCTTTCAGCTCACGGTGTGGTTGCTGAATCAATCCACGGCAACAAAAGCCACGGACAACGACAGCGTTCTTTGTCCCGCTTCAAGAGCGGCAATGCACGAGTACTCGTAGCGACTGATGTTGCTGCCCGAGGTATCCATGTCGACAACGTCTCACACGTGATCAACTACGATCTTCCACAGACCTTCGAAGATTACGTCCACCGTATCGGCCGAACTGGCCGCGGAAATGAACGAGGTAAAGCCCTCACTTTCGTTTCAGAAAAAATAGCTCCAGTACGACGATAACCATCACGAAACAAAAACCCCCAGCAGCTTCGCTGCCGGGGGTTTTTGTTATCACCAGGGGCACTCAGTGACTTCCGTGCCCAGTACAATGTCTTGATTTCCCCACACCAATGCGTGATTACTCCAAAACTCTTTACTTCTCTTGGGCATAAAATTTCCACCTGGAAATGAAGGAGTCTGCTTTCCGATAAACGCTGTGTGTAAATGATAAGTATCTTCACCCATCTTCATTAATCGAACTGTCACCCAAGAACTGGTCTCTGCTAATCTATTTTTTACAAAACGTGAATATACCTTTCGATTAGGACGCAATGCATATACTATCTCATCATTGTTATTTGTTTTAACCAAATCACACAAACCAATCTTATACCCAATGTCATGATCCATATCTATAAGCTCATTATTTAAATCTAGACTTTGAATTAAAGACTTTGTAACATCAACCAAAGCAGGGGTTTTTGAAAAATGAGTGATGGCATGAGATGACTCCATGTCTACCAACACTTTCATTCCATTTTTACTGACAGCAAATTTTTTCAGCATATTACAAAGCTAGCTGTAACGCAGTTTTAGCATACCGATATACTTCAGGCCGAAACCGACTATCATCTTTTAGCAGAAGATCTAATTCACTTCCTGTAAGCCAAATACATTCTGGATTCTGATCTTCCACTGTCTGAGGATTGATATCACGTGACTTTGACTTAGCTGCAAAAATCAAAACTGAATGATCGTGGGTATCAGTAATTGAATGTCGATTTACATATATAGGAGGTACTAAATCTTGATTTGTTTTTGTATCTTCTTTTTGCCAATGTTCTGGCCCAATAAGTTCGACATCAAGACCAACCTCTTCCCACACCTCACGCTTAACCGCCTCATTCACATCTTCCCCCGGATCGATATGGCCCCCAGGCGCTATCCAGATATTATATTTATCGTGTAAGCGCAAAAGTACCGCTCCTTCGTTAACTACAAACGCTTCAGTGCAAAGATCTAAATAGTAATTTTGATGTGCCATAAGTTGAGTATAACAAATCTATCTTATATCTCGAGCTGCTGCTTTTCGTTAGTTAAATTCACACATCCTGTTTCCGTCACTAAAACCATATCCTCCAAGCGAACTCCGCCGATTTCTGGATAATACAGACCTGGCTCAATCGTAACTACCTGACCCGCTTCAAGTACTTCTTCACTAGTTTTATTAATATGAGGCGCTTCGTGAACCTCTTGTCCAAGGCCGTGTCCTAAACTATGCACAAAACCGTACTCGTACTCAAAAAGTGTCCCCGTACCACCTGTAGCAAAACCAGCTGCAGCTAACGAATCTGCTGCTAATAAATGTAGCTCTTTTACTGGGAAACCAGGTCGCACTGCTGCTATAGCAACCTCTTTAGCTTGCGCCACTGCTTGATACATATCTCGTAGCGGTACTGGTGCGACACCGCGACACACAGTTCGACTCATGTCTGCATAATATCCAGTCACTTTAGATCGCGGGTAAATATCAATCACAATCGGCACTCCCGCCAAGAGAGCCCCCTTCCCTATCTCATGAGGCTCGGCACTCATTCTGCCACCAGCCACTATATGTCCTTCCGGTGATTCACAATCATACTCATCTAGTATCGAGTCGATCAGTTGATGAGCAGATTCGGCAGTCGGATTATCTGAGGTTGCGATGTATTTGATCACCGCTCGCATTGCAGCTGTAGTCGCCAACTGAACTTCTGTAATTGCAGCAAGCTCAGCCGCCGTTTTTGGTTGACCTAGGCTTTTCATGGATATACTTATAACAACCCTTCAAACGTTTTGAGGTACGAGTTAATAAACATTGGCACCACAAAGAGTAGGCCAAGAATTGGTAACACCACCATCGCTACTGTCACCCAGAGCACAATCTGAAAAGACTTCCTCGTTTTCTCAACTGACTCATAGATGGCATTGGTTTTTTCTTCTAGCGCTGCTAAACGATTTTGTAGTTCTGGTTCCATTACTTTAAAGTATACCCCAGACGATCACGGTTACGAGAAAGCCTAAAGCCCGGGGTGGACCCGGGCTTTATTTGTACTTATTTAGTTTTAGTCGTTTTCTTCACTGCTTTCTTGGCCACTTTCTTCACGGTCTTTTTTACTGCTTTCTTGGCTACCTTTTTTGCTGGAGCCTTCTTCGTCACCACTTTCTTCACAGTCTTTTTTACCGCTGCTGGAGTCTCGGCTACTGGAGCGGCTTTTTTAGTCGGTGGAGTTGGTGGATTGATGAGGTCTAGAATGCGATTCAATCGGTTCTCAATCTTATCCAGCTGTTGCTTCATCTCCATCAGCTCCCGGTTTGGCGCTACTGCTACTGGAGTAGACGCAGGCCGATCATGTCGGGGCTTTCGTTCTGACCGAGGTGGTTTGTCATAATCTCCTCGCCCCCCACGATCATCATACCTTCCGCCACCATCTCCTTGTTTTTCAAAGCATTCGCTACAGAATACTGGCTTCTGACCATTAGGCTTGAATGGCAGCGTGCAAGACTTGTGACACTTAGAGCATTCTGCCTTAAATGTCTCCATTGATCGTCCGCCTGTACGTCTCTCTCCACCGCCGCTTCGTTCACCCCCACGACCGCCTCTGCCCCCTCGATCTCC
>CAYGKO010000005.1:0-39309 GCA_964350735.1 uncultured Candidatus Saccharibacteria bacterium
GAACTCGAGTAGCTATCATCGAAAATGTTGATGTTACCGCTCGGGTTGATACGGTTTTTGATTTTGTAGTTAGCGGATTCGCTGCTGCAGGAACAGATGCTAACGGTACAACTACCACTGCAACATCATCATCTACAGAAATTCCTTTCGGAACTCTAACAGCTGGTGTGGTTGAAACGATCGCTCAACGATTGAATGTAACTACAAACGCTAGTCAAGGCTATGTAGTAACAGTTGAGCAAGATCAGAACTTACTCTCATCTGTTGGTGACATCGATGGATTTGCCGACGGAGTGTACACCAACACTCCATCTGATTGGGCAGCACCGACAAATGACATTAATGACAGAGATACCTGGGGTCACTGGGGACTTACGTCTACAGATAACCTAAACGCAGGTGAATTCCAAGGCTGTGGAGGTGCCGCTACCGGATGTTGGGTAGCAGCAAGTACCACACCGCGACAAGTTATGGAGCATAATGGTCCATCTGATGGAACAACCAATGATATTGGTTCAACTACAGTTGCGTACCAGATAGAAATCACGCCACTTCAGGAAGCGGCTGATGACTACCAAACGACGCTCACATACATCGCAACTCCTACTTTCTAAATTTGATTTAGAAAGGATGGAAACAAAAAAACTTCCTTTGGGAAGTTTTTTTGTTTCTTAATCATTTTCTATGAATGGTTACACTTTTTACACAACCTTTTCTGCTCTATATATAGAACCCGGTGGTATACTAGTCACATTACTTTCTTTTTGTTTTAACCATGCAGCTTAGTACTTCACTCACTCGTTTATTATTCTTGTTCTCTGCGCTAGCTCTCTTGAGTTTTTCTACCGTAGCACAGGCACAGAACACTTCAGGTATTGGTCTTTCCCCATCGTTAATTGAATCAGGGGCTGAACCAGGAGAAACGCTTGAACGAACAGTGACTGTGCGCAATCTCAGTGGTGGTGAAGAAATATACTACTTGTTTACTCGTGATATTTCTGGTGTACAAAATGGTGGGTCACCAATTTTTGCTGACCGTGAGTCTGAAGGTACAGGTTATGAGTTAAGTGAATGGGTAACACTTGATAAAACTGAAATGACTATTGGTGCCGGAGATAGCCAAACTGTAAATGTAAAAATTTCAGTACCTGATAGTGCAACACCGGGTAGTCATTTTGGTGGTATTTTCGTTTCTAAAGAACCACCTCGATTGCGAGAGAATGGCGCGGGTGTAGGATATCAGGTAGCAAACATAGTAAGTATTCGAGTAGCCGGTGACGTACTTGAGAGCGCTCAAATTCGCTCACTTTCTACAGATAAGCTGATTTATGGAAGTACCAATGTCACATTTGACGCTCGAATTGAAAATAAAGGAAATGTACTAGTGCGTCCGTTTGGTCCACTTGAGGTGTACAACATGTTTGGGAGCAAAGTAGCAGCAGTAGAATTTAATGATACGCAAAGTGGTATTTTCCCAAACACAATCAGGGATTTTCAATTCACCTGGGAAGATGAAGGTCTTGGCTTTGGTAGATATGAAGGAATTTTAACCCTGGTATATGGTGAGCAAGGAAGAGCCCAGTCTTCAATGGTCAGTAGTGCATCTTTTTGGGTGCTACCAATGCAGATCATTCAGCCAGCATTGGTCGTACTCGGAATCATCTTGATTGGTGCGTACATTGGTGTACGAATCTACGTTAATCGTGCTGTGCAACGCATGTCTGGTGGTCGTCGAATTGCTCGACGTCAGCAGCGAGGACCGTCTGTCCTGATCTTGGTTTCCGTTGTCATGATGGCAGTAACAGCCCTCTTCCTCATATTACTATTAGTATTGTTCGCATAATTTAGATACAATATATTAGGTATGCATCCATCTGTCTCTGCGTATCATATTGTGCTCCGTACTACCGCCCTTGCGGTCGCTCTGGTACTACTGTTTGATAGCGGTTTACTTTCAGGTGTAACCAAAGAATTATCTCAAAGTGCGCAAACACACGTCGCAAATGTGATCAGTGTCGGTGCAGCAATAGAGACGACTGAAATCAATGCGCTCACAACTGCAATTTCTATACGAGATCAAGAATTAGACGCTCGAGAAGCCGCGATCCGCGATCGTGAAATTGAAGTTGGTCTCAATCCAGATAATTCAGCAACTTCATCTGATCTGTCCACCTATCTTCTTAGTATCGTTCTGTTTATTCTGACTGTTTTGATAGTTCTTAACTACGCACTTGATTTCACCCGTCGTCCAGTAGTGCTAAAACCTCGGACTGCTCATGAATAAGAGGCTCAGGGTCGGACTGGTTATTTTTTCAGCCGTTGTTATTTCTACCTTAGGAATTCAGGCCAGCGACTTGCTGCAAGGGGTGTCAGGCTCTCTCACAGGGAGCGTTTTAGAATCAGACGGTCCGTGTAATGAAGGAGAAGTGCTAGCGGTTGTTTCTTCTCAGACGCTTTGTGTAGATGTATACGAAGCCAGTCCAAACTCGGTTTGTCCGGTAGCTACCGTAGTAAGTGCTGTCCAAACGAATGAGAATTTTTTTGATACAAGTTGTAAGGCAGTCTCAGCAGCAGGTGTGCAACCATGGCGATTTGTATCATTCACTCAAGCCCAGCAGCTGTGTGCCCGCAGTGGAAAACGACTTTTAAATAATAGGGAGTGGTATCAATTGGTGAGTGGACTAAATATAGAGTCTTGTGTGATCGATGAACCTGCGGCACAACCTACCGGCTCAAAAGCTTGCCAGAGCCCTTTCGGTTTATATGACCAAGTGGGGAATGTGTGGGAATGGGTCGATGCTGAGGTGATTGATGGGGTGTATAAGAACAGACTGTTACCAACTGATGGTTATGTGGTGGCAGTTGATGCGGAGGGTGTGGTGGCTTCAACCAGCGCAGTTTCACAGATCGAGTATGGTGAAGATTATGTGTGGACCAACTCAACTGGTCTCCGGGGTATGATTAGAGGGGGATTTTACGGAAGTAAAAGTGATGCTGGTATATTTGCTCTCAACGCTGCTGTTGAATTGAGTGCGCAGAGTACTGGAGTTGGGTTTCGGTGTGTGCGAGATGTGTATTAGTAGATGCTTGTGAATGGTATGATAGCTGAATGAAATGGCTTACCGGAAGTCTGCGTTTTGTATTGGTTACAGTTGGAATTATTGTTGTTACAAGTTTAGGTATTGATGCGACACAGTATTTTGAAGGCTCTGGTTCAGCCCTGAGTATTTTGACTGAAGAAGCACTCGAGGGTAGTTGTCCAGCTGGTATGGTTGAAGTTACCGGACTAACTCCAAAGGTATGTATTGACGCGTACGAAGCGAGTGCTGGGTCCGACTGTACGTTGACTCAGGTCTCATCTATAAATGATACAGCAGCCAATAGTAATCAAGTTGGTTGCGAGGTACAGTCGGTCGCAGCGTCGGATCCTTGGACGTTTATCAATTATCACCAAGCTGCTTCCATGTGTGCTCGAGCCGGAAAGCGATTACCGACAAATATAGAATGGTATCAGGCTGCGCTCGGCACACCTGATAATACAGAGGCGTGTAATATTGCAGGAAGTAAGTCAAAAACAGGAGAGTACGGAGATTGTGTATCTGGTGTTGGTGCGCATGACATGATTGGAAATGTGTGGGAGTGGGTAGCAGATGAGGTGGTCGATCAAACGTATAGCGAGCGCCGTTTGCCAGAAGAAGGATTTGTCGCCGGAGCTGACGTGTCTGGAATGGCGCTTACTACCACTTCGACCCCGCAGGTAGCTTTTAACGAGGATTACTTCTGGTCAAAACCAAGTGGAAACTTGTTTATAATCCGGGGCGGATTTTATCGTAGTGGCCCAGATGCTGGTTTATTTTCAGTTCATGCTGACATCGCGAGCGATTTTGCTGGTCAGGCGGTTGGGTTTCGGTGTGTTAAAGACGTATAGAATTATTTTATGGAACTTTGGTTTATATATGCTGTAATTTCAACCATCGGTATCGGCTTGTCAGTGTATACGCATAAAATTGCAGCGTATAGAAAATATAATTCAGCCGCGATAAATTTTTTTGGAGCCGGGGGTTCAGCTTTTTTGCTAATAATATCGGTGTTTTTTACTACGGGATGGCAACCACTCAGTTGGGGTATGTTACTGCTTGCTTTGGTGGCTGGGGTTGTATACATTATTGGAGCTAATTTAAGATTAGACGCTTTACGATATGCTGATGCAACGATTGTGTTGCCAGTACATAAAGTTCTCAGCCCGCTGCTTGTTGTTGTGTTTGGTTTTATATTTTTAGGAGAATTTTTTACAACCTTAGAATGGATCGGGATAGTTTTAAGTTTATTAACGCCACTCCTTTTAATCAGTCGCTTAGAAAATAAGAGGCAGTCAAATTTATTGAAAGGCCTTTTGCTAATATTTTTTAGTTCGGTTACTGCAGCGACTGTGGCATACCTAAATAAAATCGGCGTTGATTTATTCCCGTCTGCTCTGATGTTTGGAGCGGTTGCAAATTCTATTGGCGCAGTTTTTGCATTTCAGCAATATTATTTTAGAAAAGTATCTGAGGATGTGTTGGAATTACCTCT
The DNA here is from genome assembly GCA_964350735.1 of uncultured Candidatus Saccharibacteria bacterium. Taxonomy (GTDB): domain Bacteria; phylum Patescibacteriota; class Minisyncoccia; order Phycocordibacterales; family UBA918; genus OLB19. Next base: position 4,573 of record CAYGKO010000005.1, read on the forward strand.
CTTAAACAAAGGATTTTTATGTCTCGCGTTACTGGGGGCGCTATTTCAATTTGCTGGCTTTACAGCGTTTCTCCTTGCTTTTGCAGAAGGTGGTCCATTAGGGATCGTATACACTATCAATTCTTTATACATCCTGATTCCGATCATTCTTTCAGTTCTTTTTTACAATGAACATTGCAATGCTAGAAAAGTAGTTGTGATTATTTTATCAGTCGTTGCGCTGTGGTTTTTACAATAGGGGACAGGCACAGTTTTTTACTGTGCGCTACCTATATAATGTATGAATGAAATGGGGAAAAGTAGCTATGGTCATTTGTGGTGCGCTCGTGGTGACGGCGCTTGGGATTGATGCGTCTGATACTTTAACTGGACGCAGTGGCACCATGTTGGGACAACTTGTAGGCAGTACCGCGACTGAAGGGGTTTGTCCCGAAGGGATGATTCAGGTGCAGGCACCTACGACGTTTACTTGTGTTGATATATATGAAGCGAGTCCGGGAGATTCTTGCGCTGCGATAAATTCGAGGAATCCAATTTCTTTTGGAGAAATCCTTGCAGATGTCTCTTGTTCAGCCACATCTGTGTCAGATAGTGTTCCGTGGCGGTATGTAACACGAGAGCAGGCGGCACTTGCTTGTGCTCGTTCGGGTAAGCGGCTGCCAACTGTACAAGAGTGGTATCAAGTTGCACTGGGTACACCTGATGATGAGAATCTTTGCAATATAGCTACTGGTGAACTAAGTGAGTCTGGAACATTTTCTGAATGTATCTCTGCTGCAGGTATATATGATGCAGTAGGGAATGTGTGGGAGTGGACCACTGCTGATGTGTTTAATGCGACGTATGATGGCCGACCACTACCGATGGAGGGTTTTGTGACACAAGTTGATAGCTTTGGTGTTGCTGTTGCCACTGCAAATAAAAAAAATGATTTTACAAATGATTACTTCTGGTCTGAGCCAGAGGGTGTGTTTGGAATGATTCGAGGTGGATTTTATGGTAGTCATGAAGATGCTGGGGTGTACGCAGTACAAGCTGCAACAAAGCCGAGTACTCTTGGAGCCGCAATTGGTTTTCGCTGTGTAAAATGATCTGTACATAACGTCTAAACTAAAGCCCGACATAGGCTACAATTAGAGGAATGATCTTGGCACCACAGCGGCTGCTCTTTTGCGCGGTACTTTGCATTTTGAGTGTAGGTTTTTTCATAGGCGCTCAAACTGCTTTTGCCAAAAATGTTACATCCTATAGCGACACTATTTCTGACTCACGGCCACTCGGGTTTGCAAACCACACCTTTAGCTTTACAATTCAGTCAGATATTGCTGCCAGCGGTTACTTAAATTTTGCTTGGCCAGCTGGTTTTACTGTCCGCTCCACATCTACTTTTTCTGCTTTGCGAAATGTCGAGATGATAGTAAATGGAATTCCTCGTTCAGTTGGTTCGGTCGTCAGTGCTGCCAGAGACCAGGCCGTTATCACTACAGGTGCTGGCGGGAGCGTTCGGTACAATCTTAACTCCTCAACGGGATTAAGTTCTGGTGATCAGATTGTGTTTAAAGTGGGTAATCATACTACTGATTCAAATGTATTTGGTCAGACATTTAGTACTACGACTGGAACGAGTACAACATACGCTGATGTGTTACCGATACAAAATGCCAGCACCACTGGTGTCCACAAAGTTGCGCTTACTACAGGAGGTGCGACAGAAGAAGTAGCAACCAGTTTTGTCATCTTTCTGCTCGATCCGGTTGGAATTTTGCCTATTAATACATTTGAAACAGTGCCACCGTTTAGATTTAATGGTGCTCCTGAGGGAACTATCGGAGGAACTACTTTAAATGTTGAGATTTCTGTAGAGACAAATGAGTTTGCCGTTTGCCGTTTCGGTGGTACACCCGGAACAGACTTTTTTTCCATAGGAAATCAATTTGATAACACTGGTTCTGTAGTCCATTCTGAAGTCATTTCTGTATTAAATTCAACCACCTACACGTTCTATGTTCGGTGTATTGACGATGAAGGCAACTTTAATATTGACGATTACGTAATCACATTCACTGTACCAGATCCTCCTGAAGGAGAGCCAAACGAAGACGGTGAAGTTGAAGGAGACGGCACTGGAACGGGAAATGATGGAACCGGATCTGAGGATAATACTGGTAGTACTGATGATGGGGCAGACGGTACAGGGACTGACGGCGGTTCTACGTCTAGTGGTGGTGGAGGTGGTGGAGGTGGTGGAGGCTCTGGAGGTAGTGACGGTAGTGACCCTGGTGGTGGATTTGAGAATGGCGCACCATATGAAAGTGGTGATGGTCGGGTGATCATTAATGGATATGCATTTCCAGGAAGCGACATTGTGGTTCTTGTTGATGGTGGCATCGCAGAACGGTCAACAGCGAATAGTCAAGGTCGTTTCTCAGTATCTATTGATGAGATAGCTCGTGGCTCATATACGTTTGGTGTGTATGCAATCGGTGATAATGAGGTGAAGTCGAGTACGTTCAGTACCACCTTCACAGTTTCAGGGGCACGTACTTCGAACCTTTCAAACATCACCATAATGCCGTCTATACTTGTTGACCCTGATCCAGTTGACCCGGGACAAATTCTTACGGTAAGCGGATATTCAATCCCAAATGCAACTGTTAGCATTGAGAATGAAAAAGAAAATTCGAGCGTCTCTCGAAAAACTTTTTTTGCAGAATCTGACGGAGATGGTTTTTGGTCTACCACCATAGAAACGAATAGCTTTAGTCAGGGGACTTATAAAATTCGGGCTAAATCTGAACAGGCAGAAGGAGTTAAGACTGGCTTCTCTGACTATACATTCTATGGAGTAGGACAAGAGGCTGACGTACCAATTAACGCCGACCTGAATAGAGACGGCAGTGTCAACCTGACTGACTTCTCAATCTTACTTTTCTGGTGGGGAGGTGACGGTGGAGATTCAGATCCACCAGCTGACATCAATGGAGATGGTACCGTTTCTTTGACTGACTTCTCAATCCTGCTTTTTAATTGGACAGGATAATTCACTTTCTAAAAATAGCAGTACGTGCCTGTGGGTAAAAGATCAGCTGATTTAATGAGTGACACTGTATAATTTAACCATATGGCCTTTCTACAGAGACTCAAAGGACGAGGTGTCCGAACTGACAAAAAACTCCTTTCAAGTGAAGAAGAAACTGCGCTCGATAAAGTTGCGCAACTAAATGTTGATGTATTCCAGACTGATGACCTGATTGTGATTTACGCCCAAGCTGCTGGAGCTGATATGTCAGATATTCACGTATCAATTGAAGGTGACGCTGATATTGTGCTAGTTGAAGGTCGTCGACTGCGGCCGGAATTCCTCGCGTTTCCAAAGAAGAAGCCGGACGGGTCGTTTGCAACAGAAGAGTGTGTATGGGGAGATTTCTATCGCCGGATCATTTTGCCTGAAAGTGTAGATATTGATAAGGCTGAGGCAAAGATTAAAAATGGTGTTCTGGTTCTGGTTTTGCCACTCATGAAGCCTGAAGAAAAAGAGAAAGTAAAACTGAAGATAACTAAGGCCAAGCAGCGTAAGCGTATGGCATAATTAATATAAGTTGTTTATGGAAGTTCTTTCGTTTTTTTCAAAAAAGGTAAATATAAAAATTGCACTTCTTAGTGTATTCTTCTGCGCAGCTTTTATGGCTCAAGCTGCTTTTGCGGCAGATGTGCTACTTGCTCCGTCGTCAGGTTCTTTTAATACTGGACAAACGTTCACAGCCACAGTTCAAGTTAATCCTGCTGGAGATAGTGTGAATGCAGTCGAAGCTCAAATGACTTTTGATAATTCAGTCTTGAGTGTGGTTAGTGTTTCAAAAGATGGTTCAGTCTTCTCGCTGTGGCCTGTTGAACCAACTTTTTCTAACAGCGCTGGAACAATCTCATTTGGTGGAGGACACACAGCTCCAATATCTGCGCGGTCAAATTTACTCACGATTACATTTAGAGCAACCGCCGAAGGTAGTGGATCGGTGGCATTTGGTAGTGCTTCAGTACTGGCAGCTGATGGTAGAGGAACTGACGTTCTTGGTGACGCTGTGGGTGGAACCTATACCGTGGCTGCAGCAGCAACTCCGTCTCCAACTCCTACTCCAGAACCAACTCCGGTAGCCGAAGAACAGACCGAAGCAGAAGATGCGACAATCGCTTTTGGTGATCCACCGCGCGCTCCTGAGGTAGGATCTACTTCCTTTTTGGATCCAGAATTGTGGTACAAGATTACTGATGGTGTTTTCACCTGGGAACTCCCGTTTGATGTAAATGCGGTAGCGGTGGAGATTGCTACATCTTCAGATAATGTTCCATCAACTGAGTTTGACCCCCCGATTGAAGAGTTTGTGGTATCAGCTGAAAATGTGACTGATGGCATTCAGTACTTGAGTGTTCAATTTAAGAATCAAGTTGGCTGGGGTTCAGTGACAAATCGAATCATTAGAATTGACAAAACACCACCAGAGTTATTTGAAATAAATGTTCAAGCCTCAAATAGTCAAACAGGATTCCCGCTACTTGTATTCGAAGCTGAAGATAAAACTTCTGGCATAGAAAAGTATGAGATGTTCATCGCTGATCAAGAACCGATTGAGGTCACGCCTGATGAAGCTAAGCTCGGATACCTTTTGAGTGATCTTGAAGATGGAACATATACCGTTCGTGTCGTTGCTTACGACATGGCAGGGAACAAGACTGAGAGTACAGTTCCAGTGCTTATAACAGCTGGATGGGTAGAGGAAGTGGCAGTAGAAGAGTCTTCATCTTTCTGGGCATTCTTCACCGGTTCCAATATCTTAATATTGTTACTCTTCCTTATCATTATTGTTCAGTTGACGTATCTCGTTTACGAACGTAAACAAATTACTCTTAGAGAAGAAAAGCTGCGTCGAGAAACGCGAGAGATCCAAGATCAAATGGAAAAAATATTTTCTGCTCTCCGTGATGAAATATATGACCAAGTTGTCGCTATCACCAAACGACCACGACTTTCTAAGAAGGAACGAGAAGCAGTTGAAGGTCTAAATCAAGCGCTCGAAGTGTCAGAGACCTTGATTGAAAAGGAAATCAGTGATGTAAAGAAGATTCTGAAGTAATTTTCCCAAATAGTGGTGTATAACGCGCAGATACTAAGTATCTGCGCGTTATACTTTATAGTGACCCCTCATTCTGAAAACAGATATGGGTGCGGTTTTGCGTAGCTCTACATGAACGCATATTTGAGGTATTTAACTAAAAGAAATATTTATGTTCTCAGCCTGATAATTTTCTTCGGGGCGACTTTCGTGTACGCACAAAATAGAGCAGCTCAGGAATATACTGTAGAAAAAATAAACGTTTTCCCAGATACAGTAACTGCCGTTGGGTGGAGTAATGTTGAAACAATCACCAACCAAAATGTCGACGCAGAATCGTTGTACCAAGATTTTAATAAAATTAATTCTGCGTATATTGATGCTTCGTCAGCTCAGAATTTCATAGATAAACAAGAGCGAGAAAAGAAGGCGGAAGAGCGGAGAATTGAACGTGAGCTGGAAAGTCAGTCTGAAAATAGTACGGATGCTATTGTTGCAACTTCGACTGTAGTTTCAACAAGTGCTGATTTAAGTATCACAGCGACTAGTTCTACAGCTGTAAATGATGATGAAAGTTTAGTAGATGAAATTCCAGCAGCAAGTTCAACCAACGAGGTTTTTGAAGATGTAAATGTTGACGAGACTGCTACTGAACCTGTCTCAGATGTTTCTCAAGAAGAAGAGGTAGATGTGTCTGAGGACTCATCAACTACCACCAGTGCTTCACTGTTACAGCGAGTAGCGCAAAATTTTGTATTCGCATTTAAAACATTTGAGTCGGAATTACCTTTTGCGGTTGAAAGTTCAACCTCGTCTATTTCTGATGAAATTGTGGATGTCGAGATTCAAACTAAGCTAGAGGAGGTTGGTAACGAAACTGAGCAGAGCGAGACAGTGGCTGAAGAAGTTACACCTACAACATCAACATCAACATCAACATTAACTGAAACTGAAACTGAAACTGAAACTGAAACTGAAACTGAAACTGAAACTGAAACTGCTACTAGTACAGTTGAGGTTTCAGCGAGCTCGACCGAGATTGCAGCCCCGGTTGTACCTGTTGTCATTCCAACTTCACCAGTTGATGTCGTGGGAGCGACCTCTACAGGCAGCTCAACAGAACAGATCGTCATTTGTACTGAAGACTGTGGTAGCTACACTATTACTTTGTCTGGCTTTGGTTTACCTATCTTCGATGAAAATACGGAACTCGACGGTGCACAAGTTCGACTGTCTCTTGGGGCTAAGCGAAAGGCTAAAGCAAACCTAGAGGAGCAGCAGGTGCTCTCAATCGATTACTCCTTTGATGAAGGTATCTCTTGGAGTGACAGTACTCAGTACAGTATTGATGATGAAATCTCTAATAGCATCAATGGTGGTTTTCAGCTCATCGGTCTACCTAAAATAGAAGATCCGGCCAAGCTGGATGATTTGATTGTTCGTATTACTTTCGATGGGGATCCGCGTGAATTTGAGGGGTTGTTTATTGATAGTGCGTGGTTAGAGCTATTTACAATCAGTACAAAGTCAATTATTGAGGAAGCAGCGCTAGAATTTGATAGCGGATTTACAGAGAATCTTCTTCGAGGAGACGAGCTCGAGCTTTTTAATGGAGAAATAATTGAGTTTAACTATACTGACAGCAATACTGGTGAAACACTTATCATCAAGTCAAATGAAGTTACTTACAATGGACTTACTGAAGCGGTGACCTACTTTAATGTAACCAATACGAGTGATGCAGCTGACACTTTCAGTATTCAAACTCATTTCCCCAATGGAAAAGGAGAAGTGCTCTCACTGGAAGAATGGAATCAAAATAAACCACGTCAAGTGACCGTGGCAGAATATCGACCGTTTGTCTACCATTGTGAAGCTGGTTGGAATGTACTTGATGAAACTACCCAGCTGAATTTTTCTGAAGATTCTTTGAGTGAAGATCAGGATGATGAGATTGTGTCTGGTGATGCTTCACAAGTTAGTGCAACGAATGAAACTGATACTGAAGTCTCGGACCCAGTTAGCTCAACAGCTACAACATCACAGAGTGTTAGTAATGAAGAAGTTCAAATAGTTGACCCAGAAGAAATCGATACTGTTGAAAGTACTACAACAGTTGAATCTGTGATTGAAGAGGAGCAGGATTTATTACAAGCAATTTTTGAAAGCAGTTCATCAACGATTTCAACCAGTACAGCAGTGGCGACTACAACAGTCGAAGATGTGGTTGCTCAACAGTATGTCTGTCGAGACACAAATATAGTGCAGACTTGTGATGAAGTGAATGGTGAAGGAACAGCTTGCCAACTTAATCAGGTCAAAGTGCAAGAAGAGGTAAAAACTGCGTATAGCGGTGGTTGGGATATTGTTGAGGTAAAACATGGAGATGCAAACGACGATGCATCATTGCTGGGGCGAGTTGCAACTCTCTTTGGACTTACTCCAGCTCAAAAGGAGGTGCCGGATCGATTCGAGGTGCGCTCACACACTGATCAAGATTTTCGGATTGCTCCTGGGGAGACAAAGTATTTCAAGATGGAGATCGGTTTTGAAGCCTTTAGTAGGGGTGAGTACTGGATTGAAGCGATTGGTAGCCGAGAATATGGTCTCCTCGATCCATTCTGGTCAAGTGAATGGCAGTACCGAATGCCGATCCAAATTGATAATACAGACGGCACATCGGCAATGCTAGAGCAACAAGTATTCTTTGAGCTTGACAGTACCTTGACTGATTTCTGGGCTAATGTAGCGGAGGATGGTTCTGATATCCGATTTATTCAAGAAGTTAATCAAACCAACTTTAATAATGCGAATACCGCTGTTAGTAACTGGTTCGACTTTGACTGGACTCATCGAACATCGGTAGAAATACCAAGCGGAACAGTGGATGAAGATCTGGATAATTTTCCTGTGTATATTGACTTGGCTGATCTCGATGCTACGTTCTGGACAAACGTGAAAGCAGACGGTGGAGATATTCGGGTGGTGACTACCGACGGTACGTTGCTCCCTACGGATTTAGTTGAAATTAATACCGGAGCCCAAACTGGAGAATTGCATATTTCGGTGCCGGTCCTGCCAGCTCAGGGGGCGGTCACTTTCTATATTTATTACGGTAACGCAGTGGCTACGGGCTTTGTTGCAACCGATCCATTGGGTGCAAGAGCGGTATGGACAGCCGCTAACTACGAAGCGGTCTATCACTTCTACGACGATCCGACCACTTTGGGTAATACTATTACAGATGAAACGGGTAATGGCCGCGATATTACAGTGAGTGCTGCTACCCTGGCTACTGCGGTTGGCCAAATGGGAACGGCTCTTGATTTCACTGCCGGAGCTGGGTACTTAGAGGATACTTCATGGCAATTCCAGGGCGGTGACCCTCTTATCACTACTGGACTATATTTCCAGACTGCAGCTAGCAACGAAGCTTTGTGGCAATGGGGAACTGGTGGACAACCAGATCAGTTAGAGTTTCGACCGTGGTACACCGGCGCGTTTACCAACGGTTCAGGACTACATTACTTCGGGGCCACTGGTGGTGCGACTTACGCATTCCCACGTGATATTACAGCCTGGCATAGTTTTGGTACGATCGGTACAACCTCTGCTGCGGACAATAATCTTGTGTATGAGGACGGTGTCTTGGTGGAGACAGTTGCTCAGACAGTCGGTAACCCAACTAATACCGATGCCAGTGGTTTCCAGGTTGGTCGCGATGGTACGGGCGGTTCTTGGAATGGTCTCGTGGATGAGCTCCGGATTGCTACCACGTCACGTCCTATTACTTGGGTCGAAGCAGAAACCAGAAACCTTTCAGATACTGGATCGTTTTATATTGTCAGTGATTCTCAGACACCAGATAATGCAGCGACGACAAATTGGTACAGTACCAGTTGGCTTGGTCGACAAAAAATTAGTATTAGCTCAGCAATCCTGGACGAGTCGATCACCGACTTCCCAGTATATGTTGACTTGAGTACGCTGGGAACCGATTTCTTTACTCGGGTAGCTACTGATGGGCGTGACATTCGTGTGACTGCCGCCGACGGAGTAACTGAGTTACCAATAGAATTGGTAGCAATCAATACCGGGGCAGGAACTGGTGAATTGCACTTTAAAGCTGACCTTCTGCGTACAGAGCTAAATGATTTTTATATTTACTTTGATAACGATGATGTACAAGCGTACGCCGAGGATGCTCCCTATGGAGCGGAAAATGTTTGGACCAATGGCTTCTTGGCGGTGTATCACTTTGATGAAGACGCCGCCGGTACAGCGAACTTTGATCTGTATGCTGACTCCACTGCTAATGAGTTCGACGGAGATGACTTCACTACTTCAAACGACACTTCGGGACAGCTCGGCGGCGGTGTCGAACTAGGTGATAATGCCAATGACTATATCAGTCTTCCGTTTGAGTTGCTTAATGGTGAATCTGATATTACTGCTTCGTGGTGGCATAACACTAATATTGGTACTGACCAAGTTATTTTATCTGGTGCATTTGGTACGGGTAATGATTCTAATGAATTCATATTATATATGGATAATAGTAATCAGCTCGATTTCTACTATCAGGCAGGAATTGAAACCTTTACCTTTGACAGTGGCACCTATAACGACGGAACCTGGCAGCACTTTATGGCTACTGCCGAAGACGCGATTGATGAAATGAATTTCTATCACAACGGAGTTGGCGATACTGAAAATCCGGACCCGCAACCGGTGGCACCGCTTACGATTGCAAACGGTGGTTTGATCGTTGGTCAAGAGCAGGATGCGATCGGAGGCAATTTTGATGATACCCAAAACTTCGATGGACAGCTTGATGAGTTACGTTTGGCTAATGTGGTGCGTAATGATAACTGGGCTGCAGTTGAGTATGCCAATCAGTCAGACCCGGGCAGTTTCTATGCCACTTCTTCAACCGAGACACTTCAGGTGACCCAATTTAAAGAGTTAGATTTCTGGATCCAGCACTTTAGTTCAACCACTGAAGAGGCAGATATCTGGGTGCAGGTGGATTCAGTGCCGGCAGGAGAAATGGGAATCATCTACTTATATTATGGAAGTAGTGGTGCTGAATCAGCGAGTGATGAATTGGCAACTTTCTCATACAGTACTTCAACGGAGGTCTACTACATTGTTGATGATCATGGTGCTGATAGTGTCACGGTACAAAGTCATATTGATAATAACGAAGTGCGCATTGATGGTGGGGCTGTGGTACCGCTAAATGCTGGTGAACGGCATACGTTCCCCGCGGTGGAGTTTGGTGGTGATTCGGTGATTAGTGTGCTCGGCCCGATTTCGGGGACCGTAAATGGCATCAGTACAGATAGTAGTGATTCGATTGCTCCAATTGCCTTTGCTTCAACTAGTTTCTTATTGCCGACCGCCCGTAACACACAAAACACCTTTGTCTATGCACCGTTTGGGGCGGCTTCTGTTGATTTATTTTTAAGTGATAATGCCGTTGCTGATGACACTCTTAGCTTAGCAAGCGGTGGTGTTGGTCTGTCTACACTAAATCCTCAAGGTACGGGTAATACCATTGGCGATGGTGAGGGGGTACGAATCACATCCGATGAGCCAGTCTTGGTGGTGCACCGCGCTAGTAATCCCGGAGACGGCTTAGTATTACTCCCGCCAACGCAAGATGATTTATTTGGTATTGATTCTAATAACGTTATTGGTATCGCACTGAGTGATGCGGCTGACCCAGCCTTCCACTGTTCTGGTGGTAATACAGGCACATACAGCGGAATGTTAGAGGGGGATTTGCGAGTGAATGCAGATACCTGTGCCAGCGGGAACGAGGGGGTCGGTGAGGCAGTGCGGATTAGTGGTGCGAGTGACGGCGTGGCGTTTGCACAACAGGCTGACTCTGATGGTAACGAAGCGACAATGTTCTGGCCCCAACACGAGTTTGGCACCAGCTACTTTATGAGTACTGATTCTGCGTACGCAGCGATTGTTTGTTCACCTCGTTTTGGTGAAGTTGAATTAGAAGTGCTGACCGCGGGCGGAGCATCAGCTGGAACCGGTGTGTGTACGCCCGGAGCATCTGCGCCAGGAAAGGCGTACTTCGATAATGGTGGTGGTGGTGATACGGTTAGCTTTGCTGCTGGCCACCAGGTGCGTTCTACTAACGGAGTGCCGTTTTACATGATTTATGAAGACGTGACGGATGATCAAGATGAGAAGAATGTGTTGAGTCCAGTGCAGGCACGGAAATTTGGGGCTGAATCGATTGACTTCACCTTTGGTCCGCAAGAGTTAGCTAATGATATTCAGTACGAGCAACTTTCGTATGCCTGGTATGAAAATATAAATGCCCAAACACCAACATCAACGTGGCCACTTGGAGGGGGAGAATTTGTTAGTGAAGGCGATGCAATTGTCGGTGCAGGCGCTGTGGCAGATGGTGACGTGCTTCGTTTGCGTATGAATCTCGAAGGGAGCAATGCGACGGGTACCGTTAATTCTGAGGCTTTTAAATTGCAATATACGACAGCGCTCAGCGGTCAGTGCTCGGCGGCCGGTAGTTGGTTTGATGTGGGTCAGATCGGAAGTTCGACAGCTGCGTTTTCGGGGTACAACAACACCGAGGTATCTGACGGTACAACACTTTCGACCACAACGCTCGCTTTATCTACAGTGCTCGCTACGTACGAAGAAAAAAACTTCTCGGATTTCATCCCCAATGAGATAGCTCCGGGAGATGTGGCTGAGTGGGATTGGGTACTCGAAGCTACTAATGTTGATGTGAACACCAACTATTGTTTCCGAATGGTAAGAGCTCCAGGTACTGAGTTAGCAAATGGATATGCTGCCTATCCAGAGCTTGAAACGGTTGGACCACCAAATCCGCCAACCCCATTGGTGTATTTTGATAATGAACGTGCTAATGCGTTTGATCCAGTTCTGGAGTTTTTTGCTACTGATATTGCTAGTGATGATATTCATTACGAAGTAGAGATTGATGAAGATATAAATTTCGGCTCAGTTGATGTCAGTATAAACTCCGAAGACGATCCGCTTGATTTTGAAAATATCAATGATACCTCTGACAAGGCCCCGTTCGCGTCAGGGGCACAGGTGCGACTAACATCACCAACGTCACTGACTGCAACATCAACGTATTGGTGGCGTGTGCGGGCAAGTGATCCAAACGGTTCGGCGACGAGCAGTGATTGGTCAATCCCGTATAGTTTCACTACTGATGGCTCGGTGGTGGTAACAGAGTGGCACCAAACAACAGGGGATCAGTTTGAAACAAACACACTGTCAAATATAACCACTAGTGTGGGAGCAGCTTCACTTTCCTCAACACCAGGGAGCTTGACTACGAATGGAATTGATTTTGATGACGCGACCGTTGGAAATGCGTGGGGTGCGGTTGCTTGGAATGCAACTGAAACCTCCGGATCATTTTTAGTGCAGGTTGAGTTTAATGATAATGGGAACTGGTCATTGGTTCCTGACAGTGTTATTTCCGGCAATAGCGCTGGAACAAGTACTTCTCCGATAAGTATATTGGGAATGGACACGCGCACCTACAATGAGATTCGCCTCGTGGGAAATTTTACAGGCACAACGGTTTCGCTAGAAGACTGGACGGTGACTTGGGGTCAGCGAGTTGATATTCCAACCCTTGGTGATCCATTTGATAACCAGAAAACAGCTGACACATTGCCGCTTTTTGATTTTGTGTCTACTGATCCTCAAGGAGATGATTTAGTGTATGAAGTTTCGTTTAGTGAAGATATTGCCTTTACTAGTGGTAGCACAACCTTCAATTCTAGTGTTGATGCTGGCTTTAGTAACCTCGCAACTCCCGCAGATGTATTTCCGGGTAACGGAGGGGCGTATAATTCTGGCGATACAATCCAGTACGCCACGCAGCCAGGCAATGCCTTTGGCAATGGTTCCACCACCTGGTGGAGAGTACGAGCGAAAGACCCTGGTGGAGGTGATGCGTTTTCTCCGTGGTCGGATCCAGATGTATTTACCGTCGATACCAGTACTGCTGTATCAACCTGGTTCCAGACAACCCAGGAGCAGTTTGAACAGGGGACTTTTAATGGGACGATTGTTTCTGCTTCAGGGTCAGTTGAACTGACTAATCAGATTGGAGAATATGGAACTGTCACGCTTATCGACAATGACTGGGTAACAGTAAATACTTCTCTAGCTTACAGTGACATGGTGGTGGTGGCGTCACCAGAGTATGATGGTAGTTCGTTTGGAAATAACCGAAATGCACGAGTCCGTCTTAAGGATGATGACTCATTCCAAATTAAGGTAGATGATTTCACAAATAATTTCACTGGATCAACGGTAGTTGACTACATGGTAATGGAAGCGGGGACCTGGACCCTGGATGAGGGTGGGGCTGGGGTGCAGGTGATTGCGGGTACCGCTCTAGTGTCAGATGTGCAAGCGCGACCATTCCAAAATAACACTGGTACTGAGATTGATTACTCGGCCACTCCATTTTCGGGAGCTCCAATCGGGTTAGCAACCGTCTCATCTGATAATGATACCGATTGGGTGGGTACCCATATTGATGGTAATGGTGCTGATCATGACGTTGAAATCACCTCCACCATTACTCAGATCGCGCTTAATACGAGTTACTCAGGGGATACCAGTCATGGGGCAGAAGATGTTGATTACATTATTATGGATGTCGCTGACGGTTCAGTAAATGGAGTCACGTTTGAGGCCTTCAACTCAGATGATGCTGTTGACGATGTGCAGAATCAGGGTGGATATACTCAGTCGTTCCAGAGCGGTTTTGGATCAACTCCACAAGTGACACTGATTCAAAATAACGCTGAAGACGGTGGTGATGGTGGGTTTGCGATAAAAGATACTTCAGGCACTACTAATTCAAGTCAGATTTTCTTAAGTATTTTAGAAGGTGGAGCTGGGGCGGATCAACATACCCAGGAAATTGTCTCAGTAGTAGCCTTTGAAGATGCGAGTGGAATTATTAGTCGACAAGATGGTGGAGTGCTTGAAGGTACGTATATTGGCGAAGATATAATCTTTAGTGATGGAGCAGGGCCAAAGTTTGAACGCTTTTTAGCAACCTCAACTGACAGTGGTACGAGTGAAATTATCTATCAATTCCAATACGAAGTCAGCGAAGGAGTGTATGCCCTGATCCCGGACAGTAATATTCCTGGTAACAGCGTCGGAACCTCAACTGTTCCAGTTGATCTAACTAATGTCGATATCAATCAGTACGGCACGATCAGGGTAGTGGCTGATCTGCGATGTGGTGGAGGAGGTTGTCCGACGCTCGATGAATGGTCGGTCGAATGGAGTGAGGGGGTGAATATGAGTGGTGTCCTACGCGCGTATGATCGCCTGACGAACGTAACGAGCGGTACCGGGACAATTCGAGCGGCTGTAAATGGAACACCGATTGCTGGTTCAGCGCTGGTAGCAGGTGATGGGACATGGACACTTCCTAATGTCACAGCCTTTGCTGGAGACGTAGTGACTGTGTGGGTGGATGGGGCAAATGAGGTCAATGAAGCGGTGACAGTATTTATCTACGACGGTCTTGGAGATATTACGGGAGTAGCGCTCAGTGAACTACATCTATCCATAACTGCTGATGAGATCGGGACTACCACCAATGCGCTACTGTCTGCGTACGATAACTCAGTTTCAGGCGATGAAGATATTTTCTTTGACGTTGATGTCTTAGATAATCTCGATGTCTGTGCTGTAGGAAATTGTACCGAAGCTAATTTGTACATTGGATCAGGACAAACGTACGTAGCAAGTGCAGCTGGCTCAATTGCTGTTTCGATGCATGACCTCGTGAATGAGGGTACGATTGACCTGGGTGCCAACACCTTCAATGTTAGTGGTTCATGGATTAATAATGCCACCTCAACTACTAATGCCTCAACAGTTAATATGACCGCCAGTACTACAGCGGAGATTATTACTAGTGTTGAAAATCCGTTGACGTTCAATAACCTGAGTTTTGGTAGTGGGGTCGGTACGAGCACCTTTACAGTGAGTGTCCCCCTTGATTTGTCTGGCGACTTGGCAGTCAACGCTGGAACTTTGGTTCGTGGTACTAATGATATTACGCTTGCTGGTAGTCTAAGTACCGGAATTCTCGGCCGCTGGTCTGGTGATGCGACTACGACTTTTGATGGCAGTGGAACTGTCAACTGGAGTGATGCGAACGCAAGTACATCAATCCAAAAGATTGGTAACGTGGTGATCGATGGGGTTAGTAAAACAGTGATACTAACCGGTAACGTTGGTAGCTACGACCTCACTATCGGTGCTAATGACCTTTTGTCAGCTGCTTCGCATACGATTTATGTCGGAGGAGACTGGACTAATAATGGAACCTTTGTTGCTGGTACGGGACGAGTAGAGATTGTATCTGATGATCGGTTTTACGCACCAGTGATCCCAGGTTCGGCTGACTGGTATGCAAACACGGCGTTTGATAAGCGTGTTGCAATCGTAGTCAATGAAGCAGAAGTGTCAGCTGACCTAACTAATTTCCCGATCTATGTCGATCTGGCGACGCTTGGTAGTGACTTCTGGTCCGCTGTAGCGTCCGATGGGCGAGATATTCGGATTACCGCTGACGATGGTCAGACTGAGTTGCCTCACGAAGTGGTTGAAATAAATACTACCGCCAAAACCGGAGAGCTACACTTCTTGGCTGACAACCTGAGCTCTGCTACGGCGACCACTTTTTACGTATACTTTGATAATGCTGCTGCAACTCCATATGCAGTGACTGCTCCGTATGGTCGTAATGCGGTTTGGTCCGGTTATGAAGCGGTATATCACTTTAGTGATGATCCGACCAGTCTGGGTAATGCCATCACTGACTCATCTGGGAGTGGAAAAGATCTGCAGGTCCAAGATGATGTGCTGGCAACTACCACTGGTCAGCTGGGCACTGCGATTGACTTCACGGTTTCTGCAACCGGGTATCTCTTCGATGTGGACTGGGAGTGGCCAGCCGGTGACCGACTCGAGTCTTCTGGTTGGTATCAAATGAGTGCCTTCAGTAGTGAAGCGCTGTGGTCATGGGGAACGGGTGATAGCTTTAACTTTATGCCGTGGTATAGCGGGACTACTCGTGGGTACCATCGGTTTGGTTCAAACAACGGCGCCTTCACCTTTGATTTTAGTCCCCGCGACACCGTTAATTGGCAACACTTCACCACAATTGGCCCGACAAGTACTAGTGAGCTAGTGGAGACCTATATCAATACGATCGTGCGTGATAATCCAGCTCAACTGGCAACCAATCCAACAGCTACTGGACTCCAACTGGGACGGTATACAACTGCCGGTTCTATTACAGCATTGGCCGACGAGATCCGCTTTGCCACTTCCCGTCGGTCAACCGATTGGATCGCAGCTGAGTACTCAAACCAGCTTACACCGACGACGTTTTATGCCACTTCGTCAACCCAGACGTATGTGCCGGATCTCATTCTTGACGAACCGACGCACAATATCACGGCTGGTGCATCAGCTTTCTATGATCTGGTGTTCAATGATCCGGTAGTTAATCCTGCTTTTATTGATTCGGTAGTAGCAGCCTCAAACGACGTTATTATTGCGACAGGAACTATTGCGTTTCCGACCACGCGTCTTAGTATCGGAGGCTCCTTTATTAACGCGGGCGGTGTCTTTATGCACAACAACGCTGAGCTCCGAATGACTGGAACTGGGGTAGAGGTGTTGACCTTAAACGGTACTGGCTTCTTAAACAATTTGTACACCGTGAACTTTACCGGTATCGGTGGTGCTTGGAGTTTTACGGATGCGAACGCTACCACCAGTAACGATATGCTTATTAGTCGGGGAACAGTAACGTTCCCGAGTGATTCACTGGTAATCGGAGGTCGCTTAGCGGTGACTGGAACTGGTAACTTCAATGCTAACGGTGGTTTGGTGCAGTTTATTTCAGACCAGAGTGAAACAATTACTACTCGAACATCGTCATTTAATGATGTGATTTTCGGAGTAACAACGCAACTAACTGGCTGGTATGACCAAGCGTGGCAAAATCGAGTTGCGATTCATGTTGCGTCAACCTCGGTAGCAGGTCTGGTGTCTGAATTTCCAGTCTATGTAAACCTGGCCGACCTCGGTGGTGATTTCTGGACAGGGGTAGCGAGTGCGGGAATTGATATCAGGGTGACCACGAGCGATGGATTGACAGAAATTCCACGTGAAGTAGTTGAATTAAACCAGGGTTCTGATACCGGGGAACTTCACTTCTTAGCCCCGTCGCTCTCAAGCGTATTTGATACAACATTTTATATTTACTTCAATAACCCAGATGCTAAAAAACCTTCAGTAACTAGTCCGTATGGTCGAAATGCGGTATGGAAAAATTACGAAGCAGTCTATCACTTCAATGACGATCCAGCTGGAGGAGTGACTGATGTGTCGGGACGTGGAAAAGACCTGAGTGTTACTGTCGGAACTGCATCAACAACCGTAGGTATTCTTGGTACGGCGCTTGATACCACTTCTTCAAACGTGATGCTCGAAGATGCTGATTGGACCTGGACTGCTGGTGAGGACTTAATCTCTTCCGGTTTATATTTCATGGACGCTATTGATGATGGAGCGATTTGGCAATTTGGTAGTACGTGTGGGGGTGATAACTGTTTAGCTTTCTTGCCGTGGTATAACGCATCAATTCGGGGGTACCACCGGTTTGGCGAACTGTCCGGTAGTGAGTATGACTTCGCCCGCGATAATACAATCTGGCATCACTTTACCGGTATCGGACGAGCGACTGACGGTGCGTCCAATGATTTTTATGAAGACAATATCTTGCGCGACTCGTATAATCAGAGTGCTACTGGAGAAAATCCGTCTCAGACTGGATTGCAAGTTGGTCGTTATAACACAGGTAACTACGGTAACATTCAAATTGATGAGCTACGTTTTGCTACCACAACCCCGACGGCTGAGTGGATTACGACTGAATTTTTAAACCTGACTGACTCAGCTAATTTTTACAGTACTAGTTCAGAATCATATCTCGATGTGGTGCCGTCTTTCACGCTTAGTAGTGCGACGACTGACGTTGATGGTGACGTATCTATCTATTATGCAAACTTAGTGGCGCCGACCACAAACTTAACGATTGGTGGTTCAGCGCTCAATGTGGGAGGTTCATTTGATGCCAATAATGGAACGGTTACTTTCAATAGTGCTGACACGGGCGAGGTTGTTGATTTCGGTGATGGGGTGTTTTACAACCTTAGTTTCAATGGTGTCGGCGGCGGCTGGACAATCGCAACTACTACAGTTACCAACAATGCGTCACTCGTGACTGGAGCTGATTTTACCTTGAGTCCAAACACTACTATGTCAGTCGGTGGAATCTTCAGTAACACCTTTAATGAAGTTGCCACTGAATGGACTGGCAGTACGTTAGTTCTCACAGGAGGAGATTATACTTTGACGGGACGACTAGATTCTGGCGATGACTACGCTCGGATGGTAGTGTCTGGAGATTCTGATTTGATTATTTGGAATTCAACTATTAACGCCTTCACGGTCAGTGACTCATCTTCGCTGTATATGCCTGACTTTGGTACCACGGATGGGTTGCTGCGCATCTTTGGTTCGTACGAGCGTACAACAGGGACTGAGTATTGGAGCTATGATACTGACTTTGATGGGACTGACTTAACTGGCGGAGCAGAACGTACTGCAACGGTCGAAATTGGAAGAGGATCTGATCTATACTTTGCCACCAGTTCAGTCTTGCAGATTAATGGTGTCGGTGCAGCGACCACTACCGTGAGTGCACTATCAGGCATTTACTCTCTACAAGTGAATGCTGCGACCCTTGATGTAGAGTATGCTGCCTTCCAAAATATTGGGCCTCGTGGTTTATATTTAACTAACGGGACCACCGTGACTACTCTCGGCAACACAGATTTTGCAGTTTCTGGCGGTCGTTCAGGAATTACAGTCGATGCCGCAACGATGAATGCCCAGCCGTCTACTGAATTTACAGCAGTTAATTTTGCCACTTCAAGTGCAAATAGTATTTATGAAACAGCTTGGACTGGTCAGGTAATTATCACTACTGACCCAGCGGTGATTAACGAAGACTTGGTCGAATACCCGTTCTACGTTGACCTGTCTACCCTGGGGGCTGATTTCTGGGCTGGGGTACAAAGTGACGGACGAGATATTAGAGTAACTACTGATAATGGTACCGAGTTACCAATTGACTTGGTCGAAATTAATACCATTGCTCAAACGGGCGAGCTACATTTCTTAGCCCCGGTTATTTCAGCTAATCAAGCGGTCAGCTTCTACCTTCATTTTGCTAATCCAGCTGCAGTAGCTTACGCCGACACTAATGAATTTGGTGCCAATAATGTTTGGAAAAACTACGAGGCGGTCTATCACTTTAATGAAGATCCAACGGTTCTGATTACCGATAAAACTGGCAACCAACGCGATTTGGTTGCGACTGTGGGAACTCCAGCGACCACTACTGGTCAATTGGGTACGGCGCTCGACACCACTGTCTCTAATGTGCGTCTTGAGAATACAGGTTGGACTTGGACGTCAGGTGATAATCTTATTTCTTCGGGGTTGTATTTTATGGCCACTACTGACACGGGTGCACTTTGGCAATTTGGTACAGGGAATGGTTCAAATAATGGTACCTATCTTGCCTTTATGCCAAACTATGACCTAACTAACCGAGGGCGCCACTTCTTTGGTATTACTTCGGGTGCTGATTATACGGTCAACCCGTACAACAATGCTATCTGGCATCATTTCACCACTATTGGACGAGCTGCTTCCGGAGAAAATAATGAAATTTATGAGGACAATACTTTGCAAGACACGGTCACTCAAATTCCTTCTTCTGCCAATCCATCAAACACTGGTTTGCGAATTGGTGCTTATCAAAACACTACCTATTCTGATATCCAAATTGATGAACTGCGCTTTGCCACTATCACTCCGTCAACAAACTGGATTGACACCGAGTACCGCAACTTTACTGATCCGACTTCGCTCTACAGTACGAGCTCTGAGGCTACCGTAACTTACAACGTAACTACTGCTGGCACGCCATCTACTTTTTGGTTGTTTTCAAACGGAAGTGGGAATCTCTACGGAGAGGCGTTCGACAATGATGATGGTGACCCGGGAGCAATTCAGTGGGATGACAGTAACTTTGCCGTTACTATTTCTGGGGTTGTGTACGCAGACGATGGTGTGACCCCGCAAACATATCCGGTCTGTAACGCTTCAACTGAAGTGGTTACGGTCGTCCTTGATGGTGTGACTACGTATACTACTGCGTGTGACCCTAGTGATGGATCATATGAAATAACCGGCATTACCTACACTGGAGAACCGCAGATAACTGCCTATATAAATAGTGAGGCAACAACGGCTCAAACTAATGTGGCACTCTTTGATGAAATTACTGGCATCGGTACCGTAGCGAGTAACGTTATGACCGTATCGCGACCAAATGTGGTTGATGAGTCAGTCCTCGTACTGATTGCTGGAAAAGATGATGATACCGCCTTTGGTGCGGTACCAGCTGGTTGGACTCTGTTAGATTATTATGGTGATGCTACTGGAGATCAGATTGGTACTGGAATTTGGTACCGGACAGTAACGACCGCGGCAGGAGAGCCAGCTACCTATGACTTTGCTCTTAATGATAATGGAGAGGAGTTTAGTTACTGGATGGGGACACTAGTAAATGTTGACTCGGGTACTCCGGTAGACGTGGTGAGCACCTGGACTAAATATCAGAATGCTAATTTCAATCTGGCAGCCGCTGAGGTTACTACTGTCACGAGTGGGGCATTTGTGCTCGGAGCTTGGTACGTTGATAATGATACCGAGATAGTGGTACCAACTTTTGAATGGGATACTCGGGCTGAGAATATTGTGAGTGTCGGTAACAACAACTTGAGTGTCTCATCCCGCTCGCAAAGCACAGTCGGTACAACCGGCGTCGCGACTTCAACTGGTATTACTATTAACCGCGACCCGCACTCTGGACAGTTCGCGTTCCGTCCGGCCAGCAGTCCAACTGCGTCAAGTAGTATGGTGGCTGCGGTGGTAACCAAAACCCCACTTGGTAATACCGGCTCACCGTTTGAGACAGTCACATTACGTGATAGTCGAGCTGGTTTGGGTACTGTGGCGGTTGCTTCAAACATTGTGGTTGATCGACCAGCGGTCATTAATGGTGATGTGTTAGTTGCGATTCTTGGCAAGGAAGATGATTTTAACGTAGCACCGCCAGATGGCTGGGTGTTGGGTGCTGAACGGATTGAGGCGACAGGAAATGATATGTATACCGCAATTTGGTACAAGCTAGTGACTGACGCTGGTAGTGAACCAGTCACCTATGATTTCTTCAATAATGATACCGGTACGGAAGAGTACTCGTACTGGATTGGTTCATTTGATAACGTGGATGTTACTAATGTATTTGATGTCACACCAGTTTGGGATAACCTACAAAACACTTCGGCTCCAACTGCACCAGGTATTACAACTGTGACTGACGGAGCCTATGTCTTGGCCAGCTGGTACGTGATTGACGACGCCTCACTCGATATGCCAGGTGCACCTTGGACCACTCTGGGACAAGATATTGTACAGAGTAGCCGACTCTTGGCGGTTGCCGGACGTTCACTTGAAAGCGTTGGAGCAACTGGCGGTGCGTCACTTTCTGGTGGTAGTACCGACGATGTTAACGTTGGTCAGTTTGCCCTACGTCCCGCCCCGATCTCGGTGATGAATCGATTGACCGATATGGACTTCTACCAAAATCGCGTCATTGTTCGACACGAAGACATTGCCGCGCTAACAATTGCTGATATGAGTGTGTTTGATGCTAGCGACGATAGTGATGTACCTTTCACTACTTTAGTCGGAGCACCTGATCTACTAACAGTGTCTAGCGGTAGTGGGTTGGTGGTTTGGAATGACCGAACCTTTACTGCCGCCGGTGAAGTGGTGCTGGCGGGGAGCGGTGGAACACTAGTTGATGGTTCACTTCTGCTTAAGTCAAACGGTACGCTAACTGCAAATGGTACAGACGATCTCACGATTGGCGGTTCGCTATACCTGGATACTGCAGCCAATTTTAACGCTGGGGCGAGCACAGTGAATTTCACAGCCACTAACCCTGGACAATCTATCGCTGCCGCTGGTAGTTCAACCATTACTTTCAACGATCTTGCTTTCACTGGCAGTGGTGGTGGATGGTCGCTGCAAACTCCGGTCGTAACCGCAGCCGGTATCAACTTGGCAACCGGGACGCTGTCTGGCGTAAGTAGTGTTACAGTCAACACTGGATCGTTCAGTGGTAACGGTACGTTGGATCTGACTGGAGGTACAGCTTTGATCAGAGAAACGAATACTTTAGGTGGAAATAACCAATGGTTCTTCAACAACCTAACGCTCGGTGGCGGTGTCAGTAGCGGTATCACGACTCCTGCGTCTGCTGCAACGACCACAGTACGCGGAGTCTTGACTATAGCGGCCGCCCACTTCCTTGATGCTGCCGGCGCTACCTTCGATTTGGCAGGTTCTGGGACTGTGTTTGTTGAAACTGGAACCTTCCTAGAGACGGGGAGTACAGTTCGCTATAGTGGTGCGACACCTAATATTAGACGCACTGCGTATAATAATTTGATTATTGATGCTGACGCTAGTGTCGTCACTGCAACCGCTCCGGTTACTGGCTTGCAAGTACTCGGCGATCTTACCGTTGGTGCTTTAAGTACATCAACCCTTAATCTCACTACTAATGACCCACTCACTGCTGTCGGAGGTGATCTGTATATCGGATCTCTGGGTACGATTATTGCTAGTGATAGTAATGTGCTTGAAGCGTATGGTAATTGGAATAATGACGGAATCTTTACTGCCAACGGTGGTTTAGTCGAACTCAAGAGTAGTGGTGGTGGAGCGAATATTGCGGCAGGGGACTCACCGTTTGCACAGCTCACCGTAGATGGGGGAGGAACTTTCGTCTTTAGCGAATCAGCTACCGCAACGAGCGACATGCTGCTTACTACTGGCGGATTTACACTCACGTCAGGCCAAAGTTTGGCAGTCGGCGGTACCTTTACAAATCAAACTGACGGGGCAACCACTAACTGGACCGACAGCACGCTTTTCCTCTATGGCGGCACAGCCTATGATGTTAGTTCGAAGTTGTTTAGCGACGAATACGAAAACTTGGTGGTGGCCTCAAGTACGCAGCCACGCTTCTGGAACTCAGTGGCGACTTCAACAAACGTCATTTCTGGAAGTGTCTACTCCCGTGATCATGCCGGTGTAGATGGAAGTCTCTATATCTATGGCGATTATGTGAACTCAACCTTCGGTGATTATTGGAACTTCGCTAATGACTTTGATGGCGCTGTTCTTACTTCAACAACCACACAGCGGCAGGTGGCGGTTGAGATTGAAAATAGCGGTTCCGTTTTGTATCAAGCTGGTTCGCTGGAAGTAATTGGTACCACTACTGCGTCAACTACCATCAACGCCCAAGGGGGAGGTACCTATAGTTGGACAATCGGCGGAACCACCGATGCAAACTTGCAGTACTACACAGTGCGGGACACTGACAGCAGTGGCCTTACCTTCAGCGGCTCTCCAAACGTGACTGATGTTTCGTACGGTGATTTTGAAGTCGCTATAGGTGGCGGCTCTGGAATGACAGTTGGGGGTACGGTGATTAGTGCTAACCCGGCGCAAAACTGGACTAACAACCGCTTTGCCACCACAACAGCCATCAGTGCCTTTAATGTGACTGCTACTGGAACAGCATTGAGTTCATGGCGGTTTGTAAACGTAGACGGCAACCTCGCGGGAGAAGATTTTGATAACGACCCAGGCGATGATCCTGGTCTGGTGGTGTGGGAAGATTCGGCGGCGGTTATCAACATTTCTGGCAATGTGTTTGAAAGTAATGGCAGCACAGTCTCTTCGGTTTGTGATGGAGTGACACAAAATATCTCTTTGAGCATGGATGGACTAAGCTTTGCAAGTACCACTTGTGACGGGGGTACCGGCACCTACAGCTTCGTTGGAATCGGCTATGGTTTATCTGACGTGATCACAGTTTACATCAATACCGATGGTGGCGATGTTGGGACAACGGTATCACAAGATCCAATTTCATCGATTGGAAATATGGATATCTATGAAGATCATGTGATTGTCCGACACGAAAGTGGCGCACCGCTTACTATTGCTGACATGGCAACGTGGGATAGTTCAGACGACGTAGATATTCCGTTCACGGCGGTGACTGGTGTGCCAGATAACTTGACGCTTCCAGCGAATACAAAATTACTGGTCTGGACCAACAAAGACTTTGCTCCTGGTGGTAACGTGATAGTTAGCGGCGGCGGCGCTGGAACCGCGCTTGATGGAACGATTGAGTTACTTGATAACGCCTCATTTACGTCTGTTGGGACTGAGTCACATACAGTCGGCGGTAGCTTTATTAGTGGTACAGATTCAAGCTTTGTACCAGCGCAATCAAGTTTCACTTTCACGTCTGCTGTGTCAGGAAGGACCGTTGATACTAATGATAGTTCGTTTTATGACGTAACGTTTAACGGAGTCGGCGACTGGACTATTACGGACACGGTGTTTACCGTTGGTAATGACATTACTTTGACTGCCGGAACAGTAGTGCTGCCAAGTAGTACAACGACTATTACTGGTTCTTTTACGACCACAGCCGGAAGTTTCGATAGTAACGATGGTGTATTGGTATTTGATTCTGCTGGAGCTGGAGAAGTGATTACATTTGCTGGATCTTCAGCTACTGACCTGTTGTTTACCGGATCGGGAAGCTGGTCAATGAACGATACTAACGCGACGTCTACTGGCAGCTTTACTGTGGCGACGGGTACCGTTACTTTGCCGGCAGGGGTATTAGCGGTCGGTGCAGACTTTGTGGTGAGTGATACAATTGCTCACAATAGCGGTACGCTCCTCTTAGCCACTTCTTCAGGCGCATATACGGTGACTCTAAACACTAATGATCTAAATAATCTTACTATTCGAACAGCAGACTATACGTTAACTGACGCTTCAGCGGCACTATTAGGCGACCTACTGATTAATTCTGGCAGCCTAGTCATTGGTAATGGAACATTCTCGATTGCCGGATCGCTTGATGCAGTTGGTGGGATATTCGACACTGCCTCTAGTACCGTGTTGTTTAACTCAGATGATACTGGTGAAACCGTACAGTCTGGAAGTAATGAATTCTATAACCTGACATTTGCCAACGGTAGCGGTGGCTGGACACTCGATAGTGCAACAACTACTAATAACTTTGTTCTCAGCGGTGCTAATACTTTCACACTTACTAACGGTGATCGGCTGTATGTTGGAGGTGTGTTCCAGAATGCAGTTGGAGGAGCAGCTACGACCTGGACAGGTTCAACGCTCATCCTCGACAGTGGCACGGAATACGAAATTAATGGCAAATCAGTGGCAACTGAATTATATGAAAATCTGATCCTGGGGAATAATACTGATATCAGCGCCTGGAATGCTTCAGCAGCCAGCTTAACGGTGCCAAGTGACTCCTCATTCTATTCGCAAGATCATGCCGGCAGCGATGGGGCGCTTAACATCTACGGTGATTACCATATTGCTACGACAACTGAATACTGGAGCTACGCCACTGATTTCGATGGAGCAGCTCTTGGCGGTTCTTCTCGAGCTGTAACTGTAGCAATCGTGGGCGGAGCTACGACCACAATTGATGGTGGTACGCTTAATATTCTGGGTATCAGCACGGCAACGACGAGTATTACAAATCAAGGTAGTGGTCAATTTGAGTTTGTTGTCGATGGTGGCACGTTCAATGCTGAATACTATTCATTTAGAAATTTAAATGCCAACGGCCTTCAGTTATTGGGAGCATCGACGGTAAGTTCGCTTGATTACGGTGATTTTGAACTTGCTCTCAACAGTGGCAGTCTTATTACACTCGCGTCGACAACACTAAATAATAACGCTTCTCTCAACATAATTGGGACGGGCTTTGCAGATGGTGGCTTTACTGGAGGGGTTAACGTATCACTTGATGCTACAACAACCAGTAGTTGGAGATTTAACGGGCTGATTGGTGATCTTTCGGGTGAAGATTACGATGTGGATGGTTCTGATGAGTGTAGCTCAATTCGTTGGGATGATAGCGCATGTCTTTTGACTGAACAAACTCATTACCGTTGGCGTAATGATGACGGCGGCGAAGGGGCTGCTCCCGGGACTTGGTTTAACGATAATTGGGGCGCGCGCCAACGGGTGCGGGTCATTAATAATGACGCGTCTGTCTACACAGATGCGGCAGTAAAATTACCGGTGGTGTACGACGCGGATATGCAAACTGACTTCGATGACCTACGCTTTACTGACGCGTCTGGAACCACCACAATCCCGCACTGGATTGAGAAGTTTACCGCTGGTGTATCGGCTCAAGTGTGGGTCCAGATCCCAACTTTGACTGCTAGTGAAGTCAATGAGATTTACATGTACTATGACAACGTAACTGCGTCATCAACGAGCGATAGTAGTGAAGTTATGACCGTTGTTGATGACTTTGATGATGGAGATATTGCGGAATACTCGCTTGATGACGGACTTTTCAACGTCGGTGGAACCTTTGCCTATGGTGGTGGTAACGGACTCGATACGTCAGGTAATGAAAGTGCTCGAGCTGATGATGGTATCGTGCAAACTGATCAAACTATCACTCGCGGATCAATTATCCGTTACATGAAATACATCGATACTACAGCCGGAGCGTCTGACGAATCCTGTACCTTGTTTGGTGTACAGTCACTAACTGCTGGAGTGAACCAAAACTATGGTGTTTGTTTCAAGGTGTTGGGAACAGATCGGTTGTCGATCGTGCGTGATGCTGAAAACACTGACCAGTTTGGTGGAGTAACTATTCTGTCTTCTGTTAGTCCAACCTTCACCACCGGTTGGTACGAAGTGGAAGTTGATTGGCAAACTGATAATTCAATTGACCTTGCCCTCTATACAGATGCTGGGACACTAGTTGCTACAACAACAGCTTCAGATAGCACCTATACATCTGGTGGATACGGCTTTACCTATTGGGGATTCAATGGTGGCTGGGATAGCTTTACCACTCGACCCCGTACTGATACAAAGCCGACAGTACGTTTTGGTGCGGAACAGCTTGACGGTGGAGCCTCTTGGGCTGCTCCTGAAGATACTGCCACGGGAGGATTTGCCTTTGGGGAAACAGCTCGCTTGCGAGTTGCGATCGAAAACTCTGGTTTGCCGATTGAGAACCAAAATTTCCGTCTTGAATTTGCTCCTAAATTAACCGCGCCAACCTGCCAGGCAGTTAGTTCCGGAAGCTTTGCAGCGGTACCGCCGGTAGCTAGTTGTGGCGGTTCAGCTATTTGTATGACTACGTCAGCTAGTACCACAGATGGCGACCCGACTACGGATCATATCTTGAGCAGTGGAGGAGAGTTCATTGCTGGAGAAATTGTGGCTAATAGCAGTAATGAAAGTAGTAATATTGATGTTGATCAAAATGAATATACTGAACTTGAATACGCTATTAACTTAACAGTGAATGCAGTTAACGATGCCTATTGTTTCCGAGTGACTGATGGTGGATCTGAATTAGACTCATACGCTATCCTGCCAGAATTAACCCTCGCATTTGATCCGGTTATCACAGCAGCAACACTTAACGGTGGTACTGATATTAGTCTTAATCCAGGAACAACAACTACCGTATTTGCTACCGGAACAGTCACTGACTTTAACGGATTTACTGACCTCGATACTGCCACTGCCACTATTTACCGCAGTGGTGCCGGAGCACTTTGTTCACCAGACGCAAATGATTGTTATATTGCGACTACTACAAATCAGTGTCAATTCACTAATTGTTCAGGTAACACCTGTACGCTTTCATGTTCAATAGATATCTTCTATCATGCGGATGCTACTGATATTGGTACGTACGCTGGGGAAGAGTGGTTAGCGTATCTAGAGGTGAGTGACTTGGCCGGAGGTAGTGGACTAGCTTCAGCCATCGGGGTTGAGCTACTTACCCTACGAGCGCTTGATGTCGACGCTGTGATTGATTACGGCGTCCTGGATGTAAATACTGATTCTGGTGCCAGCAACGCCTCAACTGATATCTTTAACTTTGGTAATGAGTCTATAGATGTAAATATCTCTGGTTCCGATATGACGGACGGAGCTGCTTCGGTAATCCCGGCCGCAGAGCAGGTGTTAGCTACTTCAACCTTTACGTACAGCACCTGTACGACCTGCGCAAACTTGAGTGCCCTTGGTTCAACCGTTGAGGTCGATCTTAGTAAACCGGTAACAGCAACCCCACTAGTGTCAGATCAAATTTACTGGGGAATTGCCATTCCGTTTGGAACCGCGAGTAACCCACATACTGGAAGTAATTTGTTCACTGCTGTCGGTGATTAGGGCGTATACTTATGAAAGTTATGAATCTCAAGTCTCTCGGAATTATTGTCACCGTTTTTGCTG
This sequence comes from uncultured Candidatus Saccharibacteria bacterium, assembly GCA_964350735.1. Classification (GTDB taxonomy): domain Bacteria; phylum Patescibacteriota; class Minisyncoccia; order Phycocordibacterales; family UBA918; genus OLB19. The sequence continues at coordinate 33,321 of CAYGKO010000005.1, forward strand.
TAACAGCCTTTTTTCTGGTACCAACCACCCAAGCACAAGTGGGGGATGGAGTAGCTCCTGATATTACTAATGTACAAGTATCGAGTACAACAGAATCAGGCTTTACGATTACCTGGGAGACTGATGAAGATTCAGATTCACTCATAAACTACGGCCTGAAGCCTGATTATGGAATTGTTCGTATTCCTGGTACAGACCGTAGGCAGCACTCAGTAACACTCGATGCCCTTGAACCAGGACGGGTGTATCACTTCCGGATTGTGTCAGCAGATGATGGTGGAAACCAAGGTATTTCAGCTGACTATAAAATCCAAACCTTGGGTGATCCTTCAGCCAGTGGGGCAGGAGCGGCTCAGGCAGAAGCCCAAGGACAAGGATCTGGTGCGCAATCAAGTGATTCTACTGACACAACAACTGAAACAACAAGTCAGACTCAAACAGAAATCACTGAAGAAATCATTGAAAAAATTCAACAGATTGAGTCATCACAGCAGATCAAAGAAATCCAAAATGAATTAGTTAAGGCAGTTGAAGGTATTACGGAAGACTTGACCATTGTTGGTCCGCCAACAGTGATTGTTGAAACAACCACCGCTTTAGTGAAGTGGACGACTGATCGGGCTGCTTCATCTGAAGTGCAATTTTCAGCAGCCAGTGACTATACCGGCGCTGGCTATGCGCTTTCACAACAAAGTACCGGAGCACCGACTACTGATCACGAGGTCCGTCTGATCGGTCTTTCGTCGTTTACTGAGTACCATTTTCAAGTGCGATCTACTGATGACTTTGGCATCTCTGGTGCTAGTCGTGATTTTACCTTTAAGACCAAAGCTTCTCTTCCAGAAATCAGAAACCTCCGGATCGTTAAAGTGGAAGAAAACTCAGCGACCCTGGCGTGGGATACCACAGTGCCCGCTAAAGCCACGATTGAGTACCAAGATCTTACTACCGGAACCCAAAACTCACTCGGTCGACCAACCCTTGCAACTACTCACCAGATGAAAATTACTGATCTTACGCTAGGTACTCGATACGTCGCTTTTGTAATCGCTGAAAATGGTGGCGGCGACCGGGTCAAAAGTCAGCCCGTCACCTTCATTACTGTACGAGATACCGCCGCTCCTATTATTAGTAACGTAACTAATGAGTCAACCTTGTTCCCAGGCAGTGAGTCACGAATTCAGAGTATTGTTGAATGGAAGACAGATGAGCCGGCGTCGTGTTTGATGACCTATCGTGAAGGGGTGGCTGGTGGAGTTGAACCGTTTACCATTGAACAAGAAGAATTGAACTTTACTGAGCGACACGTGGAAGTGATTGTTGATTTTGCTCCTGCTACGGTGTATCAATTCTGGTTGAATTGTACTGACGAGGCGGGTAATGCTATCCAGTCTGAAAACTTTGTGCTCTTTACACCGATTCAAGAAAAGAACATTATCGATCTGATCTTAGAAAACTTCGAAAGCACCTTCGGTTGGGTCAAGAACATCGGTGGGTAAAACGCTGCCTGCGCAGCGTTTTACCCGCCCTGCATTGTGTACAGTGGAATTTGTCAGTGTTCTGATCCTGTATACTGTAGATAACACTCAGTAGGAGTGGAGCGAAGCCTAAAATTCTAGGTTTGTTCATATTATGCAGACACGAAGAGTCGACAGAAGAGTGTATCTAATTATCTCTGTTTTCCTCTCACTCATGGTTCTCATGAGCCTTTTTTCATTCGTATTTGCTGCCCCGGGTATCAATCAGCAGTTGCCCTTTTACGGTACGCTCAAAAATTCTAGTGGGACTGAACTCTCTGGCACCTACGATATGGTGTTTCGTTTGTACAACGCTCCGGCTGGCGGGACATTACTTGATACTAGTACCCATACTGCGGCTAATGGTAATGCGGTAACAGTCAGTAGCGGGGAGTTTGAAGTTTTGCTCGGGTCTGGTACTGGGAACGCTCTTGATGGAGTTGATTTTGGCGACGACAGTATTTACGTCGGGCTTACCGTCGGTGCAGACTCAGAAATGACGCCGCGCACCCGACTTGGCGCAGCTGCTTACGCTTTCAATGCTGACACCCTCGATGGCTATCAATTTTTCGATTTTATCCAAAACGACAGCTCAGCTACCGGTACCTTGGCTGCATTGTATTTTGCTTCAAGTACACCAGGTGATACTACCTACGCGCTTTATAATGAAGGAGGTACACTCTACTTCGACGGTTCTGCAGTCGGAGGTGGGGGGAGTTCACTTTTTACAGACAGCGGAGCAGTCACCTACCTTACCTCACTAAGCGATAACTTTGCCATTGGTACCAGTACTGCCAGCAGCGCCCGTCTCACCGTGCAATCTACTGGCACCACCGACATCCTCAACCTCTTTGAAACTGGCGGGACGGAAGTGTTTACGGTGTTGGAGAATGGCAATGTGGGGATTGGAACAAGTACTCCAGGCTCCACGCTGACCGTTGTAGGAGATATAAACATTGCTTCTCCGGGAGCCGGGATATTGATCGAAGGGGTGCGTATCTTCAACAGCTCGTCAACTAACGAATCTGTTACTATTGGAGGTAACGCCGGAGCGGGGTTACTCTCTGACGGTATACAGAATGTGGCGATCGGTTACAACGCCCTCAACACAGCCACGTCGAGTGACGGAAGTACTGCGGTTGGGTATCGAGCTGGTTTTGAAAACCAGCAGCAGTTATTTACGGGGGTTGGTCTCAATGCTGGGGGACAAAACACCGGAGCCTCTTTTACAGGTATCGGGGTAGCGGCTGGGGCAAGTAACTCAGGTGATTTCTTAACCGCCCTTGGTTCTGGCGCTGGTCAAAGTAACTCAGGGAATAATTCCGTGTTTGCTGGATACTTGGCAGGATTTAATAACGAAGGCGCAGATGCTGTCGGGGTTGGTCGTGAGAGTTTGGCTGGGAATACCGCTGGTCAAGTGGTGGCGGTTGGTGGCGGAGCCTTGCAGTACATTAACGCTGAAGATTCGATCGCGCTTGGGTACCGAGCCGGGTACGGTAATTCTGGCGAGCGGCGTGATGTCTCCGGCTCTACCTTCCTCGGCTACCAATCTGGTTTTGCCATTTCTACGTCTTCGAATAATACTTTCCTAGGCTACCAGTCCGGAAATAGTGTTACCACCGGCTCCAATAATCTTTTACTCGGCTATGACGTTGATACGCTCTCAGCTACGCAGTCAAACTTCCTCAATATCGGCAACAGTATTTATGGTGATGTTGCTACCGGTACAATCGGTATTGGTACTAGTACAGCTCTCGCTGCACGCCTTACTATCCAGTCAGAAGGCACTTTAGACATCCTCAACCTCTTTGAAACTGCTGGTACAGAAGTGTTCACGGTGCTGGAGAGTGGGAACGTGGGGATTGGTTCGTCGACACCAGATACAAAATTATACATTGCGGATAACACCGGTAGCGTGCTTAATATACTGACACTTGATCAACGCAGTGCGGGAGATGATCGCGGTGCCGCAATTGCCTTTGTAAGTGCTGAAGGTCAAGCAACTTCTCGAATCTATAGCACCCGTGGGGAGAGTGGAGCATCAAGTGATTTACACTTCGAGATTGAGAACAGCAATACTGCAACAGAATTTCTTCGTATTGATGGTAGTGACTTAGGTATGGGAATTGGTACTACTACTAATCTTGACCGAGCTCGGTTATCCATTCAGTCACAAGGGACCACTAACATCCTCAGCCTCTTCGAAACCGGCGGGGCGGAAGTATTGTCAGTACTCGAGAACGGTTTAATTCAGATTGGTCAGGCTAGTTCTTCTAATGTGGCGACGCAGGGACTGGCGGTTGCTAATGGTGACATAACCATTACTGTTGGCACGCCTGACGTCACACCAGTCGCTGTCTGGGAGGAGGCCGCCTCGCTGTTCTTCACCAATGGCTTTCTGGTGGTGGATGATTACCTCTATATGACCGATTTCATCGGCAATCAGTTAGTGGTGGTGGATATTTCAGACATCTCTAACCCCGAGACAATTAGTTTTAATAGTACGCCTGGGTTGTCTCGACCTCGTCAACCGTTTGCGGCCAACGGTTACTTGTATGTTGGTAGCGGCCTAACTGGAGCGATGGCGATTTTTGATTATTCAGATCCAAATAATCTGGAGCGCGTCGGTCTCTGGACTGGTGGCGACGACACCGGCGATGTGTCTGTGTATGGAAACTACGCCTATGTACCGCAAGGAGCTACGGCTGATTATATTTCGATTGTTGATGTGTCAGATCCAACCCTCCCAGTGACAAAAGGTATTTGGGATCCAGCCAGCACTACCATTTACGCCGGTGGTGGTAAGCCAGTCGTGCGGGGAAATTATATGTATGCGGACAGTAGGAATGCGGATGGATTTGTGGTAGTGGATATTTCCAACCCAACTGACCCTCAGCTGGTCGGAAGCTACTTCCCAGACGATATTGCTGTGCTTGATGCTCCAGGCGACATTGTAATCGACGGTAATGTGGCCTATATTCCAGGTAGCTCCTCTGATAACTTGCTGCTGCTTGATATTTCTGACCCAACCAACCCAATATTGCTAGGTAACTTTGATCCGGATGACACAGATATTCTCGATGCTCCTCGTAATGTGACAGTGGCGGGAGACTATGCATACATAAATGGCTTTACCTCTGACAACGTAGTAATTGTCGATGTTTCCAGTTCAACGAATCCAACTTTAGCGGGTGTTATTGATCCAAACAATCCGACTGTTATTGACGGCCCGGTTGGTATCCAAGTGGTCGGTAACTATTTGTTTGTTGGTAGTGAGCAGCTGGAAGGATTTGCTATCTTTGATCTAGGCGGGGTGACCGCTCCGACAGCTGAAATCGGCGTACTCGCCGCGCAAGATGGATACTTTGATCGCCTCAGGGTAAGCCAGTCTTTGTTTGCTGATGAAGGATTTAATGTGGGAGGTGATTCTTTCTTCCAGGGCTCACTTGCTGTCTATGACACAGCTTCAACCTCAGCTGGAGAAATTTCTCAGTCACTACTCTTCGACGCCCAAAACGGCCTCACGCTTGAAACTTTAAATGCTGATATTTTAAGAATTGGTACCTCAACCGCCAGCAGCGCCCGTCTCACTGTGCAATCTACCGGAACAGACGACATCTTAAAGCTTTTTGAAACTGGCGGGACGGAGGTGTTCACCGTGCAGGAGAATGGAAATGTGGGGATTGGCACCTCGACTCCGGACCAGGTATTAGATGTGATTGGGACGATTCAGGCAAGTAACTTGCTGGGCGGCGGTACCACGCTTAGTACTGATGCTAATGGGAATATTATCCGTACGACATCTGATGCGCGACTTAAGGAGAATGTTACAGATATTACTGATGGTTTAGAAATTGTACTCAACCTCCGTGGTGTTCGGTACGACTGGATTGATGAGGAGCGCTTTGGGGGTCAGACGGAAGTCGGATTCATTGCGCAGGAAGTTGACTTAATCTTGCCAGAAGTGGTGCGCCAGGGAGGGGATTATTGGTCATTGAACACACCAAACATCTTGGCTGTTGTCGTGGATGCCATTCAAGAGCTTTGGGCAATGGTAACTGGTAACCAAAGTCGGATTGCTGAACTTGAAGCCCGACTGAATGCGCTTGAAGGAGGGCGGCCGGCGGCGGTAATCGAGACCGCTACTGCTGACGACACTAATGACGGGGAAGAAGATCAGTCTACTCCTGACGGTACTAACGACATTGACTCAGGGGCTGGTCAAGCGGCGACCTCCACCGAAGAAGCTGATGGAACTTCAACCCCTCCAGCAGTCATTACTACCGATCCGGTAGACGATGCTTCTGCCACTGGTACAGATGAAACGACCGAAGAAACCTCAGAACCAGTTTCCAGTGAATCCGCTGAGTCTGAGGATGAAGCTGTAGGCACAGGAACTCAGGCGTTAGAATCAGCCGAACCAGAACCAGAACCAGAACCAGAACCAGAACCAGAACCAGAACCAGAACCAG
>CAYGKO010000005.1:39409-47477 GCA_964350735.1 uncultured Candidatus Saccharibacteria bacterium
ACCAGAACCAGAACCAGAACCAGAACCAGAACCAGAACCAGAACCAGAACCAGAAATATGAAATATGTAGTTTTATTATTTCTGTTGTTCCCGACAGCGACATTTGCCCAATTAACGAGCGAGAATTTTCAAGTAGATGGGTATTCGGTTGGTAGCACACAATCTTTTAGTTCCGCGTCCGAAAACTTTGAAACCACGCGTGAGGGTGGAGGATTGTATGAAATTGATGAAGGTGTCACGGTAGAGACTGAATTGCAAACCAAAAAGATAGTGGGACGAGTTAGAAGCAGTACAACAACTTCTCAGTCAGGCAACCTTGATGAAAGTGCAACCGCGCAACCTCCACAGTCAGATTTTTCATCAACTGAAGATTTTGATCTTGGTAGCACGAGTGATTTTCAGTCAGAACAAGAAACGGGTAGTGTCTCTGAGAATTCACCCAGCTTAATAACTCAAATAGATGAGGCTGGAAAAGAGAGCGGGGCAAGTACCACATTGGAGCGAATTACGCAAAAATTTGGGGTTGAGATTTTGTATTTCTGGCCGTGGTGGATATTACTTTTGATCCTAGCTTTGTACACTGCTCACAAGTTGGCGAAACGAAATGTGGATACGTATAACCACTTACCATAGTAAGTGTGTTCTAATTAAAGAAATGGAGTTTTTCTATGGCTAAACCGCTCATTGTTTGCAGGGATCTTTCGATCATTTATAACCAAGGTAAAAGCAACGAATTTAAAGCGTTGCAAGGGGTTAATACTGATATCTACGAAGGAGAGTATATTATTTTGTTTGGACCATCTGGCTGTGGTAAGTCCACTCTCATGTATTCGATTCAGGGCTCGCTCCCTCCAGGAGAGGGAACCTTATTGATCCGGGGTGATAATGTATATGATTATCCGCCTGAGGAACGAGTATATTTTCAGCGGCACGTGATGGGAATCATCTTTCAGTCGTTTAATCTGATTAAATCACTGACTGTACTCGATAATGTGGCGTTACCTATGATCTTCTGTGATGCTGATAAGGCGCTGCGCGAACGCCGGGCCCAGTCGCTCCTTGATCGGTTTGGAGTAGGTTTTGTATCACATAAAATTCCAGCTATGCTTTCAGGAGGTCAGCAGCAACGAGTGTCGGTAGCTCGTTCGATGGTGAATGATCCTAAAATTGTATTAGCTGATGAGCCTACGGGAAACCTCGATTCGGTTTCGACTCAGCAGGTGATGGATAAGATTGATGAGATGAATACGTTTGACATGCGGACGATCATTATGGTGTCTCACAATGCAGCGCACTTATCCTATGCTCATCGCGTATATTATCTGAAAGATGGTCGAATCGTACGCGAAGTGGTTAATCCACAACGAAAACAAATCAAGCCAGTGCAAGAAGGAGAGACGATTGTTACCGAACTTGAGCAGTTGGCTCGATTATTTCCCTATGATTCAGTTAATACCCTACGGGTTAAAAGTATGGTCAACTACCTCACTCAGGAGTACACCTACGATCAGCTGATGCGACTTGAAATTGCAATTAGCCACTTATTGAATGGAAGAGTGAAACCAGAAGCATTTATTAAAGCTTTGACTACAAAGTACGAGGACGGGGGAGTAGAAATTGCTGAAAATGAAGCCAAAAAAATGAGTAAGATTGCCATAAAAATGATGGAGCAAGCTGACGACATTAGACGTTTCAGGGCTGTTCGCACTGAATCACATGCGTTTTTTAATCAGGCAGAATTCGCTGAACGCCTTAAAGATCATTTATTACAGACGTACAGAATGAAACTGACAAAACAACAAGATACTAATCTTACCGAGTTAATTGCTGACCGAGTGGCTGGGGTAACAAACGAAGATAGTTTTAATGAAAACCTTAGCTTTTCCTTGTCGGCTGGCGGTCTCGCACTTGATGAAAAAGAAGCTGACGGTTTAACGCGTTACTTTGAAAAACTAATCGCCCAAGGAGTAGACGTAAGTTACAAAGCGTAAGTATGCGAAATCAAGATCTAGCCCAACTTTCCACCCGAGCTTTCAAGACTAACCCGATGCGTACGTGGTTGACGATTTTAGGTATGGGAGTAGGGACGGGTGCGGTAGTTGTGCTCGTGGGTCTAGGATTTGGATTGCAGCAGATTATTTTGGAGCAGATTGTGTTCGGTGAGACACTCTTGTCTCTCGGAGTTTCTTCAACTGGTTCACAGAGTCTCTCGATTACAGATGAAACGATTCGTGGATTTGAAGAGAATGAAAATATTTTAGATGCAGCGCCGCTGGCGAGATTCCCGGCCCTGGTAACGTTTAAAGGGCTTACCGGTAACGTATTCTTGCAAGGAGCAGAGCCTGCCTACTTGAGGTATGCAGGAATTACTGCAACGGCGGGGGAAGTCTTCACTGATGAAGATGTTGGAGACGGGAACTCAATCATGCTTTCGCCAGCCGTACTGAAATTGTTTGGGATTGAGGAAACAGAAATTGAAAACTTTATTGGTGAAAAAGTGAAGTTCCGAATCTTAGTACCAGCAGAAGATGGTAGTGATGACATTAATGAGATCTTGATAGATAAAGAATACACCGTGCGCGGTATTACAAAAGAGGAGGGAGTACTCAACGCTCTCATGATGATGGCAGAGCTGCGTACTCATGTAGGGATCGAAGAGTATGAACGCGCCCAAGTGCGTGTTAGTACTAATGAATTTTTACCCATTGTGGAGGCTGAATTGATTGAACAAGGGTTTCGAGTAACTGCGTTGTCTAAGACCGTAGAGCAGGCATCAAAGATTTTTCAGGGGATCCAAGCCGTACTGGCAACATTTGGAGGTATTGCACTATTAGTATCTGCGATTGGTATGTTTAACACTATGACAGTTACTCTTCTGGAACGTACTAAAGAGATTGGAATTATGCGTACCATTGGGGCGTCACCGTCGGATATTAAATGGCTGTTCGTGTCGGAGTCTATTGTAGTAGGTTTTCTGGGGGGAGTAACAGGGATATTGATGGGAGTGATATTTGGAGTGACCATCAATATTTTGCTGAATATTGCAGCTAGTCAATTTGGTGGTCAGGCAGTAACACTATTTGCCTTTCCGCTATGGTTTCTGACCTTTATCGCTCTATTCTCAGCCATTGTTGGGTATCTGACGGGTATTTTTCCAGCCAAACGGGCCTCTACACTTAATCCATTGGATGCGATTCGATACGAATAATCTCTGTGTATAACTAGCAGCCTGATGACATATGTCAGGTACAATAATATAGACACAAATATATATGTCGTACAACAACAAGAGCCAACCAACAGCCATGTACACGGCTGGAAAGATCACGATTGTAACCACTCTGCTCGGAGTGCTGGTCTTCGTGGTCGCATTTTTATTTAACATTAGTAACCAAGAATATCAGAAAGTAGTTGCGCAGAGCCGAGCGACAACATCAGTAAATGTGCTGAACACTCCGCCGCAATGGGTGTTAGGACAAGAAGGAAGAGAGGAGACTGAATCATCAATAGCTAACCCAACTGATTCAGGAGATGATGTCGTGTGGATAGGGACTGCAGAAGACTCAAACGCTGCAGACTACTTCTTGGTAGTATGCTCGGGAACATCAACTCCAGCTCCACCTATTGCCGTCAATGGCTCAACCCCAGGCTGTGCTCCAAGCACCGTTCAGTGGGCAATATCAACTGCTACTATTAGTGGTACTGAGGCTCGAGCGGCCACTACAACCATCGATCGTGATGCAGCCTCACAATTTGCTGAATCAAATGATTGGTACGCCTGGGTATGTGACGCTGACCCGGTGAATGCTCGATGTTTCGGGACGTTTTCAACTGGTACAGCAGCAACTAACTCAGCCCCATTTGTGGTAAACAGTCGACCTGACTTCACCTTCTTTGGTAATGATTCACCTGCCGACCCAGGTACTGGAGTAACCTTCACGTCAACATCGTCAGACGATGATACCAATGGCGCTAATGACACCGTCCAGCTGCATATCTGTAACGAAGCAGACTTTGGTACAGGAACTAGCACAACCGAGTGTGGTCCTGGTGGATTTGTAGCCTCATCTACTTTGGCAGCAGCTGACGCTTCTGTTGTGTACACCCTACCAGGAGTCATTCGTGATCAAGACTACGCTGCCTACGGATATATTATTGACAACCATGGGCACCAAGCAGATGGGGTGATTCAAGGTACTAACGCTAGTATCACCGTTAACAATGTCGCTCCGACAGCTGGTTCTATTACTGTAAATGCTGGAAATGACATTGTCTTGATTAATGCGGCAACCCAGACACCGAACTTCACTCTGCAATATATTGTGACTGACAATAACAGTTGTCTCAATGCTTCTGCTGGTGATGAAATTGTAGACTACGAAGTCTCACTATACCGATCAGGTATTGGAAGTACTACTTGCGACGCTGAGACTGGTACCTATAACGCAAACAATTGTTATACGACAAGTGTACCGACTACCACTTGGGCGATTAGCTGTACAGCATCATCAACGGCTGCTGACACTTGTAGCGGGGCAACTGATGCTACAGAAACGTGGGAGTGTACCTATCCACTTTGGTATATCGCAGATCCAACCGATGATGTTGCGACAGCAACACCGTTCTCGGCTGAAGATTGGCGGGCAGAAGTGAATCCAATTGACGACAACAATGCCACTGGGACCGACGCTGAATCGCCAAGTGGAGCAGTGGACGTCCTCGGGCTTCTAGCCTTCGCCCTTGATACCGTAGAAATTCCATACGGAGCTTTAGAACCAGGAAGTAATACTGGAACATTGAGTGCTTCAACTACAGTGCGGGCAACAGGTAACGTAGGAATCGATGAGTTACTTGAAGGAACATCGATGTGTGGGACCTATACATTCTCGACCCCTTGTGCACCATCTGCAACATCAACCATCGCTGATGAAAATCAAGTTTTTGGAACTAGTTCGATCGCGTACTCAACCGCAACTCCACAGTTTGTACTTAGTTCAACTACCCCGAAAGAGCTTGAGATCAATATTCCAAAATCACAATCTACTTCAACCCAAGAGTCAGATGAAACCTTCTGGGGTATCGCAATTCCAGGCAGCATCACTCTGGCAGGAGATTACTTTGGTCAAAACACTTTCACTGTAAAGATTAGTGAAACAGGAGAGTGGGGAATCTAGGTTAAAAATTATATAGAGTTTAGAAGCATACAGTCATCGTTATACAGCGATGGCTGTTGCCTTTTGTGCACTTTTCTCTGATAATAGTAAAGACCCAGTGGGGTCGCTCTACTTTTATGTTAAAACGTTTAGTCGCATCGTTCTTTTTTATATTTATTCTACAGTTTGTTACTTTAGCTGGTGTAGCTGAAGCCGGTTTTGGGATTACACCACCATACGTTAGTAACACCAGTCTTACGCGCAGCTCAGTGTATGAGCAGCAGATCTTGATGGTCCGTAGTAATCCTAATGAAGATCTTAGAGCTCTCATTATTATTGATGCGCCTGAGATCGAAGAATGGATTGAAATCATCGAAGGGCAAGATATTTTACTTCCTTCAGGACAGCAAAAAATTCCAATGACCGTCCGCGTCACTGTTCCTTCTGGAGCTGACTTTAAAGCCTATGATGGAGCCATTCGTATAAAGACAACGCCTGCAGATACTGGTTCACGTTCAGGTGCGGTAAGTATTTCACTTGGTGCTCAAGTAGATATTAATTTAAATGTGATTGATAGAGAAATTCTTGATTTCAGAGTACGAAAAATTGGTATCTCTGATCTTAACGAAGGTCATAAGGTGGGCTGGTTATATTTCCCTGGAAAAATTTTGTTCGACATCATGATCGAAAATACGGGGAATGTAAATGTGTCCCCATCAGAAGTAGTTTTCAAAATATATGATAACCGTGGATCTGTGCTACTAGAAGAGGTTACACATTCAAATAGAATCACCAAAGTCGAACCTTTTGCTACTGAGATAATCACTGCTGAGCTACCAACTCGTCTCCCGGCTGGTAGTTATTTAGCGCGGTATACAATTTATAACGATGACGAAATTAAGCAAGAGGGAGAATTGACATTAAGCATACTTCCGTACGGCACTTTGCAGATGGCCGGTTATGGATTTTTTGGCTTGTCATTCCCACACAAGGTATCCATATTGCTGCCAATTATTACGATTATCATATTGTTTGGTTTGGCGTACCGCATGCAACGTAGACGTAAGTTAGGCTAGCGTATGTATTCACGCTGGATCCTTTCTATAAGCGTTGCCATACTGCTGCTCACAACGCTTGTCTTGCCAAATATAGAGCCTTTGACAGCTCAGACTGCTTTAACTACAATCAGGGCAACTACCACCCTCGCAGTGAGTATCTGTGGTGACTCAATCGTGAATGCTGGCGAAGATTGTGATATTCCAGGAGAAACTGGAGCATATAGTACTAGTATTGCAGGACGTCAGTGTAATCTACAATGTACTTTCGGTCCGTACTGTGGAGATGCGGTTTTGCAGACCGGTTTTAATGAAGAATGTGATGATGGAAATAATACCAGTGGTGATTTCTGTGCCGCAGATTGTACGATCGAAGTCAGTGGTTCTGGTGGAGGTGGTTCTGGTGGAGGTGGCTCGGGAAGTTCGGGAGGCAGTAGTGAGGTCTTAGGAGACACCCAGATCAACATGGAAGGAACTGCCTATCCAAACGAAACAGTCCATATTTTACTTGATGCAGAAGAGGTGGGGACGGTGCGGGCAGATAATGATGGAGAATTTGAATTCGCTGTTGAAGCTTCACCCGGAACTGCTTCATTAGGTTTTTGGTCACTAGATGCGTTTAATACACGTTCGATCACTTTCAATACTACATTTGATGTAACACAAGGCGCAATCACTAATGTGCGAGGAATCATGCTGCCACCGACTATTGCAGTAGAAAGTGCTGAGATTGATCCGGGTGATCCGATTGCATTTTTTGGACAAACTGCCCCTAACAAAACAGTAGAATTATCTATTGATGACAGTGTTGTAGATACTGTTATTTCAGATAGTGATGGACGCTGGTCGATCGATTTTGATTCCTCGACGCTGAGTTTGGCAGAACATATAGCTAAAGCGCGATATCGATCGGGTACTGGTCAGTTGTCGTCAGACAGTAGCTATAGTAGCGCTTTGACATTATTTGTAGGGGTTGAAGGAAGGGCTACAACTCCCTCTGATTTAAACCGGGATGGCTTTATCAACCTAATTGATTTCTCAATTCTTATTTTTTGGTGGCAAACTAATGGTGGCGATTCTGACCCACCGGCAGATATAAATGGAAATGGAAATGTAGGAATTGAAGATTTCTCAATCTTACTATTCAACTGGACTGGGTAAAACGCTGCCTGCGTAGCGTTTTACGCGTTCTGAGAGAAGTGAGTGAGTGCTATAGCGCGGCTACAAGACTGATTGTGAGATCTTACAGTAGTAAATGTGTTTGCTATTTTTAGTACACATGTGGTGTGGGTAGATCATACTAATTTTAAATATTCTGGTCCCTTTCTACACAAATAAAATATTTTTTTACTGCAGACAACCTTAATTATCTCTTGTCCCCAGGGAGAAAGTTTCAAAGTGAGAGAGGCAAGCTACAATGTACTTGTATCTGCTGCAGAAGATGGCCATTAGTCCATTAGTATCGCATCACTTTTCTGAATTCTGTGTGGTGAGCAGGGAAGTGATGCGATACGACATTTTCAGCCGAATGTTATGCAACAGATATGTTTACATCGCATTTATATACGTAAAGGGGTGGAGACTTTTACGTAGCACGACCACGTTATGTGGTTATCGCGACGATACACTTGTACAAGGTGTATTGGCAAGGGTGTAAGCTAATATACAACGTAGAGCATATGAATCGAACGGCAAAATCCGTCCGATTGCTCCAAGCTATCGCAGCGATTGTTGGCCTTGCGGTCCTATTATGGTCTCTCGGTCTGCCTTCACTCCGCTTTGCGGAAGCTGCAAGTCTGACAGGTGTCAGCAACACGCTTTCGGATTCCGATCCGTCAGCACTCTCAAATCATGAGATCG
>CAYGKO010000006.1:0-20602 GCA_964350735.1 uncultured Candidatus Saccharibacteria bacterium
GAGTATGGACCGTGTCGCAGTTCCATCGGTGGGGGTCAGGCTCTCACCTCCCCTATCCGTCGTAGCCTTGGTAAGCCGTTACCTTACCAACAAGCTGATAGACCGCAGGCCATTCCCAAAGCGTTAAAACTTTACTCCGAAGAGACTATCAAGTATTATGCCGACTTTCGCCGGAGTATCCCTGACTTTGGGGTATGTACCTACGTGTTCCTACCTCGTCTGCCATGGGTCTAAACCCATTCGACTTGCATGCCTCATCCACGCCGCCAGCGTTCACCCTGAGCTAGGATCAAACTCTAATTAAAGACAGGAACTAAATACCGAAGTATTTAGTGAAGTGATTCACCGGAGTGAATCATCTACTTACCTGTTGTTTACATATATGGTACGGAGTGTACTTTTCTCCACGCACCTGTAAACAATCCAAGGATAAGACAAAAGAGAACTTTCGAAAAAATAAACTTTTGCCTCATCGTTTCGTAACGATCGCTAAATCGTTACGTTGTGTAATAAACAATTTGCATTGTTAATTACGTTTTGATGCATATTCGTAGTCGATTAGAAAATAGAAAAATCTATTGTTCTAAACAACATAAATATATGTGTACATTTGATCTTGCTAAGATCAAACATAGTATGAAAATTATATGACTGTTCATATAATCCTTACTCCAACGTAAGTCTGACGAATGACGCTGTTTATCAGCGAGTGATCAGCATGGAACTTACCCCGTGCATAAAGCGCACTAGGTGCGCTGCGATCCCTCAAACAGTGGCGGTATTATACAGAGAAGCGAAAAAAGTGCAAGCTTATTTTGGGCACACATATTATGGTTTCACTGTTAAAGTAATTAGCTCTTACGGAGCAATCACGTTTGCATCACACATTCGAAAAACTATATTATCGCTGTTATAAGCACAGGACCTGCCGGCAATACTTTGATCAGGACCGCAACTCACTAATACTACTGAAGCTCCCAGTCCACCATCGTCTCTCCCTCTGCAACCAAGCACTTCGGGGGAACAGGCATAGTCGCTATCAATATAATATTCACCTCCCCACGGGTCCATTGGTACTTTTATATACGGACCACTCCATCCAGGCCAACTACCCCCGTTACTGACCAAACCAGCAGCTGGATCACTTAACGCAATCTCGTTGGTACCAAGTAAAGGAGTATCGCAAATAACTGTTTGCGGTGACGCATGTCCTGATGGATAAAATCCAGTATCGGTGAACAACAACTGGATCGCTCGTTCTATTTGCTCTAGTTGAGACTGAGCAGCGGCAACCCTGCCTTTCTCACGCGCACTATTCAGCGACGCTAAAATCACGGCCGACAAAATGCCAATAATGGCAATCGCTACTAAAAGCTCAAGGAGGGTGAAGCCAGCGTTTGGTTTCATATCTATAAATTATAGCACTGACTTTATGCTCAGGCAGTTGATACCCAAAAAAACAAAATGCCACCCGGTGTACCCAGATGGACTTCCCCTGGCGGCGGGCTGTGGCCCGCCGCCCCTACCACTTCACTCCAAAATTAATTTCGCCGCCGTATTCACGGTTCTTTGGCTTTGCGATAACTCTTCCCTCTACATAGAAAGGATCGTACGTGACCGCTCCCCCCAGCTTGAATTTTGGCTTAAGTGGCCCTCCCGGATCTTTCTTAAGCGAAAGCTCAATGCCGCCAGAAAACTGACGCTCCTTATTTGTGCTGTCGCGTAAGTGCAAACCAAATGCTGCTGGCACTTTCCCCTCACAATGTAATGACACATTAATGAAAGGACACATGATTCGCTCCTCGGCGCTGACCATCCCTGCAGAAAAAAGGACAGCCATCAAGCGGTATAAGACAGTACGCATAGCTCCCTCCTTTCATTTTTTGATCGGTAAGCGTTCCTGCTAGCTAACCGTAAAATATAAAAATACGCAAATCGTCAGACACAATAAAACCCCAGCATAACCTGTCGAAAATAGGTTGTACTGAGGTGTGGGGCGACGATAGTCTGCCGCCCCGTCCATCTTTTGGATCAACCCTTTTCAGAGTTTGGATTGAAAATATTCGTGTTTTCGATGATGGTGACGCCACCGTCGATATCGTCGATTTCCAGTTCATCGATAGCGACAAATGAGTCATCGATATTGAAGCGAGTTTCCGCATCGACGAACACTTCTGTTTTGACTTCAGGACGCACATTCACGTCTGTGAAATTCCAGTCACCTTCGTCGCCTTCGATCTCGACTTCAACAAAGTGACGGTCGCCTTCGACCACCACCTCGTCGCCACCGTTAAAGACATCGGCGACAGCATTGCCGCCGCGTCCACCTTCTGATTCAGAAATCGACATGGCTGTTGCACCAGCCGAGGTTGATGTCGCTGTTCCACCTTCTGAAGACGCTGTCGAACTGCCGCCATGTGCATCAGAATTTGCAGTGGCACCAGCAGCGGTAGCAGTGACGTTCGTCTCATCCGGCCGCAACGCAGCAGCCGCTTTGACAGAAGCATCACCTGCAATTTTTGCTGCTTTCACAGCGCCATTGCGGATAATCCCAGCCGACACAACATTGCTGACTGCGCCAGGCACAGAGTACGCTAAGGCAACTCCAGCCTGCTGCCAACCATTAGGGCCGTTGCCGGAGGCGATCACTGTGAGCTCACCGGCGTTGTTTACCGCAACCAGGGCAGTTGGGCGCGAACCGCCGGATTCATCAACACCAGCCGCCAACTCGTGGACGACATGCGTCGTCTTTCCATTGGGTGAAGTAAGTTCTGCTACTGGACCACCTCGGTTGCTCGCACACGCAGCCAATGCAATAGTGGTAACAGCAATAAGAATTTTAGTAACCGGTTTCATGGCCGAAGCCCTTTCGTATCCTGCCCTGGATTGGGCTATGGGTTGGTTTGAAGAATGACGCCCTCAAATATATGGGAAGTGATCCAAATTATTAAAGAACGTACTTTCTTATATTAACATATTTATTGACAAAAGTCAATATACGCTGTATTAAAGATACTATCTTTGGCACACAAGAAGGCGGGCCTGTAAGGCCCGCCTTCTTGTGTGCTACAATCGCTCTTATATATGACTAAGGCGGCTGCCATTCACCTACTGACCGAATTCTCACCAGTTTTAGCTTTCTTTATTGTCGGGCAATTCTATTCATTTTATATAGCTACGACAGTTCTCCTTGTATTTACCGTTACTGCCCTCGCAATTGGCTGGATCTACGAAAAGCGTATCGCGCTGATGCCGATCATTGCGAGCTTATTTGTCATTATTCCTGGTTATATGACCCTGCAGTTCCAGAGCCCCGGTATTCTGATTTTTGGCGATTCCCTCTTCTACTTCCTCATGGCCGCCGCGGTTGGTGGTGGGCTTCTAGTAAACAAGTTGTTTCTCAAAGCTATTTTTGAAGCCACCTTCGCCATGGCAGATGAAGGCTGGAAGATCCTGTCTATTCGTTGGACGATCGCCTTTTTACTCGCTGGCGTTGGTAATGAAATCGTCCGCATCTACCTCACTCCGGATATCTGGGTGGACTACAAGTTTGTAAAAGTAATCATTGTCGCCCTCTTCGGCGTCTGGCAGTTCCGTCTCTCGCGCCGCTATCGCCTCCCCAATGTCTCCAATGCCTGGGGCTTACGTCTAAAAAGATTCAGCCACGTCCACTACAGTGAAAACGTGACTGAAACTCCTGAACCTGAACCGGTCGCTTAAGTTTAACTTTGTGCTTCGAGTTCTAGTTGAATTTGCTCTTGGATACTTCGTTCTAGTTCTGCCTCCCAGTCTGACCCGAAGCTGTCATCTTCTAAATACCAGTCTGCATCTGTACCAGCAGTGCCCCCGGTCATATCACTGAAGCTTGCTCCTTGGAGGATAAACATCATTGGGATACCAATGACAGCCAGAATAATGTAGATAATACGGGTGGTTTTCATTGTGTCCCATAATTCTCCGGTCTTTGGCTTGAAGCTTTGCAATGACTCCATCATCACTACTGAGAGACTGATGCCCCAACCAATCAAGAACATATAGAAGACAGCAAATACACTGACCATCAAAACGGCGGCGAGTGTACCACTGATAGCTCCAAGGAGCATACTGAAGATTCCAGCCGCCAGACCGAGCCCCAGACCAGCTGCTAAAAGCACTAACAGGAACAACAGTACGCGACCAACTACTCCCCACCAATTTCCGTACACTAATTGCGTACTCCGCAGTAGTGCAGAAAACCCTTTTTCACCCTCGCTTATAAATACAAACATCGCAAATGAGGTATACAACCCAACCACTAGACCAGGGATAAGCAAGAAGAGATAGCCGCCTGAAGTGATCAACTGGATCAAAAGAGCGATCCAGAAAATGTGCCAGAAGTGCCTAAAGCACCAAGACACTCCAGCCCAATACCCTACTCCCTCTCGACGCTTAATAAACGCATACACCAAACCAGTCGTTGCAACCACAAAACCAATCAACCAGACTAGATACAAAACAATACCGATCAGTAACGACAATACACCACCGCCTGCCGTCATTCCCGCCGTCAGCAGTACAGCGCCCAAGAAGAGTCCCCCAATGACTAACAATCCAAGCACTGCCACTACAAACCCCCCTACTAACTTGAGGTTATCTTTTGCAATTGAAAAAGATTCTTTGAGGAGATCAACCGCACCAATAAAACCGCTGCCTGTTGGTGGTACAGACGCTTCAGGTACTACTTCTGGCATCACTGCTGTATTAGCCGCTGGTGCAGCATCAGGTACAACCTGAGCCTCTACTGAGGGTGCTACTGGTACTGGCACACCAGCTCCGCTGGCTGCAGCAAAATCATCGTCAAAACCATCGGTACCATGACCCTGTGAAATAGCTTCTCGCCTAATCTCGTCGGCTGATTTTCCAGCTGCTAGCTGCTCTTTAATAAAGTCTATTCGTGCTTCAGACATATGCGTTTTAAATTAGAATAAATAGGTTATACCTCAACCATACAATAGACAAACCCAAAAATACAGCTAAAATATGCACGTATGTCACACACCACCGAAACTATTGTTATGTCAGTTGGCGGATCACTAATCGTTCCCGACCACATTGATACTAAATTCCTTGCTTCTTTAAAAGATCTAATCACCACCGAAACGGCTTCAGGCCGTCGTTTTATTTTGATTGCTGGTGGTGGAAAAACATCTCGTCGATACGTCGACGCAGCCACCGAAGTATCCTCACTAGATAATGACGATATGGATTGGCTAGGTATTCACGCAACCCGATTAAACGGACATTTACTGCGGACAGTATTTCGTGATTTAGCTCACCCGGTAATGGTAACAAACCCTGACGATGTGCTTGATACACCAGCTGAAGCAAAGTTAGTTATTGGCGCTGGCTACCGACCAGGTAGCAGTAGTGATCTTCAGGCTGTTCGTATAGCAGAGCGAGTTGGTGCGACCAAAATGATTAATCTCTCTAATATTGACTATGTCTATACGGCTGATCCGCGGACTGACCCAACGGCTGAGAAAATTGAAGATATTACCTGGTCAGATTTTCGCAAGTTGATTCCGGAGGAATGGGGACCAAACCTGTCTTCTCCATTTGATCCAGTAGCTGCCCGCACAGCTCAAGAGAAAAATATTGAGGTTGCAAATATTAATGGAACCAACCTAGTGTCCCTCAAAAACTACCTCGACGGCAAAGCTTTTACTGGTACTCGGATTCACAACTAGGAGCACTCCAGTTTCTCCCCCTTGGAGTACAGACGTTCAGATACTTCTCCGCCAGCGTCAATACATACGTACGTACCGTCCGTGAGACGTTTTTCGAGTGCAAATGCACTTTGGGTATCATCACAACTAAAATCTGTAGACAAAAGCATACCCTGGCACACCCCATCATAGGTACCAGTGCGACCACGAAAGACTCCGGCTGTAGCATGATATCGCTTGAGTTCAGCTGTGACCTGAAATTGTTCTGTTTCGAGTTCTGGAGTGTTGTTAAAATACACATGAAAAATGCCGTAGGCTATTCCTGCTACCACCAGCACAATGGTGATTTTTATGAGGGTGAAAGTAAGTTCTGCTGACATGGATACGCTATAGTAAGTGTATCAATAATATCTGAAACATTTCTGAACTACTTGCGTAGAAATTAGTGACTAACCACATAACCATACTTTATGAAAAAACTTATTATCACTATCGCTCTCGCTGCCCTCGGTGCATTCGCATGGTGGACCATCTCTCCTTTATTTATCACTACTGAAGTACAAGATGAGCTTGATCCAGAAATTGCTGCCCTATTGGCTGAAGATAGCGAAGTTACCACCAGCGGGCGAGCCCTTACACTCACAACCGATTCTGAAGTGAATGAGGAACCAGTTACTGAAACAAAGACTTTAATCGACCCGACGTCAGAAATCTTAACCGCCTCAGAAACTCAAACAGATACCCCTGCTGAACCAGTAATAACTGGTCCCTTCCCTATTACAGACACCCCTGGACATGTCGCAACCGGCTTCATTCGAGTTATCACTACAGCCGAAGAAACCCTCGTCCGCTACGAAGACTATGATGGTACAAACGGCCCCGACCTTAAGGTATACCTCACAAACGACCTTGAGGACATTGACGGCTCTGTCAGCCTCGGTGACGCTAAGGGCAACAAAGGAAATATTAACTACACCGTACCAAATGATGTAGATGTTGATGGTTTCAAATACGTAGTCACCTGGTGTGAAGCTTTCGGTGTTCTCTTCGATTACGCCGAGATTAATTAATGTTAACGTTCCAAATTAAAACCAAAAGGTCGGAAGCTTTACTCCCAGCCGGTTTGGTTTTGTATATAATTCATCTATGTATCATGTATGATACATAGATGAAATCAAATCAGACGCTAGAAGAGCTCGCCTTGAAGGCCTTTACTCAATCAACCACAGCTGGCCCAACTGCAACTTCCCTAAACAACCTACTCACCACTAAAGAGCAAATTACTGTCGGTCGACGTATTCTCATTGCCCAAGCAATTTTAGCTGGCAAGACTAGATACGAAATTAACAACCATTTAAGCGTTAGTCCCAACACATTCGCTCAAGTACGACGCTGGCTGGAGTCTGAATTAACTGAGTACACCTCTGCCTACCAACTAGTGGAGAAACGGACTAGCAAGCGATCTGAATATGCTGAACCATTGTCATATCAAGATCTGAAACGAAAATACCCAGGTCACTTCCTCCTTGTTTCATTAGTTGAAGAATTATTTAAAATTAAAAAATAAGCAAGAGCTTTAGGTTATGTATCACACATGATACATAGCAATGTTTATTAGTCGATGAGGTTTTTAGATTTAAGCCAATCAAATATTAAATTATCTACTGGGGAACTTTTTGCTTTATCAGCATAAGTAAACCAAGCTATTTCTTCTATTTCAGAAGCAGGATGTATCTCTCCTGTATATGGACCTGAGTAACAAGTCATTTTTACGATCATTCCTTCAGCCTTGCCGTGTGCCTGTGCCTCAAAGGTTTTTATAAATTCTTGTTGATCCGTAACTAAATTCACCGAAAGCTCCTCCTGTATTTCTCGAACCAGCGCCTCAATGTCAGACTCACCCTCTTCTCGTTTTCCACCCGGAATATAGTACGTGTCCTTTCCCGCCGATCGAGTGATCAGTACTTTACGGTCAACAATGTGAATCCAAGCCAATTTATCAATTATTTTCATAAATAACCTTTTCTAAAAATTGATTAACCTGCTCGTGGAGCTCCTCCAAAGTCCCATTATTCTGAACCACAAAATCTGCTGACTTAAGGACGGCATTAATATTTGGCGTACCACTACCCTTACCATCTTCTTCACGCGACATATTTTCCAAAAACTCTTCAAAGGTTGCCACATCTTTATTCCCCTCCTGTCGGATTTTGGTACGCTCAAATCTTACTCGAGGCTCAGCATCCACTCCAAGCATCACTCCGCCAACACTACGAATATATTCAGCTTCACTGACTCGATGAATTGCTTCAAGGATAAAATCTTCGCCAAGTTCGGATTGCATTTTGTTATAAATCACTTCAAGCACGCCGCCGTTATACTCAGCATCAAACTCATCTGCCTGGGCGGACAAATGTGGCCGATCAGCTGGCAGACCTCTCTCATTAAGTACTGATTTTAAATAGCCAGAAACAGAATAATGTTCAAATCCTTTCTCTTTTAGGTATTCAACTACCGTCCCCTTTCCTGCTCCCAATGTGCCCGCGATTCCAATGATCATACCTATGTTGTTTCGGTTTTGATTTCGTTGCGTTCAGCCCACCAAACCAATAACGGGTTGGCTAAGAAGATTGATGAATAGGTACCCGCCAAGACTCCTGCCATTAAGATGAGTGAGAATGTCTCTGTCACATCACCACCGAGCCAATAGAGCGCTCCTAGAGCGATCAACGTAGTGACTGAGGTGTTAATGGAACGAAGAATCGTCTGGTCAACTGATTGCCCCACAATATCAGCAAATGGCTTAGTGAAGATGTATTCGATTTCTTCTTCCATTTGTCCCAGTTCGTTCTTCACTTTTATCTTCTTCTCTTGTCGGTACTTGATGAGATTTTCTCGGACGCGGTCGAAGACCACAATCGTGTCATTGACCGAATATCCCAGCACAGCGAGCAGCGCCATGACGAAGAGTACGTCGATTTCAATGCCAGCGAATACTCCCAGTAACGCCATCACAGCCGTTGGCACGAGCACATCATGCACGAGCGCAAAAATAGTGATAAAACCATACGCCCAAGATCGCACTGGCTTCCCCACCCCAGCAAACGCAAAGGCGACGTAGAGAATGATGATGAGTGCTACAGCACCAACGGCCCATACTGCCTTGTCACGTAACTCTTGGCCAATCACTGGGCCAATTGAAGTGAAGCGTGTGATACTCGCACCAGCATATTCACCAGTCACTACCTCAGTTACTAAGACTCGTTCTGCTTCAGACAAATCACGAGTCCGGAGCAAGAAGCCTGGTCGCCCTGATTCGTCAGTTGATTCACGTAGTGAATACGCCCCTAAATCAAGTTGATCTAGTTCAGTCTCCAGTGCAGTTTTTTCAGGAAAGACATCATAAGCTACTTCTGTCAGTGAACCTCCCTCAAAGTCGATCCCTAATTTCAGTCCATTGACCAATACAATGGCGAACGAAAGGAGCATGACTCCTAGGCCAATGGCGATAAATAGATTTTTTCGTTTGATGATATTCATAAGCTATTTGATGCGAGTAAAGCCTGAGTTATAGAGTTTCCCCAGTATGCCGTCTGATATTTTTTTGTCTGGTAGCGCAATGAGTAACGTACGAGTGATAGTGAGCGCAGAAAGCATTGAGACAATTACTCCAATTCCAAACACTAACGCAAAACCTTTTACAATTGAGGTACCAAACCAGAATAAAATCATCGCTGAGAGTAAACTAGTAATGTTACCGTCTCGAATCGCACTCCAGGCTCGCGCGAAGCCAACCTGTGCCGCTTCTCGGCTTCCCTTACCACTACGGTACTCTTCTTTCATTCGTTCAAATACCAATACGTTTGCATCAACCGCCATACCAAGCGAAAGTACAAATCCAGCGAGCCCTGCGGCAGTGAGTGTGACTGGAATCAGTTGGAACAAGGCCAACATGGTCGCTACGTAGATCAAAAGTGCGATCGCTGCTACCAAGCCCGGGATCCGATACCACAGCAACATAAAGAGCACAATCAAACCAAAACCGATTGCGCCTGCAGTCATACCTTTATCCAGAACTTCAACGCCAAGTGAAGCGCCTACGGTCTGCGTACTTTGTAGTTCAATCGCGACTGGCAGCGCACCGAAGTTTAAGTTCTGAGCCAGGGCTCGCGCTTCTTCAGGGTCGAATCCACCTGAAATAATCGCACTGCCGCCAGAAATAGCTTCGTTGATTCGGGGTGCCGAAACGAGCTCGCCGTCCAAGAAAATCGCCAACTGTTCACCGACGTTGTCACGCGTGATTTGTTCAAACAAATCACCTCCTTCACTATTAAAACGAATCGATACAATTGGCTCATTCGCCAATGCTCCAGACTGGGACTGGCCAACAAACTCAAGTGCAGCACTCTCTAAGTAGCGTCCAGTAAGTCCGGTGTCTGTATACGGCTCAGCTACTGCTTCATCATTCATTTCAACATTAGTGATACCAATTGATCCTGAGGCGCTGGCTTGAATACTCTCTAGTGCTTGCTGAGTTGCTAATGCTTCGCGGTCAACCAACTTAAACTCAAGAAGTGGCGTCTTTCCGATTTCAGCCACCGCCTCACTCACGTCCTGCACTCCTGGCAGCTCTACTACCAGCCGCTCTTTTCGTTCTTCACTAACAAAACTACTACTCTCAACCTGAACGATTGGTTCTGACACACCAAAAATATTGACGCGCCGTTCAATCACATCACGCAACACACTCATAAGCTCAGGCACATCCTGTGGTGCAATTGAACTCACATCAGCTTCATACACTAAATGGGAACCCCCAGCGAGATCGAGACCGAGCTTAAACGGATACTGACTATTTTCAGTCGTCGCATTCTGGTACACAAACCAGCCAATTGCTGCTCCGATCAAAAGTACTACCACCCCATAAAAAGCTCTGATAATGTGATTACTGGTGTCGTTTCCTGGTGTTTTTTCGTTCATATATTCAGCCATTTATACCATGCTGCGGCTTTACTTACTATTGTCTTTTGTCGCTAAACGTACCAGATTGCGAAGCAATACAGCTACCGTCACTGGACCAATGCCACCTGGTACTGGCGTGATGAAACTAGCTTTTTGTATACAGGCTGGGTCAGCATCTCCCATCAACACTCCCCCTTCTTCAGACGTCCCTGCATCAAAGATAATTACCCCGTCTTTAATATGTTCCGGCTGGACCAGCTTGGGTTGACCAGCTCCTAGAATCAAAATATCCGCAGCAGCAATTTGCACAGCCCTATCTGCTGTTTCTTCCGTTACCACCGAAACTTGCGCCCCCTGCTTCATGGCCCACATCGCCGCCGGTGCTCCCACCAATTTACCCCGCCCTACTACCACCACCTTTTGAGCAGCCAACATAATATCGTGCCGATCCACCATCTCTTGGATCGCTCCCACGACGGGTGGTAATACCTGACTGGTAGTGCCGTCATACTGCATTACATCTACATCATACGAAGCTGGAATAGACTTAAACACTTCGTCGACATTTACCGCCTCCGGAAACGGTAACTGCACAACAATGCCGTCAGTTTGCATCTGGGCGTGCACCACCGACTGCACTACCTCATTAGTGGTAATGTCAGCTGGAAACTCAATCACGTTCATCGCAATCCCCACCTCTTCTGCCTTACGCTTTTTCAGCGCCAAAAACTTCTGTGTCTCAAAATTGGGCGCACAAGTAAAGACCGTCAAGTGCGGAGCACTATCAAGATGACTCACCTTATTTTTCAGTTCAGCGTAGATTTCTGCCGCGATTACTCGCCCGTCAATAATCATAGTGCGGGCAGTATACCAGAAATTCAAGTGTTTATTCTATACAATCGTTTTCTCTCAACTACATATAAGAGATAAACCGTAATGGGAATACTGAACAAAATAGTGCTGTAGCTAACTGGAAATTCAGTTGATTCCACGCTAACTGTCGAAACAACGGCGGTGAGTATTGCAGCAACTACAACACCAACAAACATCCCTATCATACGTACTACTATGACAGCTTGGGCTAGCCAACTGGTTTGTTTCAGACTTTGATGCAAATTATGCGTAGAAAGTAGCAAATTTCCAGTTGCACTAGTAACAAAAATGACCGTAATCACTTCTAAAGGTATCGTTGGCTGTATCAATACATCAAGCACCTCAAGTGTCACTGCAAAATAAACCATGACATACCCAATCAACAACAGCAGCAGTCTGAGCAATAAATGACTACCAAAACCTAGAAATGTAAATAAGGCTGCAAAGAAACTGAAGAAAAATAATTCAGCTAATTGCCTGAGGTCGTATGTATGTAATTGAAATCCAAACAGCAAAACTGCTCCTGAAATAAATATCCATATATCAGTAGCGACACTGAGGAAGAAATAGATATGGTCTTTAAGATTCATGTAACTTCGATCGCTTCATCTCCTCTGGCACCCAGCCTTCGTAGCGGCCATCGGTGTACTGAAAGGCGTCTTTGCTGCTGTACTTACAAGTGTACACGCCAGCCAACTTCTTACCGCTCATCACTACAGGGTACGAGTAGAAACGCCATGAGCCAGGGCAGGTTGGGATCCGGCCTCGGGTCGCGTGCCAGAAGAACCAAAACGCGAGGCGGGCCATGGTTGGTGTAATAGGGAGGATTTTCTTCCCGACGGCATTAGCCATGTCTTTGGCATACACCGCTTCACTGTCAGGAGTGATATTAAAGACGTTATAATCCCAATCCATATTATCAAACGCAAATTGCGTCACGATATCATTTACATCATCTTCGTGGATGAACTGCCGAACCCAGCCTTTTGTCGCTGGTACAAACGACGTCAGTGTCGTCACTAGCTTATTTACAAATCCACCCTTCAAGTTACCCGAAAGTGCTGACTGCAAGCCGAAGCGAATCCGCATATAGCGGCCACGAGGACCGGTTACCGCGGCCGGACGGACGATCGAGATCTGCGGTACCCGCTTCCCTTCTTTCTTGGCTTGTTCGTACTTCGTCTTGAGGTTTTCTTCGGTCACCTTCTTTTCGTGCGCGTAGATATAGTCATCATCACGGAACCCTTCATCTTCGGTGAAGAGGTGTTCGAAACGATTGTCCTTGCGCGCTGAGTAGGAAGAAGCAGTGGAGAAATAAATCATCTTCTCAACTGAAGGCTGAGTGAGACCAAAGTCAAACACTTTGTTGGAACCATCTACATTCCAACGCCACTGCTCATCTGGCTGGCCGTACATGGCGCGAATCTGCCAAGCAGTATGAATCACTGTATCGGGCTCGTACTTCGCCACCTCTTCCTGCCACCCATCATCAGCCATGTTGTGCTGCACGTACGTTACCTTAGGAAATTCTTTACACCAGTCACTCTGTGGCTCTTTATCAAGGGCAATAATCCGCCGCACATCGTCTCGCTTTGAAAGCTGGTCGCAGAGCATTTCCCCTACATACCCGACGCCAATCAGTAAAATCGTTCGTTCGTTTTTGTTCATGATACAGAGTATAACAAACTATTTTGTTATAAAGTGGCACTACCGGGGCAATGTGATATTGACACCAAACCGTGACAAGAGGGTCTTGATGGTTCGTAAAGCAATCTCGATGTCGAGCATTAGGGATCGGTTTTTGACGTAGTAGAGATCGTACGAAAGACGCATCCGGTTCTCTTCGACGGACTGTGGACTGATGTTGTCTCCCATATAGTACTGGTGCGTCTGCGCCCAGCCAGATACTCCCGGTTTCACAAAGTTACGGATGTTGTAGTACGGAATCTCTTCCGCTAGTCGATGGCCCAAGCCTTCAATATCATTGCGCGGACCAATCAGAGACATATCGCCTTTGAGAATATTCCATACTTGTGGGAGCTCATCGATGCTCGTTTTACGGAGCACATTCCCTACCTTTGTAATCTCATTACCTTTCTTTTTATCTTCTGCTGTCCACGTCGCTGAGGCAGCGTCATTGGCAGTCATGGTTTGAATCTTTAACACTTCAACAGGCTGGTTAAACTGTCCAATTCGCTTTTGCCGCATAAAGATACCATCACCACGTCCTTCGATTTTCTTAGCAACGTAGATAAACGGCAAGAAAATAATGAGAATCGTCCCAATTACCAGTGAGCCGACGATATCAATTACTCGTTTTGAGAAATCATATACTAGACTCCGTGACTGCGACACATGGGTAATAAACCAGTCGTACCGAAGAGCCGATAGCGGAACACGGTCGAACGTGTCTTCGTACACTTTATAGAAGTCGAGAAAAGTAAATTCAAACTTGAGAAAGGCTAAGTCAAAAATGGTTGGTAATATTTTCTCGATATGTTCACCACGGGGGTTAGCCACAATAATCTGAATGTTTTCACGTTCGATCAGCTGCAGTAGTTTGTTCTCAAAATCCGGTGTATTAGCAGCTGCTTTTTCATCAATAATGCGGATAAAAGAGTAGTTGTATCGATCGTTATTATTAATCTCATCAACTAACTCAATTGCCTCTTCCCCGTCAGCAATCAAAATAGCTTTATGGCGATTTTTTGGGGACAAGTAATTAAACACCTTCAGACGCCACACCGTAATCAATCCGACTGAAATCACTAGGTAGATAATCAGATTGGTTTTTGGAGCAATATCAAACGGAACTATTATGAAGATGAGAGCCGCAATAAGAATATTCACTACTTGCGTATTGATAATCCGGCTAAACAATAAGTTTTTCAAAAATACCGTATGCTTGTCGTATAAACCGGCAATATAGAAAATAAATAGCCAGACTCCAGACAGCAATAAAAATGGTCCGAAGTGCTCCCCCAGAAGTTCTGACGTAGGAATCGCAAAATAACGCACCAGAAGTGTGAGCCACAATGTCACCACAAAAATAGCGACATCGCCTAGTACCAATATAAATAATTCTCGTGATCGTTCTCCCATAGAGTAAATACCTCAAAATCCTACCTGAATCCCTTGAAACCGCAAGGCTACAAGCGATGTTATTATATATATCACTATGACTGAACCGAAAAAAAAGAAGTTATTATTCCTCATCACGAAGTCAAACTGGGGTGAAAAAGCGCGGGGTGCTTTTGCAAGACTCACCCTACTTGTTTGTGAATTTATGAACAAACAAGTGAGTGAGTGGACAGCATCTGTAAGATGGAGCGAAGCCGTCACTCACCACAAGATATATTTCTTATGAAAATCCTAAATAAAACAAAAGTTTTGTTTCTTATAACTAAGTCAAACTGGGGCGGCGCCCAACGCTACGTATACGACCTGGCCACCACCCTCCCCACCGATCAATTCGATATTACTGTTGCCCTGGGTGGAGACGGTCCACTGATTGAAAAACTTGAATCCGCGCAGGTACGAGTTATTCAAATTCCTGGTTTGCAACGTGACCTATCATTTAAAAAAGAATTACTTTCTTTTTGGCAAATTGCACATCTCATCCGTGCTGAAGATCCTGATATTTTCCATGTAAATAGCTCTAAAGCGGGATTTATTGGAGCTATTCTTGGTCGAATCCTTGGTGTACCACGAGTAGTTTTTACCGCTCACGGTTGGGCGTTTAATGAAGATCGCTCGTATTTTTCTAAATTATTCGTCGGCTTCTTTCATTGGCTCACCATTATCTTTAGTCACGTCACGATCGCTGTTTCGCACGGCATGAAAGCGCAAATGACCTGGCCGTGGACGCAGCAGAAAATGATCGTAGTGCATCCCGGCAGGACTATTACCGCGATGAAAAACCGCACTGATGCTCGAGCTGAAATTATCAGCTATGCGCCCGCAATACAAAATAATTTTGACACGTTTTGGATTGGCTGCATTGGTGAACTCCACCCCATCAAGCGACACCCGTTATCGATCACCGCCATGCAGACCATCATTGCGTCTCACTCAAATGTAAAGCTCGTAATCATAAGTGGTGGTGAACTACATGAGACACTGCAAAAGCAGATTGATGACAGCGACCTACAAGACAGTGTTTTTCTGACTGGTGCGATACCAGAAGCAGCTCGACTACTAACAGCCTTTGATCTATTCGTACTGCCTTCGAAATCTGAATCTTATGGCTATGTACTGGTTGAAGCTGGGCAGGCAAAACTACCAGTGGTGAGCACGAACACTGGTGGTATTACTGATTTGATTACAAATGAGCAGAACGGTCTCTTGGTTCCAGTCGATGATCAGGATGCTCTGACAGCTGCACTTTTAAGACTAATCCTTGATAGTGAACTACGAAATACATTAGCTCAAAATAACTACACTAAAATGAATGACGTGACGGTAGAAAAAATGACTGCAGAAACGAAACTAATTTATCTACAGTAACTTGCCTTTAGATTTTCTGCCTATTGTATTTATTGTATAATTGAGTATATGAGTCTTGAATTTAACGAAGATCAAAATTTACCCCAAAAACATAATCGTGACGGTAAAAAAGCAGGAATTGCAGACAAACTAGTCAGTGCAGGTATTGCAAAAGACATTAATCAAGCAAATATGCTATTAATTGGTCTAGTGGTCGTGCTCATCATCATTATGTTTTTCGCCATCTCCAGCTTAAACAACACTTCTTTACCGATTGAAGGCATTGATCCAATCTCGGGGCAGCCGTTTTCATCTTAACTATCGCATGGAACCACCATCAAGAAACAGCGGTTTTACTCTTATTGAATTATTGGTAGTTATCGCCATTATCGGCGTTCTGGCCAGTGTGGTTTTAGCTTCGCTTAACACTGCTCGTGAAAAGGCCAGTGATGCTGCTATTAAAGCTGAGTTAAGAAACTACGCCAGTCTTCAACAGCTGAGTTATGCTGACACTCGTAGTCATGATGACTTACAAGCTAATGCCTGGGATAGATGTGATTTATTTACTGGTCAATACGCTGATAAAGCTCAAGACATTTGTGAAAGTGTCATGAATAAAAATACTACTGACGGTCTTGATTTTTATACTGGTGTCTCTATTGGTGATGGATTCAATCGAGATGATCATTTTGCTATCATGGCTAGATTGTCTGACGGCACTTTCTTTTGTGCTGGCAGTAGTGGCGCGACATATGAAGGCGCTCCAGATCCAGATGGATCTGGAGCGCTACAAACTTGGGACGGCAGCGGTTGCTGGAGAAATCCCTAAAATTAAGCTCCCTCCACAATCCCGAGTTCTTTAGTCGCGTATTGGGTTTTTGTATACCGTCGCATCGCCATCACTACCCCAATCCCAATAAATTCAGTCATCAGGTGCGATCCGCCATAGCTCAAAAACGGCACGGTAGTCCCCGTCACTGGTAACAGACCAATATTCATACCTATATGCACAAAGAAGTGACTGACAAACAGAATGGCGACCCCGACCGCGAACAGCCGCTCGAAGTTAGTGGCTCCTAAAATAGCATGCCGCAACAAGCGCCAGATAACTACCCCAAACAAAGAGAACAAAATAACCACCCCAATCAGACCCCACTCTTCCGCAAAAGCAGCAAAAATAAAGTCAGTCTCATACTCCGGTAAAAACTGCAACTTACTCTGCGTGCCGTACCCGATTCCCTTACCCCAAATCTCTCCCGAGCCTACCGCAATAGTTGATTGATACGCGTTGTATCCTGCTCCTTGAATATCAGACAAAGGATCCAGGAACGTGGCGATGCGGGCTTTTTGATAGTCTTGAAAGGCAAACTGCCACATCGCCCCAAAAGCTATCGCTCCCAAAAAGAACACAGCTGCTAAATGTTTAAATCTGATCCCAGCAACCAAGATCATGCCAAACCAAATAAAGAATAGAATGATGGCCGACCCGAAGTCTGGCTGAATAAACACTAGACCAAAGATTAGAAAAGCGTACACCCCTGACACTAATATATGACGGAAATCACCAATCAATTCATGGCGCTTAGAGAAGTACTTAGCTAATACTGCGATCAATACCAACTTCGCTGGATCAGATGGCTGCAAACTAAAAAAACCTAAGTCAAAACGACTGCGTGCTCCGAGCGTGACTTCACCAATGAATAACACTAGCACCAGCGCCAAAAACGTTAGCGCATACAATAAAAAGGTGGTGTTGCCCATGCGTAAAAACCGATAGTCAGGAACCATGGCCACCAACATAACTCCAACACTCACACCAATCAAAATTAGCTGTTTATCAAAAAAAGCATTGTCACCCTGAAAGGTGTACATGGTCACGAGACCCATCAGCGTTAAAATCAACGCGGCTCCAAACAACCAAATATCAAACCCCCGAAATAATGTCTGCAACGTTCGCATGACTCTATTGTAGTGGAGAATAGGATCAGTAGCAAAAATGGCTAACCCACCTACCGAGCAGTAATCTAGCTACTCAAATACCGCCTTTGTCTTTGGCACCACATCAATGATCGCCGCCCCATCTTCACAGATCGCGCCGGTAATATCTCGATAGATTCGATCCACTTCGTTTCTATTAATAGCCTGGAAGGCGTTAGTAGGCTCACTCGCGAGTTGTCGGATGAATTCCATATTTACCTGCTCTCCTAGCCCGATTACAAACAACTGAGCGCCTGAGCCTTTCAGGTTGCTTGCTTGGGCTAAGGCGTACAATTCTGGATCTTCGTCTGGTGCAGTTGCCAGGCCGTCTGTGAGGAGTACTGCTACTTTACGGGCGTCTGCATTATGACGCGCAGAATTTAGCTCCTCAGTGGCGCGCAATAAAGCCTCACCTGTGTTAGTACTACCCGCTTCTTCTTCTGGATCAATCGACAACGCTTGGATGGCTGTCTGGGCGTCTAAAATGCTCGGGGTTAATCCTAAGTTTTGTATCGCTTCCGTGGCAAAGGTAACAACCCCAATCTGATCCCCGGTCTGCAGTCTTGATACGAATGACTCAGCGGCGCTAAGTACTGACGTAATCGGCTGTGGCGGCTCTGCTTGGTCGTTATTCATACTTCCTGACAAGTCAATCGCTACCACCACATCAGTTGGCACCTCACAACTTCGGAGCGTCGTCGCAATTGGTTCTGGCCAAGTGAAGGTAATCTCACGTTGTTCACGAGGTAAAAATTCATCAACAAACGTACGCGATGACGTGAGAGCATTGCCATTAGCATCAAAGATAGTGGCGACCACTTCTACTTCTTTGGCTTCGGTGAGTTCATTATTTGCAATCAAGACATCGAGGCGCGGCTGCTCGTCTGCACTCTGCAGATTTCTGTCGACAATAGTAAACTGATTTCTCCCCACTTTAGCTGGTAGCCATAATTCAGCTGGCTTAAGATCAAGCAGCGTCTGAGTCGGGATACGATTACCGGTAGTAATCCGGCCCTCAAAAATTGGATAGGAGCTATCAGGCGGCAGTATTGTTGTTCCCGAGCGTTCTGTAATTAAACCGTCAGCATCATACAAAGAGAAGGTGTAGGAGATCTCTGGTGTCGCTGCAACCAGGTTATTGTTTTCAACATACGCCACGGCATTGTATTGGCCGTCAGTGACTCGGAAGCTGCGGGCCCACTCCACACTCGGCATCGCTACATCAAAAACACAGATGCGTGCGCACGCTCCCCCACAGTCCACCCCTCGTTCTTCCCCATTTTGATTATTATCAAAACAACTAGCCGCTACGTAGAAATAGTTACTGTAGATCAAAAAACACATTCCCAAAAACACCACCCCAAAACCAGTGAAGTATTGCACCTGTCGCCAAAACGCCCACGGCCTTGAAATTTTCATACTAGTATTGTAGCAAGAAATATCCGCAGACACTTCGTGTCTGCGGATATTTCTGCAACTATAATATAAAAGTAAGGTGGGAGGCCAGAGCTGTCGCTCCGACCTCCGAATTGCGCGATTCACCGCTCTAAATTGGATACGACATTCACCGTCTGTAACCCGGGATCCACGGGGTTTCGGTTTTAAGCCTACCATCCTGCGACTACTCCCAACAGCAAGCATAATGCCAACTGACTGGTTGTCCAACCCATTGCGACACCCCATGTGTCACTAACCACCTTTCTCATTCAGGACTAAATTCAGGCCCCTGCCTGTCCCATTGAGTATTCGTATCATGTACTCCATAAACAAAATAGTCTAGTCGATTGGACTATTTTTTCTAAGCAATGTAAATAAAAAATCAGCACTTAAAGTTGGCGGTGACCTACTCTCCCTTTCGAAAAAAGTACCATCGGCGCGACCAGGCTTAACTTCTGTGTTCGGAATGAGAACAGGTGTACCCCCAGCGCTAACCCACCAACTTTAAAAGCTGATTTTATAACTGCTTTTATTTTGCATATCCATTTTGTTTGTGAACTAACTAAGAGATGGCGACGGTCCTACAGCTTTTAACTGCTTCTTCACGTCGGAAGAATGACCGTCGCCCAGGTTGGCTTTTCTGCTGTTGCAGCTATATTTCAAAGTTTCGTCCCCGCTATCGACTAGCAAGTAGATACTCCACACCGTAATGCAAAGTGGGTTTCCCCATTCAGAAATCATCGGATCATAACTTCCTCGCAGTTCCCCGACGCTTATCGCAGCGTAGCACGTCTTTCATCACTCTGATCAAGGGAGCCTTCCCTTACTTAATTCACAAACTTTTTGGTACGAAAGCGCAGCTTTCGTACTTCGACTATTCACATCTTACAGATGCTGTTCAGGTAGTCAACATTTTTCCTTCCGGAAAATATTTGTCAACCTCTTGCGAACGTGCCGTAGCACGTTCTCACACACTTTTACATTCACTAGAAAATTGCGCAGTAGATGTGCAACATTCCCTATGAGAATTACGTCTTATTAGTACACCTCGGCTCCATCCATTGCTGGACTTCCACCTAGTGCCTATCAACCAGATAATCTCTCTGGAGACTTAATGATACCTAATCTTCAAGTTGGCTTCCCGCTTAGATGCTTTCAGCGGT
>CAYGKO010000007.1:0-19235 GCA_964350735.1 uncultured Candidatus Saccharibacteria bacterium
CGGCGGCAGGACTCGAACCTGCGACAAATTGATTACACGTATCCAGGAATTTCTTCTAGGGGTGGACTATATCATCGTCCTGTCGAATGACGTGGGACGCGAGGCGCTTCGGGCTGATTTCTCAGACCTACTCCCTTACGGGATAGTCTCTGAACCTTCAATGGAATTGCTTCCAAAGCTTGGCTGCTGATTGCCCTCGACTTAACGTTAGGGTTTCCAGACAATTCACCTCGTTTGCAATAGCGATTACTCGCTAAGGCTGCTAATTTTAAAACGAATGTTTTACGTTTACAGTCAACTGCTCTACCAGCTGAGCTACGCCGGAATATTTGATTTTTCTTCTTACCTCAAGTTTTAGGGTGATTTCTGAGTGCAGTTGGCTACGTCAACCTTCTTACAGAAGCGGTTCAGGTTATCGCTATTTTTTACAAAATAGCAGGCAACCTCTTGCGAAGTGACATTGAGTCACTTCTCACTCTACCAGCTGAGCTACGCCGGAATGAAGATGATAATAAAAGTTTACTTTTATTTTTTCTCTGAATGATCGGCGAAAGATTTCTCTTACGCCGGAATATTTATACTTGCCTAAACAAGTGCATGTATTCTACAGATTTTTGACTGATATTCAACTCCTTACATTGTGGACCCACCGAGAATCGAACTCGGGACTCATCCATGCCATGGACGTGTGTTACCCCTATACCATGGGCCCAGTGAATATTAGTGAATGTATTTTTACCTCTTTTCCAGATGCTTGGCAATACACAGAACTCTTTACATATAAATCATAACCCAGGATTCCTTGTTTTCTTAGACTAGGCTACAATAACCGATATGAATAAAACAACTATCGCATTCTTGTTTGGAATATTACTCGCTTTAATAGCGGGAAGGCTTTATGTCGTGAGCACCAGCCAAATAGCCTCTCACCCCATCGGCTATGCTGACTCTGATGATGAAGTCCATGTGCACTCTGACTTTATCGTATATCTAGACGGCGAAGCGATCGATCTCAGTGCTGATAAGTATCAAACGACTGCTATGCAAACTGTACACGCTCATATCCATCTACACGACAACAATGACGAGGTGATTCATCGGCATGACCCCGGCGTTACACTGGGAGATTTCTTTGGCTCACTTGGCTTCACCCTGACTGACGAATGCATCACGACCGATACTGAAGACGCCTTCTGTAGTACTGATGACGAGCAATTGCTCTTTTTCGTTAATGGTAAACCCTTAGAAAATCCTGCTTCGTACGTTAATAAAGAAGAAGATCGTATTCTTGTCTACTTTGGTGAGCCAGACAATGAACTGATTCCATTTCTCCTTGATGAAGTCACTAACAAATCCTGTATTTACTCCGGCACCTGTCCAGAACGAGGTACTGCCCCACCAGAAAGCTGCGGCCTAACGTGCGAACTCTAAGGCAGCAAGGATCTCATTTCGATACTGCACCAACTTTGGATACTGATAGAACGAACGGATCTTTCGGTCAGCTACCGTGCCAGCTTCCGGTTTTTCATACAGCACAAAAAACGCAAAGGTTTCTGACCAATCTTCGCCAGGATTCGTAGCAGCATATTCAGAGACAAAATACGACTCGTAGCGCTCGTAGTACTCAGCAACTGTCGTCTCTTGATCCATCGCCTCCTCTGCATCAAGTGCAGCATCAAGTAATTGATCTGGCCAAAACTCATTGATCAGTTTTTGGTAATACGAATCTGCCCGCGGACATCCCTCTAGTGTTTCAAATGTCACACAACGAATGTTGTCCTGGACGGGATACACTTGGGTTTCATTTAATGAGATCACGTGTCCAAATTCATGAATCAGTAATTCAGCCGCAGTATAATAATCCGGATCGTCTTCATACGTCGCATAATTAACGGCCAGTCGCCAAATATTATTACTACCAGCGTACAAAGTCTCTACATAGGCATCGGTGGTGCTGTTTGGATTACTATAAAAAACGACCTCTTTCACGCGCATTGTTAGTTCTGCCGGAATGACAGACTGGACTAAATCCCAATAAGCTTGATGCTGTACCCGAGCAGACCCTTCCAGTGCACGTAACTGCGCAGTCACACTGTCGTACACTGCCAGCAGCTGATCCCCCGATTCTAGCTCGATATCATTCCGCCTCTTTTCTGACACTGTTGCAGTAGTGACCGTACGGGCATTAATCTCGACTTGTAGTCTCTGAATGAGTGCGATAAGCGTGCTCCGCATTTCATCATCAGTTGTTGCTGCGTAGGTAGGAGTAAGAAAAAATCCTTGTAAAAATAAGCTCAAACACACAACTCCAAGAATCTGCTTCATAGTAAAAATGCTACGTGGTAATATCACCAGTATGAACCAAATGCCCAGTTTCAGCCAGCGGTTATGCGAACTAGCGTTATCTATCCCACCCGGCCGAGTCGCCACCTACGGTAGCTTAGCAAAAGCGGCTGGAGGTGGTGGTCAAGCAGCTCGCAGCGTCTCGTCCATTTTATCCAAATATCCCAACCAGGCTGCTATCCCCTGGCACCGCATCGTCTACGCTGGTGGCAAAGTTTGGCTCACTCCAGAACATGAAACCAAGCGTCGTGAACTCTTTGAGCTCGAAGACATATATGTGAATGAAAAGGGTTACATCCAAGATTTTGAAGAAGTGCTGGTTGATTTCTCGGAATTAACTTAGACCTTAAGTTCAAAGACGGAAGAAGTATGTTGCACACCATTAATCTGTAGCGTTACAGAATGAGTACCCGAGTAAAACGTAAACGTCGTGGTGTTTTTACGAAATGGGTGACATTTGTTGATCTGAATCGTTTCGCCTTTTTTGATAGCAACTTGTTTAAGTTTAAACACCTTTGGGGCGGTGCTGCCACTAGCTTTTACAAAATCAACAACGTAATCGATCACAAGTCGTTCATCTTTTTCAGCAGTGATAGTAAAACTAAACTCGAGTGCTTCTCCAGGTGAGACTGTCTTCGATTCTAAAGCAATCTCAGACACAACAATCTTCGGATTGGGATTAAATCCGAGAACCACCAAAGCGCCTCGATCTCCTTGTTTTATAAGTGTCCGCAGTGAGTGACTAATCATCCAGTCCAACTCTTTTGGATCTTGTACGCTGAGCTGCTGCCACTCTTTTAAAGTATCTACCACTAACTTTGGATCTTTCTTGGCAATATCATTCATATGATTGGCTACCGAGCGCGTGACGTAGCGAGTTTTGTCAGTATGGAGAGTAGTCAAAAACGGCAATGGATCCTGATACGAAATGCTATGCAGTCTCCCTGCCCACGGCAACAGCGCTCTAGTACCCTCGCTCACTAAGCGACGAACGTGGTAATTATCATCTGTAGACCAGACTGTCAGCTCCTTCATGGTTTCCTTGGGAAATTCGTTAATGAAATACCGAACGGCGAATTCCATCGAGAATCGCTTAGTGAGCTCTTTGATAGTTAGCAGTGATTTTGCGACATACTTTTTCTGCAAACCATTTCGAACTATCAACTCTCCAAGTGGAGCAAAAATAAAATCACCAAAATCATCGTCAGTTTTAGCCGGATCAAGCGGTTCTGGGAGAGCGTTCAGTATCTGCTCTGATAGTGTTTCAAAATCAGTCGCTAGAAAATCTTCGAGGTGAGTGGCGATGTGCACGATTCGTTCTTTTAGCTCAAGGTTGAGCAGATCTTTCATCACCATCTTTTCAAACTGCACTGCTTTAAAGTGCGGATCGGTGGCTTTGAATAACGAAGCTAAATAGTGAACTTTAGTTTGATTAAACAACTCGTCTTTAAGACTAAAGCCGGTGCCGTTTGTATTTCGAGCCACAGTCTACTTAGTTAGTTTTGTTTCAAGCACAGGACGCAATGACTCGTACCAAAAATAATAACCAGCTGCATTAGGGTGCAAACCATCAAACGCGAGATATTTCTTCGGTTGTTGCAAAAATACATCATCCTCAGGTTCAAGAAATAGATCGACATACGCACCACCCATCTCTTGTACTACCTGAGCAAACATCGGCTGCATTTCACGAGTCAATCGTTCGTATTCCTGATCAGGCTTCCCGTCAACCACAAACGCACTAGCTGCTCCAACATTTCCTGAGGTCATCATCACTACCTGCTCAGTATGCGTAAAGGCTGCCTGTAACGCTGCTCGCAGATCAGCTTCTACTCTGTCAATCGGTCGCTTCTGCAAAATATCGTTACCACCAATTTGAAATAAAATAAGTGCATATTTTTCATCCTCTGGCAGCGCCTGCAGCGCCACCGCCAAACCCTCAATCGTACGCCCGTTTACGCTCATATTCTCAATAGAATATGAGGGGAAATCATTGGCCAAATACCCAGCTACTGTCTTCGCACCAGATGATGCTCCAGTTCCATACCCGGTACTATCCCCGGCAATTAAAATAACTGGAGCATCAGAGATACTGCGCTCATATGGCTTTACCTGCAAGATTAAAAATCCCACTTGTGCGAGTCGACGCACATCAGAAAATACGATCAATACCCCTGTTATGAAAAGAATAATTCCGCCGATTAACCACATACGCATTATGCTACTAGCCTACCATACTGTGCATACCTGAATATCACCCATGGTACAGATGCTATCATTATAGAAACGAAACAGAACAAGCTGTCTCCCACCACACTTGAGACTTTGTTCTATGACAAAAAAAGCTAGAAAAAAGAAGCGCGCTAAGAAGCACCTTTCGGTGGTACTCTTTGCGCTGATTATCTCCAGTATGACTGCACTCGGCGCTGCTTCGTGGTACCAGCTGGTCTACGCTGACACTGAGGCAACATCAGAGCCCATTATACTAGCTATCGATCCAAATACTGGTGTCCGACCATTCGTTGAAGAATATCTGCGAGATAACGATGCTGAACGACTCTTGCCAATTATCAAGTGTGAATCTGAGTTCAAACATTTCGACCCTGATGGTACCCCTTTGAAAAACCGCGCTGGTTCAAGCGCTATTGGTGTGGCGCAGATTATGTCGTCGCTTCATCCTGACCCTAAAGTGGTTGAGCGGTACAACAAGCGCCACGATACAGACTTCACTGTCGAGGACATCGATATCACCACCGTTGCCGGCAACATCGGCTACGCCGTTATGCTCTACGAACTTAATGGTATTCGCGATTGGGAATGCTCTCGCTTTGGTTGGTAATATTGTTTATACTGATTTTCTATGACCCTACCCACTCGTACTGAAGCTACAACGCTCTTAGAAACTCATGTTACTGATACCTACCAACGCTATCACGCCCTCATGGTTGGCACTGCCATGGAAGGCTACGCGACTGATCGTGGTGAAGATGTGGAGCTATGGTTTTTGACCGGGTACCTGCATGATCTGGATTACGACCAGCACCCTACTGAACACCCAGGGCCATCTTTAGAGTGGTTTACGGAGTTGGAATATCCAGAAGCCCTCATACACGCTGTCTTAGCGCACGCCAATGGCTTTAATGGCTTTACTACTGCCCCCGAAACTGACTTGGCTAAAGCTTTGATTGCCTGCGATGAAATCAGTGGTATTTTTTATGCCTATCAGAAACTTAATCCAATTCCGTTTGGTGAAATGAAAGCCAAATCGATTAAAAAACGTTTAAAGGAAACAAAGTTTGCGCCTGGGATCGATCGGGGTCACATATATAACGGCATAGAAGATTTTGGCATTACTATCGACGAACATGTCGACAACTTAATTCGATACTTCAGTACCCTCGATTAACATGAAAGCTATTATTCTTGCAATTGGACTTTTTATACTCTTACTGATGGTAAATGGTTTTTTAGCTAGCGCGTAATATGGAATACCTCATATCGATTCTGCTAATCTGTTTGTCAGCGCTTTTTTCGGGCCTCACCCTTGGCTATTTTACTCTAAATAAGAACGACCTGCGGCGCCAAGCAGAACTCGGAATTGAAGCCGCCCAAAAAATTTACCCTATTCGCCGGCACGGCAATCAACTCTTGACGACTCTACTGCTTGGTAACGTAGTTGTAAACACTACGCTATCTATCTACCTGGCCTCACTAACAGATGGTCTGGTAGCAGCACTGATTGCGACTGGTTTAATTGTCGTTTTTGGCGAAATTGTCCCACAGGCTGTTATTGCTCGTAATGCCTTGTGGTTTGGAGCTCTAGCTTCCCCGTTCGTTAGACTCATCATGTTCTTGCTGTGGCCAATCGCTTGGCCAATTGGCAAAGCTCTCGACAAAGCACTCGGGAACGAAACGCCAACCACCTATTCAAAACATGAGATCATGCACATCATTAGTGAGCACGAAGACTCGGAGCACAGTCCTATTGATGCAGACGAAGAACGTATCATCCATGGTGCTCTGCAGTTTTCACACCTTCAGGTACACGAGGTAATGACACCAATTGCTGGAGTACAGATGTTTGAAGTTGGACAACGTCTCAGTCGGGAACTCTACGAGGACATTATTGAAAAAGGTTATTCTCGGTATCCAGTCTATCGTGATACTAAAGAAAATATCGCTGGTATTTTATTTGTAAAAGACTTACTGATAGAAGAAGACGGCATCACTATCG
Organism: uncultured Candidatus Saccharibacteria bacterium; assembly: GCA_964350735.1. Lineage (GTDB taxonomy): Bacteria > Patescibacteriota > Minisyncoccia > Phycocordibacterales > UBA918 > OLB19. Next base: position 6,578 of record CAYGKO010000007.1, read on the forward strand.
ATGAAACCAAAGAGGCCTTTGAGACCAACTTTATGAAAATAAAGCAAAATGAACTTTTGGATCGCACACTAGCGCGGATGCTCAAGCAAAAACGACATCTGGCTATCGTGTACAACACCACTGGGGCACTAGTTGGTGTTATCAGCCTCGAAGATATTATTGAAGAAATCATCCAAACCGAAATAGAAGACGAAGACGATTCTGAATAAACCAATTTTACTGGCTAATTCTTGGCTACTTTTCGCACTGCTCGTTTACGCGGAGCTGTCTTTCGGATTGCTGGCTTTTTTTCCGGCGGGGCGATTGAAGGTTCTGGGGTCGCTAGATTCTGACTAGCAACTTTTTCTTGGGTATCCATTAATGCTTTGACTAAGGTGTCGTACCGGAACGCATAGATAGCCAAAAATGAAACCGAGAGACCCAGCAGCACTAGTCGCATATCTGGCGTGTACTCGGTGTAGTTGAAAAGTAGTTCAAGGGAACAAGCAATAATCACAATCTCAACCATGTACTTGATATCAATATGATGATACCGCATGTATTCCACCAAGATACGATACGCCTTCATCAAAATAAGCAAGACTGCTATATTGTGCAAAAAGTCAGCATTGAGCACGTTAAATATAGTCTGTCGCTCATCAGGCTCTAAGAGCACCGTGTCGAGCATAAGATAGGCGACATCAAACGTACCAGTCAAAAAAACCACTAACATATAGACCACTAAGGTCGCTGCAGTGATGAAAGCAACAAACGACAGACTCCGGTTCAGAACACGAATGAACAATTCCATATTACCCACTATGATACCATCATGATTTTAATTTCAGCCTGACTAATCCCCGTCTTAGCGGCAACAAAACTAGAGACTTTTTTACTGCTCTTTACAAACAATCATTATATGGCAGTATGTTTTATAAGTGTCCGCAGTGGCACATTCGCAGATATTGAAATCGAGCAAAGGAGACTCACGTGAAATACGTTATCTCACTTATCATTGGTATACTGGCATATCCATATCCTGCAGCTGCAAGGGACGAGATGCACATGATGTTCCATGGCATTGACCTTTCTCAACCAGGACTGTATCAAGTGATCGAACAAAAGTTTGATCCTGAAACCAGGACATGCAACATCACCGGAGCTAAGACCAGCTCCACAATGACACCGGAATCATACGTGGACGGCACTAGACCAGTTCTACTGATTCCCAACAGCACCGGCTGGGTAATGAGCGATGTGGTTAAATACATTGCCAGTACTGAATGCTGGTCCATCGTCGGACCCGCTATGTCCGACGCCGAACTTGAACCACCGCAAGGGGGTTCTTTTTTTTATTTAAATTATGCTAGTCTCTGTGTATGCAAAAGTATGTAGTCCTCGATAAAGCAATTGGTGAGACGCCACTGCAGTGTGCTGAGGCGTGGCGATCGGAGTGTCCGCAGTATGCGGACACTCCGCTCGCCTACGCCGGCAGGCTCGATCCGATGGCGTCAGGAAAGCTTCTGGTGCTGATTGGTGACGAGTGCAAAGTGCAAGAACAGTATCATTCACTCGATAAGGAGTACGTGTTCGAAGTCCTGTTTGGGGTTGGTTCTGACACTAGTGATGTTCTCGGCTTACTCTCAAATAAAGCAGCTTCCTCTATCACTTGCACAGATTTAAAAAAATCTATTAAGAAACTGATTGGTGAAATTGAGCTTCCCTATCCGCACTTCTCTTCCAAGACCGTCCAAGGAAAACCTCTCCACATCTGGACACTTGAGGATCGTCTGGATGAAATAACCATTCCGACCAAGAAATCGATCGTTCATAGTTTACAGTTATTTAATCTACGAACTGAGACTGCTCAAGATATTTATGCCACAGCCGCAGCCAAAATCGAAACCATCCCACCAGTGACCGAAGCCAGCAAGGCGCTCGGGAACGATTTCAGACGACCAGATGTTCGTCAGAGTTGGCAAGATTTTATTAATCAAAATAAAGGACGTGAATTCCAAATTGCTACTTTCAAATGCATCGCCAGTTCAGGCACATACATGCGTACCCTGGCAGGAGAAATCGCTAAAGAATTCGATACTCTTGGCTTGGCGTATTCAATTCACCGAACTGCTATCGGCAGCTATCGATCCCTACCTTTTGGATTTGGATACTGGAAAAAGAAGTTTAAGTAGTGGACAGCTCTTGATGCTTCTTGATGTACTCATCTACCGTGATCACAAACTCGGCATGACTCCAGGTCAATGGTGCGGTTGAGAGGTGTTCTCGGGTGTGCGGATGCATTTGCTCAGCCAGAACACCACTCTTCGTAGCATGCGAACAGGTCCACTCCAAGATTGCATACGCTTCTTCTAGATCTGTAATCTTTTTGGCTTTCATAATATGATATTGCGCCATCCAAAGCGTAGTAATCACCCACGGGTTTGGGGTGTCTGCATCTTGCATACGGTAGTAATTGTCCGCCTCATAACGAACATATCCCTGACTGGCTGAATGTACTCGCAACTTGGCTTCTACCGTCTCAAAACTCTTCAGCATGCGTTCATCATCTGGCTCTAGGACACCGAAATAGACCGGGCCAAAGAAACTACTCATGTCGATAGTTGTATCAAATTCAGTCTCTCCCACTTCTGGTTCACGTGCGAGTTTTACAAACATTCCTAACTCTTCGTCATACAGATGTTCAAGAATACTTTGTCTGACGCGTTCAGCTACAGCTGCAGACTGAGTGGCAGCGTCACGTTTGCCAAGCAAGTTTGCGAACTGGGCAGCTGCTTGCAGGCCACCATACACTGAGCAAGCGGTGTAGGTAGAGATTCCATACTTCTCTTCCCACAAGTCAAACGAATTGTCTGGCAGCCCTAAGACCGGTTCCATGTATGCACACATCCACTCCATCGCTGGTTCGATAAACGGATTGTAAAGTGATTCTATAAATTCCAAATCAGTCGATAACTCATAATGACGCCAAAGCATATAGATCGTCAATGCGGTTTCGTCTTCTTGAATTGGCAAAACCTGTTTTCCATCTATCAACCAGGCGTGCCAAGAACTTCCTAGTAAGCCATCAACTTGGTACTTATGCATTAAATATCCTCCTGCCTCAAGGCGCTCTGCCATAAAGGAGAAATATCGTCGCGCCACTTCATGATACCCACTACGATCCATTGCGTGCGCAATAATTGAAGCATCACGGGGCCAAACATAACTATAGGTATCACGTCCATGATGCAACATGTCAGTATCACTAGAAGCAATAATCCCTCCTTGATTATCAGCATGCACCCGAATGGTAGTTAGCGACCGGTGGTACAACGTTTGCAGCTCTTTCGACAGCAGCGACAAATCTCGTTGCTCCTTATTAATCCAAGCTTGCCAATAGTTTGCAGTTGAGCGCATTAGCACCTGGGGCGTTTCTTCAAGAATGTGCGCATTCAATGCATGCACATCATCAATAGTGCGTGCACAGGCAATCCAGTAAAAACACTCCTCATGACTGTTACCATCAAGTGTGAATGTGGTTCCTATTACTGAATCAGCTGATCCGTGTTCAATTGGATTTCGTTCCAAGACCCCATCGGCAGCGTCATGGAAGGTTCCCTCCTTACCTTCAATATTAAATAATCCAATACTATAGTCAGTAAACTGCTGATTATTGTGCAGTAAATTCACTAATAACTTTACATCGCCCTTGTAGTGAATCACGGCTCCTACCCGCGGGTCATAAAATCCGGTATCACCCCGCTGAGATTCATCAATCCGAAACTGCTGTGAGAGAAAGAGTTTAATTTCTCGCGTTTCTTCACGCTCGTTACCAGCCACAAATGAACGGAAGAAGACATCTTCTTCGTTATGCACAACGTCGGTACTTGATAGCGTTACTCCGAGTTCATTATTTACAGCGTGCATACTCCCCACTACCGTTTCAGCGTCACAGCCCACACTAACTTCCCATGACGGATCATCAAGCCATACGAGCTGGTCGTCAGCATAGACACCTATGCGGTGCACAAACGAACCACTGGCGCCACTAACGTGATTGCGGAGTCCAACTTGGGGATAGTAAAAATCGCGCACCTGACCACGATAATCAAGTCCGACTAAAATATTTCCATTACCTAACGTAGATGCTCGGGCCATATTATTTTGAATACAACTTAAGCTGCTTAATAACTACCTTTTGAGCCGTACTTGATTTTCGAGCTTTACGGAGAGCTTCTGCACAATCGTCATCTAACAGCACGTCTTCAACCCAATTGGCAAAGTCGTTTTTGTCCTTAGTTACATGGTGCGCAAAAATTTCATCTTCCATGCCGTGTAGCGCGTCAGCCAGCTCCTCTAGATCTCGCAGTATCTTGCCATCAGACGTCCAAAAACAGCGATCATCAGATGCGCACACTAAGACTCTGGACGACTTCTTAACAGGCGGCTTCTTTGTGACTTTTGCACTTTTTCGTGCAGCTGACTTAGTTGGCTTCTTTGCTGCAATTTTTTTTGTGGTTTTTTTAGTTGGCATATTTTTTAAAGAACGAATGAGTACTCATCCAACGCTTGATGACGCTGAGCAACTGCTGCAGCAAACTTTCGGTTGGTTCATTGTCTGATTTGTCGGATTGCGATGCTTTTTCTTGTATCGCGTGCTGTACTCGTAATTGTAAATCACTAAGCGCATTCATAAAAGCGATATACGCATCATATGGGGATTCGTACGGACTGAAGTACGCGTGCACATCACCATCATTGAAATACTTCGTACACATATAATAAAAATGGTCAGACGTCTGCAGCTTGCGCCATAGCTCAATCAATACAGCATCCTCAGTTGCCATAACATCCCGTTCCATTCCATACGTTGCTGCGATCGCATCTTTCTGGATATCATTTCCAGTCCAGGCTGTCAGATCTCGGTCGGTGTCAGCCCAGGTAAGAATGTCCGGCACATCCAGCTCACCAACTGAGTCATAATCGAGGATGGTCTCAGACGGCGTTTTAAACGAGGTATCAGGGTGACGCATGAGCATCTCCGGTAGTACCTTCATAAAATTAAAAATTCCGGTGTGTTCCCACTGGTGCTCACCAAAGGTTTCATAGTCCATGAACAAATTGATCGTTTGACCGTCTCCATGGTGCGAATGAATCCAGTCTGCGTAGGTTTCTGCATTAAGTGGCCACGATTCCCAGCCCTGGTTACTAAATCTAAATGCCACGTCATCTGACAGCTTATAATTTTTCAAGAGGAGTTTAATCCGATCGCATCCAGTTGGTTGATAGACATAATTTGGACTGCGCCATCCCAAGACTGGCTCCCACCCTTCGGCCATGATGCCGAGGTACCCATTATCCTCACACCACTTGGCCAGGTCGTTTCGATACGAGAGTTCTGTGTTTCTAAATACTCGTGGAGTTTGACCAAATAAATCATGGATCCGTCGCGCGTGTTGGGCTACTTGTCGCTCAAACTCAGGTACGGAATAAAAGAACGCCAGCGAATGATGGTAGGTATCGGCTAGGATCTCCACTCTACCAGTCGCTACCAACTGCTGAAATGATTCGAGCACATCGGGTGCAAAAGCCTCAAACTGATCCAAGGCAGTACCTGAGAACGAAAGAGCAAACCTAAACTCAGGATGGTCGTCCAGCAACTGCTGCAACACTTTGTTCATGGGACGATACGATTTTTCTGCTACCTTTTCAATAATCCTTCTATTATTTAAATCCGTCTCACTACTGTCATTGAAATACTGATTGTCATTACCAATATCAAAAACCCGATATTTTTTTACCCGGTAGGGTTGGTGCACATGAAAATAAGGACAAACGGAGAGCATACTATTTTACTAATTGTACCAGACGAGCATAGGCGGTTTTAAGTTTGTCAGCGGCTTTATTCCAGGCCAAACGAGGCAGTTCCCGCTTCCCTTCGGTCACTAACTGCTCATTTAACACCGGGTACTTCAAGGCGGCTACAATTTTATTTGCCATCTCGTCAATATCCCAAAAATCAACCTTCAAGACATGGGTCAACACCTCACCAACCCCTGACTGCTTTGAAATAAGTGAAGGAGTGCCATGCACCATTGCTTCAAGCGGCACCAACCCAAAGGGCTCAGAAACTGACGGCATGACGACAAGGTCAGCACTTTGATACATGCGGTCCCGTTCTTCTTCCCAGAGTGACCCAGCAAAAATTACTTTTCCTGACAAACCTGCTGCTCCGACCTGTTGAATGATCTGGGCTTCCATATCTCCCCAGCCAGAAATAACAAACACAACGTCTGGGTACACTTCAAATACTTTCTTTGCTGCTTGCACAAAGTAATCTACTCCCTTCTGGATCGTAATCCGTCCATGGTAGAGAACAATTTTTTTACCCTGCTTTTTAAGTTCTACTAGGGTAGGAGGATGAATCTCTGGCTCCGTGATGTCACACCCGTTATGTACCACGGTGATTTTATCTGGATGTACGCCGTGACGAGCCACGATCATCTGCTTAGTTAACTCACTTACGGTCACTATGGTGTCGGCAATCGCAAAGCCTGTCTTCTCAATCTTATAGATTTCTGGATCCACGTAGTCCCCCGCTGCTTGATCAAAAGAAGTAGCGTGCACGTGTAACATCAGCGGCTTGCCGGTTGCTTTTTTTGCTACTACACCAGCTAAATACGAAGTCCAGTCATGCGCATGAATAATAGAAAAATCTTCGTCTAGGGCGATCTGTTTTGCTCTATCTGCAAAGGCGTACACTTCTTCCAGCAAGGTTGATCGCCGGGCGATGGGATTTCCCCACTCATCATACGAAAGATATTCTGACCCAGACGCGTGATACGGTGTAGCACTTGAAGGGACTTCTTTTACCCGGACTGATCTACCTGAATCAGCAAAAATAAAGCGCGGTGTACCAATTACTTTCTGCTTTTTTGGTAATACAAAAATAACCTCAACACCAGCTCGTGCCAGCTCTCGAGTCAGACCAAAACACGCAACACCAAGTCCGCCGTTACGTGCTGGAGGAAAATCCCAGCCAAAAGTAAGTACTTTCATGTCATATCAGCCACTGGCAACGTATAGAAAAAATAAAGACCAAAAACGTATTATGAGCGCAGCAGCTACCGACATGATACCACGCCCCATTTTGGCGCTTATTATAACTGTGTATTACCCTAAAAATGATTGACCAGAATACTATTATCTGGTAATATCTCGCGCATATGTCACAAGATCGACTCATAAGAATGATTTCTGCTGGAGATGAAAATGGCGTTGGCAAAGGCCACGTGTATTACACGACCTTCAATAACAAAAACAAGAAAGATCCGAGCAAGAAACACGAAGAACGAAAGTACAATCCAATTTCAAAGAGTCATACCAACTACAAGCAAAAGAAATAACAAAAAAGACCGAGAGCTTCACTCTCGGTCTTTTTTTATCAATCATTTTTCGTTACCCTTCCCCTTCGTACGTACCCTGATCAGCTAAGCTATTGAGCTTGAGACGTTCAAGTAGTGCTGTTTTGGCAGCTGGAATATTTGCCACATCTCCACGCCACACTTCTTGGACTGGCTGCTCAATGCCACGAGAAAATGAGAAAGCCAGTTCCCAAGGTAGTCCACCACGGGCTTTCTCTATATCAGCTACGGCGTCTAGGTTTGCCGTCGCTCGTTCTGGAGTTTGTCCCCCTGACAGGAATACGATTCCGGGAATTTCATGCGGTACACTATTATCAAAGGTGCGCATAGTCGCCTCAGCTACTTCTTCTGGAGTAGACTGATGTGATTGTTCGCTACCAGCCAAAACCATACTCGATTTAAGAATCACTGCTTTCAGATCCACTTTGTACCACGTTAAGATCTCAAACAACTTCTTGAGTACCATCGTAGTCACTTCTTCGGCTCGCGCAATGTCGTGATTCCCGGCAAAGATAACTTCCGGTTCTACAATCGGAACAATCCCCGCCTCATGACAAAGTGCTGCGTAGCGTGCGAGTTGAATACAATCAAAGAGAATATTCTGTTCAGTTGGAGTCGAATCAGAAATTGTAATAACTGACCGCCATTTTGCCGCTCGAGCGCCTAGTTCGTAATAATCTTTCAAACGATCAGCCAAACCATCAAGACCTTGAGTTACCACTTCTCCCTCAAAGCCAGTGTGCGGCGTAGTACTGCCATCAACCTTGATGATCGGCACGATACCTTTTGAGATCAGGACATCTACAAACATAGTCCCGTCATCAGTCTGATTATGAATACTGGCATCATACATAATGACACCCGAAACATACTGTTCGATACCTTCTGTCGTAAACAGGAGTTGACGGTACTGACGGCGCATTTCTGGCTCTTCAGCCACACCAATACTAGCCAACTGCTTGTTCATGGTACGAGCACTTTGATCGGCTGCTAAAATACCTTTCTTTGGAGCCAAGAGCTTGGCTGCTGTTGCGTACAACATTTGTGGATCATTCATGCCTCTAGTGTATCAAAGTCTTACGCAATGACAGCTCTACCCTGTGAGCAAACTATGAACGAATCCGCCACCCAATGCTAAAGAGATAGTTTACAAGCAACCCTAGTCCAACTACCAAGCCAGCAATAATAATAATTCCCACCATAGAATTAGCCTCACTATATCCAATCATACTACTGCGGACTCCGTCAGCAAAATAAAAGAATGGATTGAACCGAGTAATCATAGCGGCTGTCTCAGGCAGAAATGTAATCGAGTAGAAGATACCACCCAGATACGTCAGTGGTGTAATAACGAAGGTATTGAGCACTTGTAGCTGTTCAAAACCGTCTGCCCACAATGCCACCAAAATACCCAACATCGCGAAGATAGCAGCGATTGCCGCCACATATAGTATAAAGGCTAAAGGATTTACGAGCTGCACCGCCCCAAACAAGAAACCAACACCGAGGATCAAGAACGCCACCATCATCGCACGGGTGATAGCACTGCCGACAAAACCAATAAGCATCTCTAGGTATGAGAATGGTGAAATAAGAATCTCTTCAATCCCCCGAGTAAACCGCATGAAATAAAGAGAGCTCGAGGCGCTAGCAAAAGACGAATTGATAATTGAGAGCATCAGCACCCCAGGAAATACAAACGAGATATACGGCACCCCAGCAAAATCATCGATTCGAGTTCCAATCACACTACCAAAAATAAAGATGTACAAACCAGCAGAAATAACTGGTGCCACTAACGTTTGTATCATCACCCGCATCGTGCGCTGCACTTCACGACGAAACATCGTATAGAGTCCAATCCAGTTGATCATATTAGTTTCGTGTATTATCAGCTCTAGTAATCTCCAAATATCGCTCCTCGATACTCTTGCCATCTTTCATAAACTCTTCCTTTGTACCTTCAGCTACGATTTTACCGTGATTAATGATCGCAATATCCTTACAAAGATATTGAATCTCTTCGAGGTAGTGAGAAGTCAGAATAATCGTCTTCCCCCGTTCGTTCATTTCTTTTAAATATTCCCACAGATCATGTCGCTGCTCCACATCCACCCCAGCGGTCGGTTCATCAAGGATTAATAAGTCGGGTGAATGCACTAGAGCCCGCCCTAACATCGCTCGCCGCTTAAGCCCGCCAGACAGCTTCTGAAATTTTACATCTCTGTGTTCCTCAAGATCAAAACGAGTAATCAATTCATCGACCCGTTCTTTTCGATCTGCCGCTTTAATACCGTAATACCCACCCATATAATCCATCAGCTGTTCTGGCGTAGCAAAAATATCAACGTTAAATTCTTGTGGCGACAGTCCCACCTTAGTGCGGGCTGTCTTGTAATCATCAACGACATTCGTACCATCAACCAAAATCTCTCCCGAGGTAGGCTGAGCAATGCCAGTTATACAATGAATCGTCGTGCTCTTCCCAGCCCCGTTGGGACCTAAGAGTCCATAAAACGCTCCTCGTTTGATCGATAGCGAAATATCATCCACTGCTTTCTTTTCATCCTTTCCTGAACCATATATTTTAGTGAGATTTTTAATCTCCAATATTGGCTGATTAGTTGTATTCATACGCAAAACAGCATAGCATAGAGAGTAATATCATGACAAAAGATGAACACTGGCTATTACGTGAGAAATATCAAGGCCAGGAAAGCGCAGCTTTCCTGGCAGATTGCATGCGTCTCAGCGCTGGCGAACCGCTGGCCTATATCATTGGTTCTATTCCCTTCCTAGACTGCACCATCCATCTCGATTCTAAGCCACTCATTCCTCGTCCTGAAACAGAATACTGGACCAAGCGATGTATTACAGAGATGTCACCGGCAGAAAACCCTAGATCTGTGTTGGATTTGTGTGCTGGCAGCGGCTGTATTGGCGTCGCGATACTCAAATCATTACCACAAGTCACCGTAGACTTTGTAGAGATTGAACCACTCCATAGCAACACTATCAAGAAAAACTTACACGAAAATGAGATCAATGATACTCGCTACCATATCTACACCAGCGATCTCTTCGTCGACATTCCAATGAAAAAATATCACCACATTCTGACAAACCCTCCATACATCGACCCGGTCCTCGACCGCGCCGAGACTTCAGTTACCACTTTTGAGCCACACACTGCTCTGTACGGCGGTATGGACGGTATGGAACTCATAGAGAAAATCATCACGCAAGCGCCTCAATATTTACACCAACAGGGTCAACTGTGGATCGAACACGAGCCCGAACAATCAGCAGCTATTCAAACCCTCGGTAAAAGCAGCGGCTTTGCCACCACAACCCACAGCGACCAATACAACGTCGAACGTTACTCCGTATTGGTGCTACAATAATTTTATGAACGAAATTCAGCTTTTCAATCCAGAAAACATGAACGTGTCCGTGGTTGAAATACTATGGTACATCCTTGGCGTATTAGTTATTATTTTTATTTTACACAGTATTATTGCTACCTATCACTGGTTCACCTATGGCACTGAACGATCAGTACCCCTGCTGGCAACTATTATTTACAACACTGTGGGCGGACTACTCCTGATTAGTATGGCTATTTTATTGCTAACAATATAAGTATGTTATACGAACGTATTAAACTTGAGGACGACGAACAGATTTTGCTCACGGTACGCAAACACTGGTGGATTATTGTAACCAGAGTCACTACTGTATTTTTTCTCGCCATCTTACCTTTAGTAGTGCTGGCAATTGTCCGCAATGTATTCTCAGACATTGAATCAATGAACGCTACTATCACCGACCAGATCTCAAACTCTAGCCAGCTGCTCGGCTTTGCTTATTTAGTTTGGCTTTTGTTTTGCTGGATGCTAATGGCAAATTACTGGACTGACCACTACCTCGATCTCTGGACCATCACCAGCAGGCGCATTGTATCGATCGATCAACGTGGTTTCTTTAGTCGATTTCTCAGTTCGTTCCGTCTTGAACGACTACAAGACATGAACATTGAGGTCACTGGCATTATCCCTACCCTACTTAACTTTGGAACGATTGAAGCTCAAACCGCTGGCGGCAGTAACGAAGAGTTCAAAACCAGCTACATGCCAGACCCCCGTGGTCTCAAAGCCCTCATCATCAATGCCGCCGATGAACGACAAAAATTTGTAGAAGGATCAGCTGATGGTTTATAGTGTTACCAAGACATACCAAGACATCAGGTGACTAGCAATAAAACTAGACACTCAATCACTTTCTTTAAGGAAACAATAAAACCACCTCACGGTGGTTTTATTGTTTCCCTTGCTACTATCATTTAATTCTACGTCTCCTGGATAGCCGGCAGAACGTTTACTTTGAACGACTCATCTGTACCATCATCACACTGCAATCTATAGGTCGCAGTATTTGTTGGATTAACCGTTAGTGTCTCCCCGCAAGACATAGCATTGTACGCACCCGGAGCACCTGGACCAGTCAGGTCACAGTTAACAAAATCATTTGCCGCTGAGAATGTAAGTTCAACTGACTCACCGCTTCTAATCAATGAACTATCACCAGTTAACACCTGAGCTGGGGTACAGACCGGACCAAGTACAGCAAGAGTGGCGTTGTCTGAAGCTGATGCGCCTGCACCAACACCATTACATGCGAGTGAGTAGGTATATGTACCTATTGCTAGTGGTGTTACAGATTGAGTATAAATTCCGTCTGTTGACGTTTTACTACCAGTCCAGCTACCTGCATTTGCAACCGGATTTACGCTAGCGGTACAACTCGAAGCTTTACTGACCTCCCATCGTAGAGTTGCAGAGTCGCTTATTACGATACTACTCGGGATTGTGCTCAGCGACACGTCAGCATTGTCAGCGACGGTGAAGTTTGTCCACCCTGATTCATTATTACTTGGGTCAGAGTCGTTGCTTATTACTGGAGATTGCACTAGACGCACTCGGTGATTTCCGGCGGGCATATCAATTGTTTGCGATCCTGCTACCGAACGGCTTCCACCTGCAGTGATACTGGCCCCATTTGCAGGATTAATGGTCACATCGACAGAATTGTTCCTTCCATAATCAATCTCAAACTGATAATCAAACCCCCCACTACTGAGTGAGCCGTCATTTCTCATTACTCCGCTAAACGAATGACTCCTAGAACCTGTTGAGTTTGTACCACCCGTCTTAGTTGGGCTGTCTGCCACAAGATCCGGAGCTGGGGGTGGGGGT